>DATHIT010000300.1:0-16100 GCA_035489915.1 Pseudonocardia sp. | reverse complement strand
CGAGTGGTCTTCTTCGGTCCCCCCTCGGAAAACCTGGGCATTGACCTGGAGCCAAACCTGGTCTCGCTGGTCGCCTACATCGTCGCCGGGTCCGCGGTCGCGATCCTGATCGGCGAGTTCGCCCGGCTCGCGGAGGAGCAGGCCGCGTCCGGGCGGGTCGATGCGGCTTTGCGGCGGGTCGCGACGCTGGTGGCGCAGGGGGCCCCGGCGGATGAGCTGTTCGCGGCGGTCACCGAGGAGGTGGGGCAACTGGTGGGGGCCGATTTCGCGCGGATGGCCCGTTATGACTCCGACGATTGGCTCACCTCCATGGCCGGCTGGAGCAAGGCCGGCGAGCACATCCCCGTTGGCAGCCGGTGGCCCCTGGCTGGGGAGCTGACCAAACTCGCCATCCGGACCGGCCGTCCGGCCCGGATGGACGACATTGCCGGTGCCTCCGGGCCTCTCGCAGCTGATGCTCGGGCGCACGGCATCCGCTCAGCGGTCGGGGTGCCGATCACCGTCGGCGGCCGTATCTGGGGAGTGATGCTCACCGGATCGAACCTGAGGCGACCGCCGCCGCCGGACATCGAGGCGCGCCTCGCCTCCTTCACCGACCTGCTGGCGACGGCGATCTCGAACGCCGAGAGCCGCGCTGGGCTCACCCGGCTCGCCGCTGAGCAGACAGCGCTCCGGCGGGTCGCCACACTCGTGGCCCGAGGGGCGCCCCCGGAGGAGCTGTTCGCGGCGGTCACCGAGGAGGCCGGACAGCTGCATCAGGCCGGCCAAACGACGATGAGCCGCTACGAGTCCGACGATACGGTGAGCGTCGTCGCTGGCTGGAGCAAGACTGGCGGCTGCTTGTCCGTCGACACGCGATTAAGGCTCGGCGGGAACAACCTCACCACGATCGTCGCGCGGACCAGCCGCCCGGCCCGGATGGACAGCTACGACGACGCCTCCGGCGCGAATGGTGAGGCCGCCCGCGAGGCCGACTTCCGCTCAGCGGTCGGGACACCCATCATCGTCCAGGGTTGCGTCTGGGGCGTCCTGATCGCCGGCTCGGTCGATGCGCAGCCGCTGGCCCCGGACACCGAGGCGCGCCTGGCGTCGTTTACCGAACTTGTCGGTACCGCGATCTCAAACGCCGAGAACCTCGCGGAGCTCACCGCGTCCCGGGCCCGCGTCGTGGCCACCGCGGACGAAACCCGCCGACGGATCGAACGCGACCTGCACGACGGCGCCCAGCAGCGGCTGATCTCACTCGCACTCGCGCTGCGAGCCGCGCAGACGGCGGTCCCGCCAGGGCTCGGCGACCTCGAGGACAAGCTGACAAACGTGGCCGAGGGGCTGGTGAGCGTGACGGATGACCTGCGAGAGATGGCCCGTGGCATACATCCCGCGATCCTTTCCGAGGGTGGCCTCGCCCCAGCGCTGAAGACGCTTGCGCGCCGCAGTACTGTCCCGGTCCAGATCGACATGCACACTGACACCCGACTGCCGGAGCGGGTCGAGGTCGCCGCCTACTACGTGGTCTCCGAAGCGCTCACGAACGCGGCCAAGCACGCGCACGCGTCGCTAGTCCAGGTCAGCGGGGAGACCTCCGGCCAGGTCCTTCACCTCCACGTCCGTGACGACGGGACCGGCGAGGCTGACCCGGCCCGGGGCTCCGGCCTCATCGGGCTGAGGGATCGTGTCGAAGCACTCGGCGGCACCATCACCGTCCACAGTCCGGCCGGCGCGGGCACCTCCCTCCACGCCAAACTCCCGCTCTCCGACTGATACGAGCTGGTCGGGCTAACTGTCAGGGCGCCGCACACCCTCTTTGGGCGCCGCACACTCGCTGCAGTAGATGTGCGGCGACAGGAGACGGTGTGCGGGCGGCCGGCCAGTCGAGAGGGTGCGCGGCCCGGCGCGGTAGGCACGCCGCCCCGCGTCCGAAGAGCTGTCGGGGCCAGGCTTTAGGCTCGGCGCTCGACCAATGGATCCGGTGGGGGAGGGCCGTGAGCGATCTTACTCCGTTCAGCTATCTGACGGCGCCGAACGCACCTCTCTACCGGGCCGTGATGGCGGTGTTCGTGCAGGCCAAGCGACGGTTCACGGTGCACTTGCGGCCAGAGGACGTGCATCAGGACATCGCCGGTGACACATATGAGCTGTCCAGCGTCACCGACGCGCTCACCAGCCTCGTCGAGTGGGGCAACCTGCGCGCCGACCCCGACACCAGCCGGGTCACCACGGTTGAGGACTTCCACCGGGCACGTTTCCTCTACCAGTTGACCAAGCGCGGCGAGGCGGTCGAGGAGGCTCTGACAAAGTACGACGAGGCGCTCGGCCGCCGGGGCGCCCTGCAGGCGGTGGCGCTCGCCGATATTGCCACCCAGCTGCGTGCGCTGCTCGAGCTCGCCACGCAGGCCGATCCTGACCACGCCAAGGTGCACCTTCTGCTGCGCGGCCTGGTAGACCGGTTCACCGACCTGGCCAGCAATGCACAGGCGTTCATGGGCTCGCTGCAGCGCACCATCGACCTGCACGATGCCGACGTGGACGCGTTCCGGGCCTACAAGGATCGGTTGATCGACTACCTGCAACGGTTCATCAAGGACCTGGTCAGCACCGGTTCGGAGATCGCCAGGCTGATCGAATCGGTGGAGCGGGCCGGCGTGGCGAGGCTGTTGGACATGGCCGCCAGGCGGGAGGCAGAGGACGCCGCGCCTGGCGGCGATCAGAACGACGGCGAGCAGGACGGCACCGACCCGAGGCGGCGGGAGCTGGAACGCGGGCGCCGGCTGTGGCAGGACCGGTGGGACGGCTTCCTCGGCTGGTTCCTCAGCCAACCCCATCACCCGAGCCAGGCCAAGCTGCTGCGCGCGCAGGCCCGCGCGGCCATCCCCGCGCTGCTTCAGGTCGTCGCCACGCTGAACGAGCGCCGCGCTGGCCGGTCCGACCGATCAGCGGACTTCCGCGACTTGGCGCGCTGGTTCGCCCAGGCGCCCAGCGAGCCGGATTTGCACCGGTTGTGGCGGGCGGCGTTCGGGCTGTCCGCGTCCCGGCACCTGGTGGCGGCGGAGGATAACCAGGTGCCCGCGAGCACCCCGTGGCCGGACGCGCCGCCGGTGGAGATCAGCCCGAGGCTGCGTAAGACCGGCAGCTACGAGCGTCGAGGCAAGCCCAACCGAGTGGTGGACCGCTCCGAGCAACGCCGCTATCTGGCAGAGCTGGCGGCCCGCGAAGCGGCGGAGACGGTGGCGGCCCGTGCGGCGTTGACCACCACCCGTCCCACTCGGCTCTCGGACCTCGGCGAACTCGATCCGGCGCCGTTCAAGCTGTTCCTGGCGCTACTCGGGGACGCTCTGGCCGCTCGCGCCCCGGGCGCCAGCACGGTGGAGACCACCACCTCGGATGGCAGCCTCATGGTGGTGCTCACCGTGCTCCCCGATCACCAACGAGCCGAGATCCGTACCCCGGATGGTGTGTTCCGGGGCCCGGACCACCTGATCGAGATCGTCGACCTGACCGAGGCGCAGCCCTGGGAGGCCAGCGCATGATTGGTCGTACCGCGTTCGGCGATGCGCTGGCCGAGTCGCGCGCGGACGAGCTCAGGCGTGCGGCCCGTGCCCTGCTGCGCCGCCCGCTGTTGCGCGCCACCGACGAATCGTTCCCGCTCATCCGCCGGCACGCCGCCGAGCTGCGCCAATGGTTCGACCGCAACACCGGGTGGCGGCTGCACGTGGACAGCGAGGTGGCCCGCCTGGTCAAGCAGGCCGCCGGCACCTCGGACGCCACCCATCCGGCCAGGGACGTTACGTCCAAGCAGCCGTTCGGCCGGCGCCGCTACGTGCTGACCTGTCTGGCGCTGGCCGCGCTGGAACGAGCCGAGCTGCAAGTCACCCTGGGCCGGCTCGCCGAGCAGGTGGTGCTCGGCGCGGCGGATCCCGAACTGACGAACGCCGGCCTCACCTTCACCTTGGCAGGCCGGGATGAGCGGGCCGACCTGGTCGCGGTGGTCCGGCTGCTGCTCGACCTCGGCGTGCTGCGCCGGGTCGCCGGCGACGAGGACGCCTTCGTCAAGGACACCGGGGACGCGCTCTACGACGTGGAACGCCGGGTGCTGGCCAGCCTGCTCGCGGCGCCGAGGGGGCCGTCCACGGTCAGCGAACGCGGTTTCGAAGCGCGGCTCGCCGCACTGGTCTACCAGATCCCACCGACCACCGCCGACCTGCGCAATCAGCAGATCCGCCACCAGCTGACCCGCCGGCTGTTGGACGAGCCGGTGCTGTACTACGACGAGCTGGACGACGAGGAGCGCGGCTATCTGACCAGCCAGCGCGCCGCGATCACCGCCCGGATCACCGAGCTCACCGGTCTGGTCGCCGAGGTCCGCGCCGAGGGCATCGCGATGGTCGACCCGTTCGACGACCTGACCGACGTGCGGATGCCGGAGAGCGGCACGGAGGGGCACGTCACATTGCTACTCGCCGAGCACCTGGCGCGGCATCTCGACCGCCCACTCACCCTCGACGAGCTGCACGAATACGTGCGCGAGCAGGCCAGCCAACACCGGGGCTACTGGCGCCGCGACGCCGCGGAGCCGGGAGCTGAGGTCGAGCTGACGCGGCGCGCCCTCAGCCGGTTGACGGCCCTGCGGCTGGTCACCCGGACCGACGCGCGGCAGGTCCAGGGCCTACCCGCGCTGGCCCGCTACGCGCTGGCCGAGCCGACGATCGGGGGTCCGGTATGACGGCCGTGACGCTTCCCGAGCCGGTGTTGGCACGCTGGCAGCCGCTGCGCGCCGGCCTGGTCGACCTGTTCTATTACGACGCCGAGGAGTTCTGGTTCCGCGACGGCCGACTGCTGCTGCGCGGCAACAACGGCACCGGCAAGTCCAAGGTTCTCGCCCTCACCCTGCCGTTCCTGCTGGACGGCGACCTCAAGCCGCACCGGGTGGAGCCGGACGCCGACCCACGCAAGCGCATGGAGTGGAACCTGCTGCTCGGCGGCGACCACCCCTACCCGGAGCGGCTCGGCTACACCTGGCTCGAGTTCGGCCGGGTCGACGAACACGGCCAGCCGGAGTTTTGCACGTTGGGCTGCGGGTTGAAGGCGGTGTCCGGCAGGGGCATCGCGCGGCACTGGTTCTTCGTCAGCTCCGGCAGGATCGGCCGCGATGTCGCGCTGGTGGACGCCACCGGCACCGCGCTCACCCGCGATCGGCTGATCGACACACTGGGTGAGCGGGGCAGGGTGCACGACCGGGCTCGGGACTACCGACGGGCGGTCGACGAGAGGCTGTTCGGGCTCGGCGAGCAGCGCTACGGCGCCCTGGTCGATCTGCTCATCCAGCTGCGCCAGCCCCAGCTGTCCAAGCGCCCCAGCGAACAGGCGCTGTCTGACGCGTTGACCCAGGCGCTGCCACCCCTGGACCAGGCTGTCATCGCGGACGTGGCCGAGGCGTTCCGCAGCCTGGAGGATGACCGGGACGCCCTGACCGCGATGACCGAGGCCAGGGACGCGGCGACCTCCTTCCTCACCCAGTACCGGCGGTACGCCCGGATCTTCACCCGCCGGCGTGCCGACCGGCCGCGCCGCGCACAGGGCGCCTACGAGCGGGTTCGCACCGAGCTCGGCTCTGCCGAGGCCGAGCTGGCCACCGCCACCCACCGGCTCGAGGCAGCGCGAGCCTGGCGCGTCGAACTGGATGCCGAGCGCGGCCGGCTGACCACCCGGGACGAGGTGCTGCGCAGGGGCCCGGAGATGCGCAACGCCCGCGAGCTCGAGTTGGCGGCCGCAGAGTCGAAACGGCTCGGCGCGGACGCCACCCGAGCGGCCGGCGAACGAGAGCTGGCGGCGGCCGACGTGGCGCGGCAGGGACGCCGGCACGGCGAGGCAACGCGACAGTTGGCTGCCGCGACGGCGGAGGTGGACAGCGCACGGCAGGTGCTCACGGAGTTGGCCGGATCGGCCCGGGTCGCGGCGGAGCACGCCTCCCGGATCGACCAGCCCATCGACCAGGACCCGGACCTGGCCGAGCTGCGCCCGGACGCCGCGCGCCTGGCCGACCGGCAGCAGCGTGCGATCGGCCACCTGCGGCGGCTGCTCACGGATGCGGACACCGCCGCCCGAACCTTGGCCGAGGCGCGCCGGGTGACCGCGAGCCTGGACGCGGAAGCCAACGACCTCGCCACCCGTCGGGCGGACGCCGACACGGCGGTGCGCGCACACGGCACCGAGCTGGCCGCAGCGGTACGCGGTCACCTGGAACGGGCCGTTGAGCTGCGGCTGCCCGACCCTGCCGCCACGCTGGCCGAGCTCGAGCTGTGGGCGGAGACGCTGGATGGCCCGAACCCGGCCGGCAGCGCCGTGAACGCGGCAGGCCAGGCCGCCTCCACCGCGCTGGCCAGGGCGGACGCCGAACTAACTGGGCGCGAGCGGTCCAGCCAGGCTCACCGGGACGAGCTGGCCACCGAGATCGAGCGGCTGGACCGAGGCGAACACACCGCACCGCCCGCGCCGTACACCCGTGACACCGCGCGCCGTACCGATCGTCCCGGCGCCCCGCTGTGGCAGCTGATCGACTTCGCCACCGGCGTGAGCGAGCCGGACCGGGCCGGTATCGAGGCGGCGCTGGAGGCACCCGGTGTGCTGGACGCCTGGGTGACCCCGGCCGGCGAGCTGCTCGGGGCAGAGCTGGACGACGTGGTGCTGCGGCCCGGTCGGCCGGCGCCGCGCAATCTCACCAGCGTGCTGCGGCCCGCGGTCGACCGGGACGATCTGCGCGCGGCCGCGGTATCCGACGAGACCCTCACCGACCTGCTGTCCAGCATCGGGCTCGGCGCTCAAGATCATGGCGCTTGGGTAGGTACAGATGGCCAGTTCCGCATCGGTCCGCTGGACGGCGCCTGGCACAAACCGGCCGCCGGCTACATCGGGCGCGGTGCCCGCGAGGCGGCCCGGCGGGCGCGGCTGGCCGAGCTGCGGGCGGAGCTCTCCGAGGTCGACGCGGCGCTCGCGGAGCTGGCCGAGGCGCGGCAACGGCTCGTCGAACGAACGGCCACGCTCACCGACGAGCTGGCCACCCTGCCCGGCGACGCCGCGCTCCGGCAGGCACACGCCCAAGTCAACACGCTGGTCGAGGAGGTAATCCGGTTCGCGGCCAAGCGGGAGCAGGCCCAAACGGCCGTGGTCGCCGCCACCGCCGCTGCGGAAGGTGCCAGCGCCGCGCTCGCCGAGGGCGCCCGGGACGCCGATCTGCCGGCCGAGCCGGCCGAGCTGTCCGAGGTGGCCGATGCGCTGGCCGACTACCGGGTCGCGCTGGCCGGGCTGTGGCCGGCGATCACGGCCCGGCGCTCCGCATCGGCGCACGCCCGCGACGCCGCCGAGGATCTGGCGCGGGCCGACACGGCACTCACCGAACGTGCCGAGCGCGCGGAACGGTCAGCCCACGAGGCGGCCGCCGCCGAGGTGCGCTACCAGACGCTGCATTCAACGGTCGGTGCGGCCGTCGCCGAGTTGCAGAAACAACTCGCCGAGGTCGCCACGCTGCTGGAGACGAACGAGTCCGCCCATGCCACCGTCGAGCAGGCGTCCGAGGAAGCCATCGCGGCGCGGGGCCGCGCCGAGGGCCGCCTCGAGCAGCTCGCCGAGCGGCTCGACATCGCCACCGCCGAGCGCGCCGAGGCCACCGAGGAGTTCCGCAGGTTCGCCGGTACCGGGCTGCTCTCCGTTGCACTGCCCGAACTGGAGGTGCCCGACCCGGCCGTGGCGTGGGCGCCGGATCCCACGGTGCGCCTGGCCAGGAGGGTGAACGAGGAGCTCGCCGAGGTCAGCGACGACGACGGCGTCTGGGAGCGGGCGCAGCACCGGGTGAACGCCGAGCTCAAGACGCTGCACGACACGCTGTCCCGGCACGGCAACCGGGCCGAGGCCGACCTGCGCGACGAGGGCGTGGTCGTCGAGGTGGAGTTCCAGGGCCGGCGTACCTCCGTCCCTGGGCTGGCCGAGGCGCTGACTGCCGAGGTCGCTGACCGGGAGCGGCTGCTCTCCGAGCGGGAACGGGAGATCCTGGAGAACCACCTGGTCAACGAGGTTGCCAGCACGCTGCAAGAGCTGATCTCCTCGGCTGAGGCGCAGGTGGCCGCGATGAACGCCGAGCTGGAGGCTCGGCCGACCAGCACCGGGATGCAGCTGCGGCTGCTCTGGCGGCCGAAGGAGGACGGCCCGGCTGGCCTGGCGGCGGCTCGGGAGCGGCTGCTGCGCCAGACCGCCGATGCCTGGGCCGAGGAAGATCGGGCGGCGGTCGGCGAGTTCCTGCAGAGTGAGATCGCCGGGGTGCGGGCGAAGGATCCAGCCGGCACCTGGCTGGAACACCTCACCGAGGCGCTGGACTATCGAAGCTGGAACCGGTTCGTGATCCAGCGGCGGCAGAACGGCCAGTGGCGCCCGGCAGCCGGCCCCGCCTCCGGTGGTGAGCGGGTGCTCGCGGCCAGTGTGCCGCTGTTCGCCGCGGCATCGTCGCACTACGCCTCGGCCGGCAATCCCCACGCGCCCCGGCTGGTCACCCTGGACGAGGCGTTCGCCGGCGTGGACGACAACGCGCGGGCCAAGTACCTCGGCCTCCTCGCCGCGTTCGACCTGGATGTGGTGATGACCAGCGAGCGGGAGTGGGGCTGCTACCCGGAGGTGCCCGGGCTGGCCATCTCGCAGCTGTCCCGCACTGACGGGGTGGCGGCCGTGCTGGTGACCAACTGGGAGTGGGACGGCGCGCAGCGCGTCCGGGTGGAGCGCCCGGTCCGGGCGCTGCGCGCGGAAAACGAGGTGGCGGCCACAGCGGCGCCCCAGGGCGGGTTGTGGGAGTGACGGATCGGGCGCGGCTCGAGCGGCTGTTGGGCGGGGAGGACCTGTCCTGGCTGGTGGCCCGGGTGCGCCGGCGGATGGCCCGCGGCGAGCCGTTGGACGTCCCGGTCATTCTGACCGGCGCCACCTCGCGGCAGCGGTCCGCCGTGCAGCTGCTGCTCGGCCGACGTCCACGGCCGGGCGGCACACTCACCGTGTCACTCGCCGCGGTGGACGAGGTGGTCCGCCGCTCCGGCGCCTGCCCGGACGGCCTGTCCGCCGCCATCACGGCGCTCACCGGCGAGGTGACCGACCGCGCCGAGGCGGCCGCCGAGCTCGACCGCCGATGGCAGGCCGCGTTCGCACCGCTCCACGGTGTGATCGAGCTTCATCCAGAGCTCACCGAGTGGCTGTACCGGGCACGAGCCAGCGGCCTGGTCCGCCGACTGGCCGGCACCCCGGAGTCGGCGACCCCGCTACTGGCCAGCCTGGCCTCGGTCTTGACCCAGCTGCCAGCGCAAGGTGACCCGCTCGGCCGATTCGCCGCGCAACATGCCGGCGAGGCGCACGCGCTCGACCAGGACCGCCCGCTCGCCACACTGGCCCTCGGCGCCGCGCGAGCAATGTCCGGCCTGCCGGACGGCAACGGTGCCGAGTGGCGGCGCGAGGTGTGGGCGTCGGTAGGCCTGCTCTGTGACGACGTGTCCAGCACGGTGCTCACCCTCGGCCTGTCGGGTGACCCAAGGACCGCCACCGGCAGGGCGCTGGCCATACTGCACGAGGCCGGGCAGCCTGCCGTGCTCACCCTGCGCCAGCTGGTCCGCGAGCCGCCACAGCTGGCTGCCTGTGAGGTGTTCATCTGTGAGAACCCCGTTGTGGTATCCGCCGCCGCAGACCAACTGCCCGACGGCCGCGCCCCATTGATCTGCACGCATGGCCAGCCCGGTGCCGCCGTGATGCACCTGCTCCGAGCGCTGGCCTCGGCGGGTGCAAGGCTGCGCTACCACGGCGATTTCGATTGGGGTGGGCTGCGGATCGGCAACGTGATATTCGGCCGGATCCCCGCCTCGCCGTGGCGCTTCCACGCCGCCGACTACCGGGCCGTCGCACAGCCTGGCCACGGCCGGCGCCTCACCGGCCCCCCGGCGACCGCCCATTGGGACCCCTGCCTCGCTGGCACAATGCGCGAAGCCGGTGTAGCCGTCGAAGAGGAACACACCGTCGACGATCTGCTCTCCGATCTGGCCAGATGACCCCATTCGCCCGTACCGAACGATCCATATGCCCGCTGAGCCTCCAACGCGGGGAGATTCAGGCACGCGCACCATCGCAGGACCGCCGGATCCTCGCCGACGAACGCGACAATTCGTACCTCAGCACCAGGCTCGGGGTCCCGCATCGGCGACCAGCACCGACGCCCATCGGGTGCGTCAAACGCTCGGAGACTGCGGCACAGGCTCATTCGGGGTGCGGCTCCTCTGTCCAATCCCTGCGCAGTTCACGGGGGATAGATCAGGGGAAACCGCCGAAACGGTATGTGGACCCGGACAAGCTGTCCGGGTCCACATGCTCACGCGTCGCGGGCGCTGCCTGCCGCGGACTCGATTCTGGTGCGGATCGCCTGCCAGGGCAGCGGCCGCCCGGGCGCGCTGCGTGGCTCGTGCAGCGGCCAGACGTCGTCGCCATAGACGAGGTCTACCCCGGCTCGGCGAAGGCTCTCGATATGTGTTTCCCAGGCTGGCTGTCTCGCATGGGCCGCGTTCACCCGTCGGGCCGACTCGGACAACATGATCCATATCTTAATCAATCACCATTCCATATTCGCTGACAAAGGCGTCAGTCGTCGGCGAACTTCCGCGATCCCTCTCGAACCACTCCTCCAGTAACGCGGCGGCCAGGTCGTGCGACAGGTGTGATGCAGGTCGCACACATCAAGCGGCCCAATCAGAGAGCCTCCTATGTCACGCGCCACCGCACCCGCGCCGGAACCCACCACCAGCATCCCCGCCGACAAGTCCAAGCCCCTTGCCCCAGCTGTCGGAAGCGTGCCCTTCTCCCTGGTCCTGCTGAGCGCGTTCCTCGCGATGATCCCCGGGACGCGCCCGACCGGCATCGTCCTTCTCGTTCTGCTCACCATCCCTGCCCTCGTGGTGTGGATCCGGGCGCGAAAACTCACCGACGGAAGCCGTGGTCTGACGACCAGCACGCTGATCATCGGGGTCAGCGCGCTCGTGCTCGGCGCCGCCCTGAGCCCCCACGAGGAGATGCCGACAACCACGCCGGCCTCCGCGCCACCGTCCGCACCCCAAGTAACGGCAGATCCGGCGCCACTCCCACTCGTAGCCGATCCTCTAGCGCAGCAAACTGCGGTAGCGCCCCAGCCAGCGATGCAGCAACCCGCTGCGGGACCTGCCGTGCAGACGACGGTCCCCCAGCAGGTTGTGCAAGTACCGACGCCGGCGAAGCGGCCGGCCCCCTCTGTGGCCAGGGCACCCCGAGTGGCTCCAGCGCCCGCGCCCAAGACCGTAGAAGCCGAGCAGAGCGATCAGACCGCCGCGTACTACAAGAACTGCGCCGCGGCACGTGCCGCCGGTGCGGCCCCGCTGCGCACGGGAGATCCTGGTTACCGGTCCGGACTCGACCGGGACAGTGACGGCATCGCATGTGAGTAGGCGGTCCTGGCCGACTGACCAGGCAGCATAGAGATCGAGTCGGTTTCCAACCGATCTCTGTGGCAATTGTTCGGGCAATAAGCGCTGGGAAGCTGGCCCCTCTCGCCTCCGCTGCCACTGTGAACGGAGCGCGGCCGTCGGGGCTGCAGTCTCGCCAGCCATCCCCGGCCAGCGACAGAGTTGCCAGCTCGGTGAACTTGTCCTGCCGGATGGCTGCGGTCAGGGTGCGGTGCCGAACCGGAGCCAATTCGGCGCCGGATGACCCGTCCCGGGCCGGAAGCACGATGCACACCGGTTGCTGGACGGCCTCGAACGCGCGGGTGTTCACCGGTGGCTGATGGCACTCCGGCGAGCAGCCAACGATCTCCAGCTGGGAGTTGGGACCTGCGGCTGCGCCAGCGCCGCGAGATGCTCGGCGCCGAGGTCAAACATCTGGTTCTAGCAAGATTTAGCTACGGGTCAGTGTCGCGCGAACCCTGCCCAGCTGCCGTCCCTGATCTTGGCGGCTCTGGCCTCGTACTCGTCGTCGGAGATGGGCGATAGCCAGTCCTGGTCGAAGACGCCCTCATGGGCGTACTCGCCCACTTTGTCCACCCATGCCACGTCGACCGCGTACACCGCCGGGGAAATCACCCGGCCGGGGTGGCCGATCGGGATCTCCAGCTGCTCGGCGACCTCTGGCGGCGGGGTCCACTCGACGGCCTGGTCGACGACGAAGCGCTCGCTGGTGTGTCGTTCTTCCACGGCTACCTCCTCATCGGCCAAGGTCAGGAGACTGAGCACTGGCGCCACTTGTTCTCCAGATCGCCCCCCGACGGGTACGCGGTAATGATACCAATGTCTCCTCGGACAACGGTAAAGACGTTTCCGGGCGCGACCGCCAGTGCGTAGTTTGTTTTTCCGTTCTTATTTGGCTGCCCGGGCGTGCGGTCGATCACTTTCTTGATGCATGACAGGGCGTCGCCCCAGTTCGGCACACGATGTTTGACTTCAATATGCACCGCTCCAGTGGTGACTCCATTTCCGCATCGGACGGGGAGCGGCCCGTGCGATGTAGTGACAGTCATGAATATTTTGCTTTGGACTTCAGGTGGAACCGTGGCAGTAAGGTCTCCTCGATCAGTTGCGCCACAGGCATCTACCGCGTCTGTCGCCTTGGCGACCGCCGGCGGGCTTGCGGCCAAGAGCAACGCGATCGTGGCTAGCGCGCTCAAGGTCAGCCTTGCGATGGTGGTCATTACCCTATGACAGCCGGCCCGAACCTTTAGCATGCGAGGATTCCTTCAAACTGGTTGGCTAGTCCGATCTCACCTTTCCAGTCCAGAGTCGACTCAGCTGGCACGATGAGGCATTCGCTATCCGGTCTGAAGCTCAGCTCGATGTTGACGCGCTGCGTGGTGGGGCATCCGTTATCTATGTGGAACGTCCAGGTGTGTATGCCGCGCTTTTCCGGTCTCACTGTTACACAGGACGGCGGAAGGGGCTGATCTGTCATGAGCTGAGGTGATTTGCCAGCCGGAGTAGTGGTGGCCGCCATGGCCGGCAGCGAGAACGCTGTCATCGCGGCCACGGCCACCGCCACGGTGGTTACGGTCCACCGCACCTCGTTCCCCACGTTCTCGCCCCTTCGAATCATGCATCGGCTGCCTTGGGTCGTCTCCCAGAAGTCCAACACACGGCCGGTTTGAGCTGGGCGGACTGCAGAATGACCACTCCAAGCGAGCATCTCTGACCAATCAGGCGCCACCACGGCGACAGGTCGGGTAGCGTCGCGTGTCCTCTTACGTCGGCGAGGTAGCCGACAGTCCGTGATCGAGCATGTAGCTTTCGGCGACCGCGTCACGCTGTCCTGGGCTGTTCAAGCAAGCCAACCCTGTCGGCCTCGACCCTCATCCGGGGCCCGACCGAACTACCGAACTGCGCCACCCGGCCCCTGGATCAGCTGGATGGTCCGGACATGCTCATCGGTGTGAGACTTTCGGTGGCCTGACCCGCGGCTGCTACATACTGGCGACCATCCACCGGCCCGAGAACACCGACAACCCAGCCGACCTGGCGGCCCGAGTCATGGCGGCACCCGTTAACGAACCCTGCTTCATGCTCATGGCAGCCCTCGTCAACTAACCGTGGCGACGGCTGACTCTCTGTGGGCGCGTGAAAGCATTCCGCGATGGCGTGGTTAGCCCTTGTGACTCGGGCCGCTGACTGAGCGCCCACACACTGTCCACGCACTGCCGGGCCGCAAAAAGCGAGGGCTACCGAACGCGCCGCCACGGCCGCAATTCATTCTCCGACCAGTACCAGGGCTCGATACTCTTTAAGGCTCGGCATACCGGGAACTGAAGGCGGTCAGTGTCTTGAGCAGGCTTTGGGCTTAAAGCGGGAGGTATGGAGGCGGGAGGCCGAGGTTGAGGGGGTGCCGTCCCATTCGCGGGTCGGACGCGGCAGGCGCTCGACATGTGACCGTCGTAAACGCCTGCCGACCTTTCAGCACGGCTTAGCGAAGTCCGGCCTGCACTCCGTCGAGGATGTTGCCGATGTTGGACTGGTCAATGACGACCGGTCCGGTCGGGACCGGCTGTTGGGCGCCGATGACGCTCTTGTTCTTGTGGTAGAGCCACAGCGAGTCGATCGACAGGTAGCCCTGCAGGTAGGGCTGCTGGTCGATGGTGAAGGCGACCTTGCCGTTCTGCAGCAGCGGGATCAGGTCGGCGTTGAACGCATAGGTGACAACCTTGGCCGTGCTGTGTTGCTGCTCGAGCTGCTGCTGCACGGCAACGCCGAGCGCCGGGCCGAGGGTGACCACCGCGTCGATCGTCGGGTCCTGCTGAAGCTTGGAGGAGACCGTGGAAACGTACTGCGGTGTGTCCGTGCCCTGGGCGTAGAGCTTCTCGGTCGTGCCGCTGAACTTCGAGGCGATGCCGGTGCAGCGGTCCTCGAGCTGGACCTGTCCCTGAGCCTGGAGCACACACAGCGCGTGCTTGGATCCGAGCTCGTTGAGCTTGGTTCCGGCGAACTCGCCGGCGAGGACTTCAGGCTCGCCGTAGAACGCCAGGGCGCCCGTCTTCTGCCAGTCCCGGTCGCCGGCGTTGAACGCGACGACGGGGATGCCCGCGGCCACAGCCTTCTGGACCGCCGGCGCCAGCGCGGCGGCGTCGGGGAGACTGACGGCGATGCCATCGACCTTGCTGTCGACCGCGTTCTGAATGAAGGTGGACTGCTCAGGGATCTGGCCGGAGCTGGAGTACTTGAACTCGACGTTATCCTTCACCGCCGCGTCCTGCGCACCCTTCTTGATCACATCGAAGAACGCGTCGCCCTCGGGCGCATGGCTGATCATCGCAAAGGTCAAGCGAGGCAAGTCATTCGTCGCGGGGCCGCTCTGACTCGCCGCGCCGCCGCGGCTGCTGCACGCGGCGGTGGCCAGCGCGAACGCGGCAGCCACGACGACCAAGGCGAGTCGACTGTGGGATCGAAACATCGTTGTTCCTCTCGTGTGCACCGGCCGGGTTCGGTCGACCCCGGCGGTGGGTAGCGGCCGGAGCAACCCCTCCCGAGCTGGCCGCGGAGCCTGCCGCGGCACAACCCCGAGTCGCCCTGTAGAGCGCTCTAGTTCCGGCGAGGTAGAGTGTGACTGCCCGCACGAGCGGCGTCAAGGCAATGTTCGGACATAAGGACATGGAGCGGGGAGCGGTGGGCCGGGACAACGGGAAGCGGGGCGGGAAGCGGCCGACGCTCGAGGACGTCGCCGAGCGGGCCAGCGTGTCTCGGGCGCTGGTGTCCATCGTCATGCGCGGGGTGGCCGGCGCGAGCGACGAGACGCGCCAGCGGGTGCTGCAGGCCGCGGCGGAGATCGGCTACCGACCCGACGCGCGGGCACGACTGTTGGCGAGCGGGCAGTCGCGATTGCTGGGCGCGGTATTCGGCATGGCGGGCCGGTTCCACCTGGAGCTGCTCGATGGCCTGTACGTGGCCGCCGAGAAGGCTGGCTACGAGCTCATCCTCAGCGCGCTGACCCCGAGCCGCGACGAACGGCGCGCCGTCGAGACGCTTCTGGACTTCCGGTGCGAAGCGGTGATCCTGCTCGGCCCGGCGGTCGGCGCGCCCGTCCTCGCCGGCCGCCTGCCGGTGACGGTGGTCGGGTGGCAGGTCGACGACCCGGCGGTCGACGTGGTCCGGACCTCCGACGACAAGGGGATGCGCCGAGCTGTGGAGCACCTGGTCGAGCTCGGACACCAGCGGATCCTGCACGTCGACGGCGGACCCGGTTTAGTCTCCACGGCCCGGCGCCGCGGGTACCGCGCCGCGATGCGCCGTCACGGCCTCGAGCGGCACGTGCGGCTTGTCCGGGGCGGGATCAGCCAGGAGGACGGCGCCGCCGCCGCCCGGCTGCTACTCGGCGAGGACGCGCTGCCCACCGCCGTGGTCGGCTACAACGACGACGTCGCCGCCGGCCTGCTCGAGACGCTCGACCGCGCCGGGGTCCACGTTCCGGCCGACGTCTCGATCGTGGGCTGGGACGACAGCTCGCTGGCGCGCCTGCCCCACCTCGATCTCACCACCGTCCGCCAGGACGCCGAGGAGATGACCCGGCTGGCCGTCGACCGCAGCGTGGCG
>DATHIT010000299.1:0-19638 GCA_035489915.1 Pseudonocardia sp. | reverse complement strand
GCATCGGTCAGCCCCCGGCCTTGGTCCAGGTGCAGCCGCCGACGAACTCGACGTTGTTGTCACTGGGCTTGATCGTCACCAGGCCGGGGCCTTGCACGGAGTCATTGGCGATGATGCCGGACAGCTCCCCGGAGGAGTCCTTGTTGCGGGACCAGAAGCACATGGGAACCGCGGCGGCTTTGTCCGGGCCCGGCGTGCGGTAGGTGCCCGGGGCGATGTCGGAACCGACTAAGTAGGTGCCGTCACCGATCGGCGTGCTGGGTGTGTCGGCGTATGCGACGGCGCCGCCGAACACACCTGAGAGGGTCGCGGCCGCGAGCGTGGCGGCGGCGAAGGCGGGAACGAACATGAGGTACGGTCCTTGTCATCATTGGTCTAAGCAACCTGGGATCGCTGAGGTGCAACTCGGCGTAGAGGGGCTTGAGGAGCAGGCATGACCTGCAACCTCAAGCCTCTCTTTTTCGCTTGACGAACACCGGATTGCGATGCACGTCACACCTGCATCGCGCGGATCATGAGTCCCGTTACCACCAGCGGTAGCTTTTTGCGCCAGATGGCCAGGGCCAGGTCTGCCAGCCGGAGCAGAGTCGACAGAGCCGTGCGCGGGAGGCGTTACTGGCGCCCGTGAAGCGCTACCTGTGGGTTGATGCTGGTCGAGGTAGCTCTGGCGTTGCTGTACTTCCGAGCTGTACGCCAGCTGGACCATAAGCCGGACTCAGATCGGACCCAACCGGGACCGGGCGCGATGCTCTCGATCATGCCCTGACCAGGTTAGCTTGCTGCCGCCCCGTCGTCGACCTGTCGGCTGCCGTAGTGCTGTGCGCTCGGTCAGGTACTGGAGCAGTGCTCGGCACCGCCTGGCGCGGCGTAGTCACTCAGCTAGTCACCCAGGCAGCAAAAAACCCCGTCCACATGTGCTGTGGACGGGGTTTGACCTGGTCGGGGTGGCGGGATTCGAACCCACGACCTCTTCGTCCCGAACGAAGCGCGCTACCAAGCTGCGCCACACCCCGATGGCCTGACTGCCTGGCCGAGTCTAACTGACGTCCGCGGCGGCCGATGACGTGGCTCGGTCTTGGCCGGTTTGCGCCGCTCCGGGGGCCACCGGGCGGGGCACCAGGGTGAGCAGGCTGGCCTCGGGCGGGCAGGCGAACCGCACCGGTGCGTAGGGCGAGGTGCCCAGGCCGGCCGAGACGTGCAGCCAGGTGTGCACCCCCCACCGGGAGGCTCCACGGGCGCGGGAGCGGTCCAGCCCGCAGTTGGTGACCAGCGCGCCGTAGAGCGGTACGCGCAGCTGGCCGCCGTGGGTGTGCCCGGACATGATCAGGTCGTAACCGTCGGCGGCGAACTGGTCGAGCACCCGGGGTTCCGGGGAGTGGGTGAGCCCGAGCCGCAGCGTCGCCGGCTCGGTGACCGGCCCGGCGATCATCTGGTAGCGGTCCCGCCCGATGTGCGGGTCGTCGACGCCGGCGATGGCCACCAGCTGGCCGGCCAGGTCGAGGGTGGCGCGCTGGTGGGTGGCGTCCAACCAGCCGCGTTCGAGCATCCCCGCGCGCAGGTCGCGCCAGGGCAGCGCCGCGCCCCTTGGCCGCCGCTGGTTGGGCCGGCGGAAGTAGCGCAGCGGGTTCTTCGGCGTCGGCCCCCGGTAGTCGTTGCTGCCGAACACGAACACCCCGGGCAGCTCCAGCAACGGCTCCAGCGCGCCCAGCACGCCGGGCACCGCCCTCGGGTGCGCCAGATTGTCGCCGGTGTTCACCACCAGGTCCGGTTTGAGCGCGGCCAGCTCGGCGACCCAGCGCTGCTTGCTCCGCTGGCCGGGCATCATGTGCAGGTCCGAGATGTGCAGCACGCGCAGGCTGGGGCTGCCCTGCGGTAGCACTGGCAGGGTCGCGGTGCGCAGGGTCCAGTGCCGCCGCTCGATCAAGGCCGCGTATCCGACGGTTGCCACCCCGAGCCCGATTACGCCGAGCGCGCTTCGCGTCAACTTGCTCATTGGGCCCAGGGTACGGGGCAACCCGGTGAGCCTCTCGGCGCGCGGCCTCCTAGGCTGCACCGTCATGGGGCTGAAAGCTCAGCTGCGTGACGACCTCACCGCGGCGATCAAGGGCCGGGACGAGTTGACCAAGTCGACGATCCGGATGGCGCTGAGCGCGATCACCTCGGCTGAGGTGGCCGGGGACACCGCGCGTGAGCTCGACGAGCCCGAGGTGCTGCGGGTGCTGACCCGGGAGGCGAAGAAGCGTGCGGAGTCCGCCGAGGCGTTCGATGCCGCCGGTCGGGGCGAACTGGCCAGCAAGGAACGCGCCGAGGCCGAAGTGTTGGCCCGTTACCTGCCCAGCCAGCTGACCGACGCCGAGGTGGACGCCCTGGCCGAGCAGGCCATCGCCAAGGTCGCGGCGGACGCCGGCGCGACGCCCGGGCCCCGGCAGATGGGCCAGGTCATGAAGGCGGCCACCGCCGCGGCGGGCGGCCGGGCGGAAGGATCCCGGGTCGCCGCGGCCGTCAAGGCCCGCCTACTCGGCTGACCCGCTCGCCGCGGCGGGCCGACGGCCGCGGTGTCAGCCGCCTGGGCCTCGGCCGGACTGGTTGGGCAGGGCCGGCCCGGCCGACGGGGCCGTCCCGCCACCTTGGCCGAACGTGTCCGGGCCGACGCCGTTGTACCCGGAGTCTCGGTCGTCATCCCCGCCAGGTGGCGGTGGCGGTGGCGGCACCTCACCGGTGCTGACCTGCAGGGTGACCACCTCGCCCGGCAGCGCGGTGCCGCGTGGGGACTGGCCGACCACCTTGCCCTCCGGTGCCCGGTTGTCCACCTCCTTGAGGCTGGTCTTCCACCCGGACTTGGACAGGATCTTTCGCGCGTCGTCCGCGTTCTTGCCGATCACATCGGGCACCCGGGACGCCTCGCCGCCCTCGGTGTAGCGCGGGTCGGTGGGCGGCAGCGGCATGACCGGCTGCCCCGCCAGGTAGCCGTTCATACCCAGGTAGAACGTGCGGGCCGGTGCCTTGCCGCCGTAGATGTTCCCGCCTGAGCAGGCCACCGGCGGGGCCTCACCACCCGGGTCGCACAGCGGCCTCGGGGACCGGGAGTTGTCGAAGGTGATCACCGCCCCGGCCACCTGCGGCACGATCCCGACGAAGCCGGCCGACTTGTACTGCTGGGTGGTGCCGGTCTTGCCGGCGAGCGGGCGGGTCCACTGCATCGCCTTGGCCGCGGCCGCCGCGGTGCCGTTGATGTGGTCGTCGCTCATCCCGGTGAGCAGCGTGTTGGCCAGCCCGGCCGGTAGCACCCGCTCGCAGGGCAGCTCGGTGATCGGCACCGGCGCTCCGTTCGAGCCGGTGACCTGGTCGATCGGGCTGGGCGGGCACCAGGTACCCGCACTGCCCAGGGTGGCACCCACGTTGGCCAGCTCCAGGATGCTGGTCGGCGAGACGCCCAGGGTGAACGAGGCCAGGTTCTGGGCCTTGGTCACCTCGGCGATCGAGCGCTTGGTCCGCTTGCCGGTGGCCGGGTCCACGAACGGCGTGGTGGCCAGCGAGCGCATGCCCATCCGCACCGCCATGTCCACCACCGGCGCCACCCCGGTGAACTCCTCCAGCTTGACGAACGCGGTGTTCGGGGATTGGGCCAGCGCCTGCTGCATGGTCAGGTGGTCCGGGTATCTGCCGTCGTTCGACACCGGGATGGACCGGCCGGCGCCGTCCTTGTAGATCGGCGAGGCGTACCCACTCGGCGGCACCTCCATGTTGTAGTTGATGCCCAGGCCCTTCTCCAGGGCGGTGGCGGCGGTGAAGATCTTGTAGATCGACCCGGCGCCCAGGTTGACCGGCTGGTAGGGCAGCCCGTAGCTGGTCTCCTCCTGGTCGGCGCGCAGGCCGAAGGTGCGATTTGCCCCCATCGCCAGCACCTTGTGCTTGGTGGTACCCGGCGCGACCATCGCCATCACGTTCGCCACGTGCGGCTGCTTGGGCGGTACCTCGGTGTCCACCGCGATCTTGAGCTGCTGCATCGCCTTGGGGTCCAGCGTGGTGCGGACGACGTAGCCGCCCCGGTTGAGCTGCTCGGCGGTGAACCCGGCCTCGGTGAGGTACTCCACCACGTACTTGCAGAAGTAACCGGCGTCGTCGGCGCCGAGGCAGCCGTTGCGCCGGGACGCCAGTGGCTCCACCACACCGAGCGGGCTGGCGGCGGCCTCGGCGGCCTGCTGGGCGCTGATCATGCCCTGCTCGGCCATTGCCCTGATCACCAGATTGCGCCGGTCCAACGCCGCCTGGGGATGGCTGACCGGGTCGTAGCCGCTGGTGGAGCGGACCATGCCGGCCAGCATCGCGGCCTGCGGCACGGTCAGCCGGTCGGCGGTGGTGTTGAAGTAGGTCCGCGCGGCCTCGGCCACGCCGTAGGCGTTGTTGCCCAGGAAGACGATGTTCAGATACCCGGCGAGGATCTGCTCCTTGGTCATCTTGCGCTCGAGCTGCAGGGCGATCCGCACCTCGCGGAGCTTGCGCGCGGTGGTCTGTTCGGTGGCCTTCAGCCGGTCCGACTCGGTCTTGGCGGTCACGTACAGCTGGTAGTTCTTCACGTACTGCTGGGTCAGCGTGGAGGCGCCCTGCACCACGTCCCCGGACGCCGAGTTGGCGATCAACGCGCGGACCGTGCCCTGCCAGTCCACGCCCTGGTGGTCGTAGAAGCGCCGGTCCTCGATCGCCACCATGGCCGCCTTCATCGCCGGCGAGATGCCCTGTGGCGACACCGGCGTGCGGTTCTGGTCGTAGAGGTAGGCGATCGGGGTGCCCGCCGAGTCGGTCACCGTGGTGGCCGACGGCAGCTGCTCGTCGGCCAGGTCGGCGGACACGCTGGACATGGTGTCCGCCGCGGTGTTGGAGGCGATGCCGGCGCCGGCGGCGAACGGGAAAACCATCCCGGCGAGCAACACTCCGGCCACCACACACAGCCCGAGCAGCTTGATGACCAGCCGCCCGGCCGGCTCGGTGCCGTTCATAGCGCGTCAGCTTACGCGGGACTGAGTGTGGAACTAGGTAGGTCACCCAGAGTAATTGAGTAGTTTTCCCGGCTTGGCCGAGGGAACCGGCGCCGCCAGACTTACGTCTACCAGCAAGACCGAATGTGAACAGCTCACCGGCACGCGCGGTTGTGTGGAAATAGCAGCACGCGCCGCGGTGGTGAGCCTCGATGCGGGGGAGCCCGAAATGGTTGCGACGGGGAACTGGCGTGTGTCCGCTAACTGCCGTAACGGAGATCCGGAACGCCTATTTGTCACCGGGGCGAAGCAGCGTGAAGCCCGTTCTGTTTGCCGCGGTTGCCCGGTACTTCGGCAATGCCTGGCGCATGCCCTGGACGAGCGCGTCGAGTTCGGTGTGTGGGGCGGGATGACCGAGCGCGAACGCCGGGCGATGCTGCGTGCCCGGCCGGATGTGACCTGCTGGGCCAGCCTGCTGTCCGAGGTCACCGCCCGCCGGTCCGGACTGGCCCAGGCGTCCGCCTCGGTCGAATCGCCGGGCCCGGTCGAATCGCCGGCGCCGGTCACCGCGCGGGTGGTGCGGGTTCCCGCTCCTCGTGCGGCGCACACGTCGGAGTCCCGGTCGGCGTCCTTACCGGCGGATGAGGCCGCCTGAGCCGATGCGGTCCGCCCGAGCCCCGGCCGCCCAGGGGCCCACCCATCGGCCGAGGGCGCGGTCAGCCCAACGCGTCCTTGGCGCCCCGCGCGGCCAACTGTCCGGGCTGGTCGCGGTTGCCCCCGCCGGTCATCCGCGCCCCGATCTCCCGCAGTCCGGCCAGGTCAGTGATGTCCCCGGCAACCGCCGGCACCTGCGTCACCGCCACGTCCGGATGGGCCTTGGTGAACCGGCCGAGCAGGCGCCGCTCCCGGTCCGCCCGATCCACCCGGTCGGCGTGCAGCCGCAGGACCGCGGCGGCCAGCCGGCCACTGCCGCCCTTGTCGACCACGTCGGCCAGATCCCTGGCCCGTCCGGCGGGCAGGTCGGCGAGCACCGGGTGGGTGCGGTTCAGGATCAGCCCGGCCAGCGGCATGTTCTCGCTGGCCAGCCGGTCCACGAAGTAGGCCGCCTCGCGCAGCGCGTCCGGCTCCGGGGCGGCCACCACCACGAACGCGGTGCCCGGCGAGCGGAGCAGCTCGTAGGTCGTCTCGGCGCGTTCCCGGAACCCGCCGAACATGGTGTCGAACGCCTGCACGAACGCCGACGCGTCGGCCAGCATCTGGCCGCCCAGGATGGTGCCCACCGCCTTGGCGAAGAGGCCGAACCCGGCGCCCACCAAACGGCGCAGGCCTCGGCCGCCGGCGCGGGCCGGCGCGGACAGTAATCGGATCATCCTTCCGTCCAGGAATGACGACATCCGCTGCGGCGCGTCCAAAAAGTCCAATGCGGAACGGGACGGTGGTGTGTCCACCACGATGAGGTCCCATTTTTCGGTGGCGGCCAGCTGCCCGAGCTTTTCCATCGCCATGTATTCCTGCGTTCCGGAGAACGAGGAAGAGATGGTCTGATAGAACGGGTTGGCGATGATTTTCTCGGCGCGATCCGGCGTCGAATGGGTGTACACCATCTCGTCGAAAGTGCGCCGCATGTCCAGCATCATGGCGTGCAGTTGGCCGCCGCCGCCCGGCGTGTCGTCACCCACTTCGGTGACGCGCCGGGGTTCGTTACTGAGCGTGCTCAGGCCCAGGGCTTCGGCCAGTCGGCGCGCGGGGTCGATGGTGAGTACCACGGTCTGCCGCCCGCGTTCGGCGGCGCGCACCGCCAAGGCCGCCGCCGTGGTGGTCTTGCCCACCCCGCCGGAGCCGCAGCACACCACCACCTTGGTTCTCGGGTCGTCCAGGACCGCGTCCAGGTCCAGTTGTCGGGCCGGTTGGCTCGGGCTCATCGCTCAACCCCGTCGTTGGGCAGCTCGTGGGCGTTCATACTGGTCGTCCTGTTCGGTCTCGGGGTACCCACTCAGCGGCCCGACTTGGCCGTCCGAGGGACCGCATGCGCTTGGACGCCCTGCTCCCGCAGCTTCTCGGCGAGCTCGTAGATGGCGCCCAGCTCGATCCCGTGGATCACCTCCGGCAGGGTGAGCCGGGGCAGCGGCTCGGTGGGCTCTTCGTCCAGCCTGGCCAGCGCGGCCGCTTCGGCGCGCACCCGCAGCGCGTGCTCCACGGTTTCCGCGAGCAGGCCGTCCAGCTGGGCGTCGGTCAGCTCGAGGCCGGCCGAGGCCAG
The DNA here is from genome assembly GCA_035489915.1 of Pseudonocardia sp. Taxonomy (GTDB): domain Bacteria; phylum Actinomycetota; class Actinomycetes; order Mycobacteriales; family Pseudonocardiaceae; genus Pseudonocardia. The sequence continues at coordinate 12,405 of DATHIT010000299.1, read as the reverse complement.
CCCGGAACGCACCCGCATCCGGTCCACCCGCCCGTCCGCGGCGCTGTCCACCGATCGGGTCGGCAGCCGGCGGGGGTCGGCCCGGTTCACGATCACCGCGCCGGCTCGCAGCTGCGCCGCGTCCAGCTCGGCGACGGTCTCCAGGGTCTCCGTCACCGGCAGGTCCTCCAGCGTGGTGACCAGGTGCACCACGGTGTCCGCCGAGTGCAGCAGCCGCACCACGCCCTCGCTCTGCCGGTAGATCGGGCCGGACTTGGACAGATCCGCCATGGCCTTGGTGACGTCCAGGAAGGTGACCACCCGCCCGGTCGGCGGCGCGTCCAGCACCACCGCGTCGTACACGTGCCGGCCGTCCTCACCGGTACGCGTCACGCACTCCTTGACCTTGCCGGTGAGCAGCACGTCGCGCAGCCCGGGGGCCAAGGTGGTGGCGAACTCGATCGCGCCCATCCGGCGCAGCGTCCGCCCGGCGATGCCCAGGTTGTAGAACATCTCCAGGTAGTCCAGCAGCGCGGCCTCGGCGTCCACCGCCAGCGCGCGCACCTCGCCGCCGCCCGCGGCGACGGCGATGCGCTGCTCGGAGTAGGGCAGCGGGCCGGTGTCGAACAACTGGGCGATGCCCTGTCGGCCTTCGATCTCCACCAGCAGGGTGCGCCGGCCGCCGGTCGCTAGCGCGAGCGCCAGCGCGGCCGCCACCGTTGTCTTGCCGGTGCCGCCCTTGCCGGTCACGACGTGCAGCCGGGCGCGTTCGAGCTCATCGGGCCACATGCCTGTGCAGCCTACGATGTGCCCCAAGATATGGTGCTGCACCATGAGCGCCTCGCCCACCGTGTGGGAATACGCAACCGTTCCGTTGCTGACCCACGCCACCAAGCAAATCTTGGACCAGTGGGGCTCCGATGGCTGGGAACTCGTCACCGTGTTGCCCGGCCCCACGGGTGAACAGTTGGTTGCGTACCTGAAGCGCCCGGTCGCCGGCGGCGGGTCCGGCTGATGTCGGCCGGCCAACGACTCCGTGACCTGGGGATCGAACTGCCCGAGGTGGTCACGCCGGCGGGTGCCTATGTGCCCGCCGTCCAGTCCGGGTCGTTGGTGTTCACCGCCGGCCAGCTGCCGGTGGTGGCCGGTCGGCTGGTGAGTACTGGAAAGGTCGGCGCCGAGATTGACGCCGGCGCGGCCGCCGGGTTGGCCCGCACCTGCGCGCTCAACGCGTTGGCCGCGGTGCACGCGCTGGTCGGCATCGACTCGGTGCGGCGGGTGGTCAAGGTCACCGGTTTCGTGGCCTCCGCCCCCGGATTCACCGAGCAACCGGCCGTGATCGACGGTGCTTCCGCGCTGTTCGGCGAGGTGTTCGGCGACGCCGGTGGGCATGCCCGTTCCGCCGTTGGAGTGGCCGAGCTGCCCAAAAACGCACCGGTCGAGCTCGAGATCGTTGTTGAAATCGAGGTGACCTCATGAGCACGAGCGAGATCGTCATCACTGACGACGCCGAGCGAGCCTGCCATGACCTGCTGGTGCGGCTGGCCGGGCGGTTGCCCGACCGGCTGCTCTGGCGGTTGCGTGACTGGCTGGCCGCCGACGGGCACGCCGCGCTGAGCCGCGCCTTGCCCAAGGCGCTGCTGCGCAACCGGATCGGTGTGACCGACGCGGAGCGGGATCTGATGGAGGCCTGTCTGCCGGCTTGGGGTGCCACCCAGCGGCAGCTGGACGCCGTCCTCCCGATCAACGAGCCGGGCGACACCATCGCGGTGTTCCGCGCGGAGCTGGGCCCCGAGGAGGCCTGCGCGGACCTCGCCGGCCTGGGCGGCTGGCGGGACAGCGTGGATCTGATGCTCACCGCGGTGGTCCGAGGCCACCCCGGTGCGAAGGAACTGCGCCGCAGCTGGCGCGTCGACCGCTCGCGTCCCCAGCGAGTGGTCCTGGCACACGTGACTGAGGACCTGCCGGCGCTGACCGGCACCCTGCAGCGCGTGCTGCGTGCGCACGGCGACCTGATGCCGTGCGTGGAAGTGGTGTCACCACCGCTGGCTCTCCCGCCGTACCACCGGCTGGCGCTGCGTGACTCGACCTCGCTGTGGCGGGCGAACGAGCGGGAGTCGGGAAGACCCCGACGCGACTCCAGCGGCGCGCTTGTCGACGCCTGACGCGAGGCACCAACAAGGTCAAGGAGGCGCGATGCCGGAAGGCCGGGAAGATACCGACGTCACGGTCGATACGCACAGCCTGCTGCTCTCCCTTGCCGGGCAGCTCGACGACGAGCTGCTGGGCTGGTGCCGCGAGCTGGTTGCGGTCGGCGAGGGCGACTACGCCATCGAGCTGGTCACCGCCGCTGTGCAGGCGGACCGGGTTCGGCTGCCCGCCGGACCGCACGAGCAGCTCTACGCGGCCGCGAGCCGGCGACAGCTGTTCGGCCGGGGGGAGACGCTGCCCGCGCCGGACGGTTCACCCCGGATGCGGCACCGGTTCCTGGCCGACCCGGCCGGCGGCGGGTTCCCGACGCCGACCGCGGAGCGCTCTCCGGAGCACGCGCTGGGCGCGGTGCCGTCCCGGTTGCTGCGCAACTGCGAGCTGTGGCTGAGCTGGCGCTGCACTCCCACCGGAGCGGCGCCCGGCCCACTGCCGCACCCGGTGGTGTTGATCGAAACGGACGAGGCCGATGGCGCGGACGTGCTCGCCTACCAGGTCGGCGAGGTGCTGCTGCGGGCCGGCGTGTTCGCCTCGGTCGAGGTGTTCTCCGCCGACATGGAGCTGGGCGACTACCACCGCGCGGCGTTGGCCGAGGCGCACCGGGTAGAGGTCACCGGAGATCGGCCGTTGCCCGAGGACACCGGGGTGACCCGGGTGCCCGGCCGCCCTGGCCCCGCGGGCTCGCCCGGCGGGCGCTCTCGGACGGACGCGCCCGGAAACGGCGCTGACCCCAGAGCACGGGACGGCGGACGTCGGCCGGAGCCTCCTCGGGCCGGCCCGATCGTCGGCTCGGACGGCCCCCGGTCCGCTCCGCTGCGGCCGGTGGACCGGGTGATCACGGCGCGTAGCTCCGGGCCGCGGCGACCCCGCCCGGAGAACACCGACCGGTCCGACACCGGCTTCGACGAGATCGCCTCCGGGCTGACCTTCGATCGGGCCTCGGACAGCCACGACGACATGTTCCGCCAGGACGCGGCGGACGGCGCGGCGCCCGATCGCCCGGCCGGCCCACCGCCCGTCGAGCGCCGCGCGGCGGAACCGCCGAGGGAAGGCGAACGCCGGCCAGGGCCGCCGCCCCGCCCGCCGGTGGCGGGCACCGGGCACTTTCCGGCCGCGCCCGATCGACCCGGCCCCGGACGACCGGTGCCCCCGGGTGGTGGTTCGGGAAAACGGCCCCCGGGGCGGCCGGATGAGACGTCCGAAGCCCCGTTGTCCGACGTGGAGCAGCGGCTGCTACGCCAGCTGCACGAGGAGCTCGCGGCCCGCGAGGACCCGGGCGGTGCGACGTCTACGGACGGACCGCGGATCTTCCGGGGCGCCAACGGCGGCCGCAAGCCCCGGCCCACCCGCCCGACCGACCCGCCACCGGACCGCGCCAGCTGACCTGACCGGCTCCCCGCCCCGCTCCTGAGCGGGGCGGGGACTTCCGCACTAAGGTCGGGTTATGGCTCCCCCTGACTCGCCGGTGCCCCCCCGACCAGCGGCAACGGTCATGCTGCTGCGCGACACCGGGGCCGGGCTCGAGGTATTCCTGCAGCGCCGGGTCAAGGCGATGGCCTTCGCCCCCAGTGTCACCGTGTTCCCCGGCGGCGGGGTGGACGAGCGGGACCGGCAGCCCGCCCGAGCCAACTGGTCCGGCCCGCCGCCGTCGTGGTGGGCCGAGCGGTTCGGCTGCGACGAGCCGCTCGCCGAGGCGTTGGTGTGTGCCGCGATCAGGGAGACCTTCGAGGAGTGCGGGGTGCTGCTGGCCAGCGCCCCTGGCGGCGACGCGGAGACCGGGGTGCTGGACGCCACGACTGAGCAGCTGACCGCGGCCAGGGCAGAGCTGGTGGACCGGCGTGCCTCACTCGCCGAGGTGCTCGCCGCCAACGGCTGGGTGCTGCGCACCGACCTGCTCCGCCCCTGGGCGAACTGGATCACCCCGGAGATCGAGCCGCGCCGCTACGACGTCCAGTTCTTCGTCGCTGAACTGCCGCCGGGGCAGCGCGCCGACGCCGGCACCAGCGAGGTGACCCAGGCGGGCTGGCAACGCCCGAGCGACGCGCTGGCGGACTGGCACGGCGACCGCATCCAGCTGCTCCCGCCCACCTGGGTCAGCCTGGAGCAACTTGCCGAGCTGCCCGATGTGGCCGCCGTGCTCCGCGCGGGCGAGCACCGCCGGATCACCCCGCTGATCCCCAAGGTACGGCGGGAGGCCGACAAGGTCCTGCTCTCGCTGCCCGGCGAGCTGGGCTACGACACCGCTCCGCTGCAGCTGCGTCCCCGCCAGTCGCCGAACCCGAACCCACCGAGGGGCGGCCTGCTGCCGGAGGGGCCGCGGCCGGCGCACCCGGTGTACGAGAAGCTGCGCCCGGTCACCCCGACCGCTTCCGTACTGCTCGCGGAGAACCCCTCCCCGATGACCCTGGAGGGCACCAACACCTGGCTGCTGCGTGCCCCGGACGCCGACCAGGTGATCGTGATTGATCCCGGTCCACTGGACGAGGCTCACCTGCGGCGGATCGCCGAGCACGGGCCGGTAGCGCAGATCCTGATCACCCACCGGCACTTCGACCACGCCGAGGGTGCCGCGCGGCTGGCCGAGCTGACCCGCGCCCCGGTGCGCGCCCTGGACCCGTCCCTGGTGCTCGGCGACGAGGGCCTGGCCGAGGGCGACGTGGTGGCCGCCGCCGGCGTGGAGCTGCGGGTGCTGGCCACCCCGGGGCACACCTCCGACTCGCTGTGCTTCGTGCTCGAGGACGCCGTGCTCACCGGCGACACCGTGCTGGGCAGGGGCACCACGGTGATCGCCCACCCGGACGGCCGGCTGATCGACTATCTGGGCTCGCTGCGCCGGCTGGCCGAGCTGCCCGACGGGCTGGCCGTGCTGCCCGGGCACGGCCCAGAGCTGGCCGACGCCGGCACGGTGGCCAGGGAGTACCTGGCCCACCGGGAGCAGCGCCTCGAGCAGGTCAGAAAGGCGCTGCGCGAGCTCGGCCCGGACGCCGGCCCGCGCCAGGTCGTGGAGCTGGTCTATGCCGACGTCGACCAGGTGCTGTGGCCGGCCGCCGAATCGTCGGTGCGGGCCCAGCTGGATTACCTGCGGCAGACCGGGTAGCCCGCTCGGTCACCGTTCGCAGGGTTCGGCAGCGGGGATGACCGGGCGGTTCGGCTGGCGCTCCGGCGCCAGGCTGGCCCGCAGCAGCGCGACAAGGGCGGCCACCGCCACCGCGGCTGCCGCCCCGGCGAGGAACGCGCTGGCCGGCCCGTACGCCTCCACCAGCGCACCGCCGAGCGCCTGCCCGCCGGCCAGCCCGAGGGTGACGGCGGTGATCACCCAGCCGAACGCCTCGGTGGCGGTGCCGGCCGGGGCGGCCAACTCCACGGCCATCGAGTGGGCGGTCGCCTGCGGGGTGATGGTGCAGCCGGCCACCAGCATTGCCACGGTCAGCCAGAGCAGGTCGGGAGCCGCCGCCATCGCGGCCACGCCCAGCCCGAGCGCACCGAGCAGTGCAGGCAGCCGGTGGTGCAGCGCGCGGGGCCACGGCCGCAGCCCGTAGAGCAGCCCGGCCAGCACGGAGGCGATCGACCAGCCGGCCAGCAGCACACCGGCCAGCACGGGGCGGCCCGCCTCGGTGGCCACCGCCGGCACGCCGACCTCCACCACGCCGATCACCGCCCCGAAGCCCAGCGCGGTCAGCGTGACCACCCGCATGCCGGGGCTGGTCAGTGCGCCCCAGCCGGAGCTGGCCGAGGTGGCGGTGGGTCGACGCCCCCGGACGGTGCCGGTCAGCGCGAATGTCACCGCGCCGAGCAGCATCATGGCGACCGCGACCGTCAGCCCGGTGCCCGCCCAGGGCAAGGTGACCAGCCCGGCGGCGAACGCCGGGCCGAGGATGAAGAACACCTCCAGGCTGACCGCCTCGTAGGTGTAGGCGGCCTCCCGGCCGGACCCCGGGGGTACCAGGTGCGCCCACAGCGCCCGGGACGTCCCGGGCAGCGCCGGGGTGCTCAGGCCGAGCACCAGGGCGGTGATCACCAGCGGGGCGAGCCCCAGGCGGCTCTCGATGGCCAGTACCAACGCGGTGCCGGCCATGGCGAAGATCACGGATACGGCCAGCAACGGCCGGGTGGCGCCGAGGCGGTCGATGATGCGGCCCTGCACCACGGAGCCGGCCGACTCGCCGATCAGCGCGGCCGCCGCGACGAAGCCGGCCCAGGCGAACGTGCCGTAGCTGAGCTGCACGTAGAACAGCGTGGCCAGGCCGAGCATGGCGATCGGGAAGCGCCCCAGGGCGGAGGCCAGCAGGGGGCCGAGGGCGCCGGGGATGCGCAGCAGGGCCCGGTAGTCGGTCAGTGAGGTGGGCACTGCCTCAGCCTCTCTGGCCGCGTCCTACCGGGCCACCGAGTTTCGCGTGGCCGCGCCCGCGAGGTGGGCTCGGCGCGAGGCGAACTCGGGCGGCGGCTCAGCGGGCCCGGCGGGCGAGCCGCTCGGGCTCGAGGATCAGCACGCTCTTGCCTTCCAGCCGCAGCCAACCGCGCTGCGCGAAGTCGGCCAGTGCCTTGTTCACCGTCTCCCGGGAGGCGCCGACCAGCTGAGCGATCTCCTCCTGGGTCAGGTCGTGGGTGACCCGCAGCAGGCCGGACTCCTGCGAGCCGAACTGGCGGGCCAGCTGCAGCAGCGCTTTGGCCACCCGGCCCGGCACGTCGGTGAAGATCAGGTCGGCCAGTGAGTTGTTGGTTCGACGGAGCCGCCGCGCGATCACCCGGAGAAGCTGCTCGGCGATGTCCGGGCGCTTGGCGATCCACTCCCGCAGCGCGCCGCGGTCCATCGAGTACGCGCGGACCTCGGTGATCGTGGTCGCCGAGGAGGTACGCGGTCCCGGGTCGAAGATGGACAGCTCACCGAACATGTCCGAAGGGCCGAACACCGCGAGTAGGTTTTCCCGACCGTCCGGTGACTTGCGACCGATCTTCACCTTGCCGTTGGCGATGATGTACAGCCGGTCGCCCTGCTCGCCCTCAGCGAAGATCACGTGGCCCCGGGGGAAGTCAACAGGTTCGAGCTCCCCGGAGAGCGCCTCGACGGCGCTCGGCTCGACTCCTTGGAAAATGCCCGCGCGCAGCAGGACCTCGTCCACAGCCACTCCTCAACTCGCGGCCGTCGACCCCATTTCGAGCGGATCTAAGAGGTGCCTACGGACCGCAACCGATCAATCGGACGGCAGTCTAGTGCGCCGCATAGTGGCGTTGACCACTGCGACCCGCATATGACCCGCAGACGGGTTGCCGGCCGGGTGGAATCACGATGCGATGCGCTGCTGGCGCTCGGTGCTCCGCCGGTCCGCACGGGGCCGTCGATCATCTCGATTCCTCAACCGGAACAGCTCCAGCGCGCGTCCGGTACCGGACCGGAAGAGCGCCTTCACCTCGTCGGGACGTGCCCGCTCCAGGAAGTCATCGAGCTCGTCCTGGCGCACGGCAGACTCACGCAGCCGCGCCTCGACTCGCTCCATGCCCAGGGCGAAGAACATCACCAGTAGTGGCACGAGTATTGACAACCAGGCAGTCATGACGGGGGGAATCCTCTCGCACGACGTGACGGGTCGGTGCACTGGGGTGGGTGTGTCGCGGCAAGCCAGCCGAAATCGCGTTGACACCGAGGAAGGAGAGAGGGAAGTGGGCGACGCGCGGCGAAACGCGCAGCGCAAGGCCCTCGTCGCGGTGGCCCATTGACAGAACCTGTCGGTGCCATCCGTACCCTGGACAGAGTGACAAAGCCCGTCCGATCGGCACCTCGTCGGAGCAAGCTGGCCGCGCGAGTCGCGTCCGGAGAGAGCGAGCTGGGGCGCACCCGGCGCGCTCGGCGGATGAACCGCGTCCTGGCCGAGGCATACCCGGATGCACACTGCGAGCTGGATTTCCGCACGCCGCTGGAGCTCGCGGTGGCCACGATCCTGTCCGCGCAGTGCACCGACAAACGGGTCAACGAGGTCACTCCGGCCTTGTTCGCCCGGTACCGCACGGCCGCCGACTACGCCGGCGCCAACCGTACCGAGCTGGAGGAACTGATCCGGCCCACCGGATTCTTCCGCAACAAGGCCAACTCGTTGATGGGTTTGGGCGCGGCGGTGGAGGAAAAGTTCGGCGGGGTGCTGCCGAACACGCTGGAGCAGCTGGTCACCCTGCCGGGGATCGGCCGCAAGACCGCCAACGTGATCCTGGGCAACGCGTTCGGCGTGCCGGGCATCACGGTGGACACCCATTTCGGCCGGCTGGTCCGCCGCTGGGGGTGGACCGAGGAGGAGGACCCGGTCAAGGTGGAGCACGCGGTGGGTGCGTTGGTCCCGAAGTCGGAGTGGACCATCCTGTCCCATCGGGTGATCTTCCATGGCCGGCGGATGTGCCACTCCAGGAACCCGGCCTGCGGGGTCTGTCCACTGGCCGAGGACTGCCCGTCCTTCGGCGCCGGCCCGGTCGATCCGGACAAGGCGGCAACCCTGGTCAAGGGCCCGGAGGCGGCGCATCTGCTGGCCATGGCCGGGGTGCCGGTGTCCACCGCCAAGGCGTTCACCCGGCCGGTGGTTGCCCAGTCGGTGGCGGAGCCGGCGGGGGCCCCGCCAGGAGCGCCTCGGTGACTTCACGGACCGGCCTGACCCGCCGCGAGTTACTGGCGGCCGGTGTCGTGGTGGTGCTGGCGGCGATCGGGGTGGCGGCGCTGTGGCCGGCCCTGGGCGGGAGGCACTCCGGCGAGTCCGCGCCGAGCACCGCCCCTGCCCCGTCGGCCACGGCTTCGCCCTGGGACGACGCGGCACTCGAACCGGCGCGGCGGGCGGCCGGGCTGCCCGCGTGCCCGACAGGTGACTCGGCGGTCGGGCCGCTGGCCGGCGTGGTGGTGCCCTGCCTCGGCGCGCCCGGCGTGGTTTCCCCGGCGGCCGGGCTGGCCGGGCACGACGCGCTGCTCAACGTGTGGGCCTCGTGGTGCGAGCCGTGCCGCGCGGAGTTGCCCGCGCTGGCCGAGTACGCCGCCCGCCCCGACGCCGTCCCGGTGCTCGAGGTGAACGTGCGGGACCGCCCGGAGGCCGCGTTGGCGCTGTTCGCGGACCTCGGCGTGCGGCTGCCCTCGGTGGCCGATCCCGACGGCGCGCTGTCCGCCGCTCTGCGGCTGCCCCCGGCGCTGCCAGCCACTTATCTGCTGTACGCCGACGGCCGGGTGGCCCAGGTGCTGCCTCCCACTCCGTTCCGCTCCGCCGATGAGGTGGCCGCCGCCGTGGCCCGGCTCCGCTCGGCCGGATCATGAGCACGCGGTGCCAAAACACACGTCAACACCCGTGAGTGGTATTGGTTGCTATAGCGACCAATACCACTCACGGGGTCTGAGCAGGGGAAACGAGTCATGAGCGCGGTGCCGAGCGAGGCGGACGACGGGGATTCGCGCCGCTGGCTGGCGTCGGCCCAGGTCCACCCTGAGAGGGCGCCGGACTGGCTGGTTCCGCTGGTGCGCGCGGCCGGCTCGGCTGATCCGGTCGAGCTGAGCCAGCACAACATCGCCGCGCCGGCCACCGGTTCCCGGCGGGCCGCCGTGCTGGTGCTGTTCGGCACGACCGCGCAGGCCGGGCCCGACCTGCTGCTGCAGGAGCGGGCGGGCGGGCTACGTGATCACGCCGGCCAGGTGTCGTTCCCCGGCGGCGGGTGGGAGGCCACCGACGCGGGGCCGGTGGACACGGCGCTGCGCGAGGCGGCCGAGGAGACCGGGCTGGACCCGGCCGGGGTGGTGCCGGTGGCGTTGCTGCCCGAGCTGTACATCCCCCCGTCCGGATTCCGGGTCACCCCGGTGCTGGCACACTGGCGCGATCCGGTGGCGGTCGTGCCGGTTGACCCCGCTGAGACCGCCGCGGTGGTGCGTGTCCCGGTCGCCGAGCTGGCCGACCCGGGGAATCGCTTCCTGGTGCGGCACCCGTCGGGCTGGGTAGGGCCGGCGTTCGAGGTGGCGGGCATGGTGGTGTGGGGGTTCACCGGAGGACTGGTGGACGCGGTGCTGCGCATGGGCGGTTGGGAACGCCGCTGGTCGAGCGCGCGCCCTCGGGATCTGGACCGTGCGTGGGCGGTGGCTAGGCGGCGCGGAGACGGGGCATGAGTTGGGTTGATGTCTTTGTGCTGCTGCTCGCCGTGTTGGCCGGCGTGTCCGGCTGGCGGCACGGCATGGCGGTGGCGCTGCTCTCCTTCGTGGGGGTGCTCGGCGGCGCGATCATCGGCGTGCGGCTGGCCCCGCTGCTCGCGCAGAACGTGGAGACCCCGACCGCCCGGGTGATGGTCAGCATCGGGGTGGTGGTGCTGCTGGTCGCTCTGGGGGAGACCACCGGGGTGTTCTTCGGGCGGCGAATCCGGGACCGGATCACCGGCGAGCAGACGCTGCGGGTCGACTCCACGCTGGGCGCGATCCTGCAGGCGTTGACCGTGGTGCTGGCGGCCTGGCTGGTCGCGCTGCCGCTGGCGTCGGCCAGCTTCCCCGGCCTGGCGTCCGGGATCCGTGGTTCGAAGGTGCTCGCCGGGGTGGACGAGGTGGTCGGCTCGGTACTGCCGTCGGCCCGCCAGCTGCCCTCCGAGCTGCGCGCGTTGCTGGACTCCTCCGGCTTCCCGGACGTGCTCACCCCGTTCGCGCAGACTCCGATCACCGTGGTCGGCCCGCCCAACCTGGCGCTGCAGAGCAGTTCCGAGGTGCGCCTGGCCGCCGAGAGCGTGCTCAAGATCCGCGGCAAGGCCACCCAGTGCTCACGGGCGCTGGAGGGCTCCGGCTTCGTGATCGCGCCGAATCGGGTGGTGACCAACGCCCACGTGGTAGCCGGGACCGCCGAGGTCAGCGTCGAGGTGCCCGGGCGGAGCAGCCGGTCGAAGACCAAGCCGGCCACGGTGGTCGCCTACGACCCGGAGATCGACGTGGCGGTACTCGCGGTGCCCGGGCTGGATGTGGAGCCGCTGCAGTTCGCCCCGAAGGCCGCGACGGTGGCCGACGACGCGATCGTGCTCGGCTACCCGCTGGACGGCCCGTTCAAGGCCACCGCGGCCCGGATCAGGGACCAGATCGACCTGCGCGGGCTGGACATCTACAACTCCCAGACGGTGACCCGGGACGTTTACACGATCCGCGCGGTGGTTCGCTCCGGGAACTCCGGCGGACCGCTGCTGGCCCCGGACGGAACCGTGTACGGCATCGTGTTCGGCGCCGCGCAGGACGACCCGGAAACCGGCTTCGTGCTCACCGCACAGCAGGTTGAGCCGCTGCTCAACAGCGCATCAGGGTTGACCGGAGAGGTGTCAACCGGCAGCTGCGCGGTCTGAGCGCGGTCTGAGCGCCGGCCCGGTCTCGCTCACCGGTCAGTCGCGCAGGAAGTCGGCGATCATCGCGGTGGTCGCGGAGGCGGCTTCCTGGTGCGGGAAATGGCCGATTCCGGGCAGCGTGCGGTAGTGGTAGCGGTCGGTGGCGACCCAGCGGGCGGAGGTCCGCGCGGTGCGCTCCAACACGCAGGGATCGGCCACCCCGTGCACCTGCAGTACCGGGAGGTCCACCGGCCGGGACACCGCGGCGGCGAACCTGCGACCGTCTGCCCGAAGCTGTGACCGAACCGCCCAGCGGTGGTACTCCAGGGCGCAGTGCGCCACCCCGGGAATCAGCATGGCGGCCCGGCTGCGGGTGACCACCTCGGCGAACTCCGGCGTGGCCGTCCACTCCGGCCCGGACCGGGCGCGCAGGATCCGTTCCACCCGCGCCGCGCCGTCCGCCCGCAACGACCGCTCGGGCAGCACCGGCAGCTGGAACTCCGCCACCGCGGCGGCCGTGGCCTTGCCCTGCCCACGCGGATCGGCCCAGGTGGCGCGGCGCACGGCCAGCGGGTGCGGGGTGTTCAGCACCACCAGCGAGCGCACCATCCGGGGCCGCAGCGCGGCGACCGTCCAGGCCACCAGGCCGCCCCAGCCGTGCCCCACCACGGCGGCCCGCCGCTCGCCGAGCGCCCGGATCAACCCGGACAGGTCACCGGCCAACGTCCACAGGTCGTAGCCCCTGGGTGGCTTGTCCGAGTCGCCGTAGCCGCGCAGGTCCACCGCGACCACCCGGAAACCGGCCTCGGCCAGCCCGACCAGCTGGTGTCGCCAGGACCACCAGAACTCCGGGAAGCCGTGCGCGAGCACCACCAGCGGGCCCTCTCCGCACTCCGCCAGATGCAGCTGGATGCCGTTGGC
>DATHIT010000298.1:0-6275 GCA_035489915.1 Pseudonocardia sp. | reverse complement strand
TCCACCCCGCCCCGGCGCAGGAAGGTAACCAGCAGAGCGCCGGCGGTGCGCGCCGGACCGGTGTGGCTGACCACCCCGTACCGGTCGCTGGAGAAGACCTCGATCGGGGACTCCAGCTGCGTATCGATCTGCCGGCTTTCGGGCTCGAAGCCCAGCTCACTGGTCAGCGCGGCGACCAGGCCGGCGGAGTCGTCCGAGGCCACGCCCAGGTGATCCAGGCCGAGCACGGCTTCGGCCGTCCCGGGCGGTGGGTCGAGCGGGTCGTTGGTCAGCCGGAACGGGACTCCGCCGAGCACGCCGACCCGCTCCGGGGCGCGGTCGCCGTGCAGGACCAGCTCCGTCGGCCCGCCCCGCCCGCCCGCGTCTGACCGGTGCACCGCGAGCACCACGTCCGTGCCCAGCAGGTACCGCCCCGCACCGTCGGTTGGCAGGCCGAGCCCGGCGGCGAAGAGCCGGTCGGTGGCGGAGAGATCTGTGCTGGCCACCCCGATCGTCGCGCCGGTGAGCCCCATTGCCCCCGGTTGCATCTCTTCAGCGCACCCGGAACAGCGGCGGGCGCTTCTCCAGGAAGGCCCGCACGCCCTCCTTGTAGTCCTCGCTGTCCACCGAGGTGATCGGCAGTTCGGCGGCCTCCTCGTCCGGGAGGTCCATGCCGGCGGCGATCTTCTCGATGATCCGTTTGGCGCCGCGCACCGACACCTGGGAGCGGGAGCAGATTGTGCTGGCGAACTCGAGGGTCCGGGCCTCCAGCCGCTCGGGCTCGACGAGCTGATCCACCAGATGCACCCGCAGTGCCTCCTGGGCGCTGAGCCGCTCGCCGGAGAACAGGATGTACTTCGCGAACGACGGACCGACGGCGGTGACCAGCTGACGGGTGGAGCTGAACGAATAAACCAGGCCCAGCTTGGCCGGGGTGATGCCCAGCGTTGCGGTAGTGGCGGCGAAGCGCAGGTCGCAGGCCAGCGCGATCTCCAGGCCGCCGCCGATGCAGAAGCCCTTGATCATCGCGATGGACGGCTTGCGCATCTCGCCCAGCGAGTGCGCGGCGTGTTCCACGTGCTCGCCGTAGCGGCGGGCTCCTTCGGCGGTGGCCCGGCGGGTCTCGAACTCGCTGATGTCCGCGCCGGCGCAGAAGTGGTCACCGGCGCCCCGCACCACCAGCACCTTGACCGACTCGTCGGCGTCCACCTCGGCGACCACTTTGGGCAGCGCCTCCCACATCTCGTAGGACATGGCGTTGCGCTTGCTCGGCTGGTTGATCACCAGCTCGGCGATCTCACCATCGCGGCTGAGGGTCAGTGCCTGGGTCATCGTCCTACCTGTTCGTCGGTGGTGGGTGCCTGTGCCACGATGCCCTGCTCGATCCAATCCCGGATCTGGATGTGGTCGAAACCGCCTTCGAGCAGGATCTCCTGGCTGTGTTGGCCAAGCAGCGGTGCCGGCTGGCGGATGGTGGCCGGGGTCTCGGACAGTTTGGCCGGTACGCCCAGCACGCGCATCCGGCCGATCTTCGGGTGGTCGATCTCCACCACCATCTCCCTGGCCTCGACCTGGGGTTGCTCGAGGGCCTGGGAATAGGTCAGCACCGGCCCGCCGGGCACCCCGGCGGTGTCCAACGCCTTCACCCAGAACGCCGTCGGCTGGCCGCGCAGGATCTCCTCGAGCTCCTGGGCGAGCTGGTCGGCATGCTCGGCGCGGGACCGCGAGCTGCCGTACTCCGGGCGGTCCATCAGGTCCGGCCGCTGCAGCACATCGTGGCAGAGCCTCCCCCACAGCCGATCGTTGCCGGCGCCGATGGTCACGTACCCGTCCGAGGTGCGGTACGCCTGGTAAGGGGCGCGGTGGCGGTGCCGGCTGCCCTCGGCCACCGGCTCACGCCCGCCGCCGAACCAGGCGCCGGCCTCCCACACGGTCAGCGAGAGCCCGGCGTCCACCAGCGCGACGTCGATGTACTGTCCCGCACCGCCGCGCAGCCGCCGGATGTAGGCGGCCAGCACCGCGTTGGCCGCGGTCATGCCGGCGACCAGGTCGGTCACCGCGACGCCGAACTTGGCCGGCTCGCCGCCGGGGGCGCCGGTCATCCGGAGGAACCCGGCCATGCCCTGGGCGATGATGTCGAACCCGGGGCGGTGGCTCTCCGGGCCGGTCTGCCCGAAGCCGGTGATCGAGGTGTACACGACATCCGGGTTGCGCCCGCGCACCGTGTCGTAGTCCAGCCCCAGCCGGTGCATCACCCCGGGGCGGAAGTTCTCCACCACCACGTCCGCGCGCGAGGTCAGCTCCAGCGCCACCCGCTGGCCAACCTCGGACTTGAGGTCCAGCGCGAGGGAGCGCTTGTTGCGGTTGGGCATCGCCGAGGGGTAACTCTCCCCGTTGACGAACGGCGCGATGTCCCTGGAGTCGTCGCCGTGCCCGGTGCGTTCGATCTTCACCACGTCCGCGCCGTAGTCGCCGAGGATCATCGTGCAGTACGGCCCGGAGAGGAACCGGGTGAAGTCGACAACCCGGACGCCATCAAGCGGTTGCATTCGCTCTCCTCGTCGACCCGATGTCGATCAGTCCAGTGTCCATCAGTCCGGCAGCACCTGCCCCCGGGTCTCAGGCGACAAGCGCAGCAACAGGAAGGCCAGCAGGAACGGGATCGCGGTGAGCGCCAGCGGCGCGGCGATGCCCACCGTGGAGATGCCGTAGCCGATCAGGAATGTCCCGCCGGCGGCCAGGAACCGGGACATCGTGGTGCAGAAGGCGAACCCGCTGGCCCGGATGTCGGTCGGGTACTGCTCGGGCAGCCAGATGGTGAACACCGCGAAGTTCGCCCCGCCGACGCCCATCACCACCACGAACAGGAAGAACAGCGGGACGCTCCGCTCCGGGTACGCCCAGGCGTATCCGCCGGCGATGCCGATCACCATCACGGTGAACAGCCCGGCGAGAGCTCGTCGGCGGCCGAACCGGTTGCACAGCAGCGGGGTGACCAGGCAGCTCAGCGCGGTCATCAGGGACAGCAGCCCCACCGCGACGGTCCCCAGGAACGCCGCGTGCTTCGGGTCGTCGCCCGAGCCCACCGCGAGCGCCTTCACCGCCGTGGGCAGGTACTGCGAGCTGGCCCAGAACCCCATCAGCGCGACGGTGACCAGCACGGCGTTGTTCAGCGTGCGTCGGCGGTAGGGCGGGCGCAGGATGCCGCGCAGGAACGACCAGTAGTCCCGGCGTCGGCCGTCGCGCTCGACGGAGGCCCGCCAGCGCTGGGTGTCGCCGTGTACCTGGGTGCGGATGTAGAGCACGAACAGCGCCGGCAGCACGCCGAGGAAAAACATCCACCGCCAGCCGACCACCAGGCCGACGAAGATGTTCACCACCGCACCGAGCAGGAACCCCCAGTAGGTGCCGGAGTGCAGCAGGCCGCCGAAGAACGCCCGCTTGCGCTCCGGCATCGACTCGGCCACGAACGTGCCGGCCAGCGACCACTCCCCGCCGATCCCGATCGCCGCCAACAGCCGGAACAGGTTCAGCTGCCAGACATCCTGGGAGAAGCCGGCCAGAAAGGTGAACAGCGCGTAGGTGAGGATGCTGGCCATCAGGATCGGCACTCGGCCGTAGCGATCGGCCAGCGGACCCCAGAGGAACGAGCAGCCCCAGCCGAACAGGAAGACGGCGACGCCGAGCTCCCCGAAGAATGCAATGTTCTCGGCGGATGCCGGATAACCCGAGCGCGGCAGCAAATCGGTCAGCGCCGGGCTGAGCACCAATCCGAACAGGCTGGCGTTGTAGCCGTCGAGTGACCAGCCGCCAAATGCGCTGATAAAGGCCCTGCGCTGGGTCTTGGTCAGCTTGTGCGGATTCTCCGGTTGGGCGATCGCGGCTTCGGGGCGCTCCTCGTCGGCACTGCGTTGGGCCATCGCGCTGCTCCCCTGCTGCTGCTCTGGCGGTACGCTATGTGATACGACGTACCACCTGGCGATACGTCTGATGTAACCGCCGCCACCCCGCTAGTGTCAAGGCCATGGGATCGGCAGGGACCGTGCTGCGCGCGCTGGAGGCCGTTGCCTCGGCACAGCCGATGGGCGTGAGCGAGCTGTCCCGTCGGCTGGATATCTCCAAGCCGGCCGCCCAGCGCGCCCTCCTCGCCCTCGCTGAGACGGGCTGGATCCGCAGGTCAGAGCACCAACCAGGACGCTGGGTACTCACTGTCAAGGTGCTCGAGGTGGCCAACCAGCTGGGCGGCGAGCTCGGCCTGCGTGACCTCGCACGGCCGGCCATGCTGGAGCTGGTCCGGGCCACCGGCGAGGCCGCCCATCTGTCCGTACTGGACGGCCTGGACGTGGTGACCATCGATGAGGTGGAGTCCACCGAGGTGGTGCGCATCCACTGGTCGATCGGCACCAGGGGCCGGGCCTACGCCACCGCGAACGGCAAGGCGCTGCTTGCCAACCTTCCGGCGAGCCAGCTTTCTCAGCACATTCCGGATCCCCTGGAAGCATTCACCGATACCACGATCACCGAAATTGAGCAACTACATCGCGAACTCGCGGAAATACGCCGCCGAGGTTATTCGGTGCAGCGCGGCGAATTGCGGCCGGACGTCGCATCTATTGCTGCCTGTATTTTCCCTGTGCCGGACCACCCGCTCGCTTCGCTGAGCATTTTTATGCCGATTCAGCGCTATCCGGCGGACGGTGGGGAAAAACTCGGCCGACTGGTCGCCGAGGCTGCCGCCAAGATCTCGGTGGGGCTGGCCGGAATCTAGCGCCGCTGATTTCAGTAGCGCGGCGAGCTGAGCTACCAGATCCGGGAGAGGGCAGTCCGGTTGTGCTGCTGCACGCGGGTGCGCTCGACGGTCGGATGTGCGGCGGCCAGGTCGCGGAGCTCGAGAAGCGGCACGCCGTTGTCCGGTACGACGCCCGCGCGGCCACGCGGAGTCGTCGACCCCGACGCAGTCCTTCGCGCACTACCAGGACGTCCGGCAACTGCTGGCCGGCCTCGGTTTTGCCCGGGCGTCCCTGGTCGGCCTGCCACTCGGCGCCCGCACCTTGATCGATTTCGCGCGCGATTCGGTTTAGTCAGCCCTCTGCCATCGAGCGGCAATGCAGTCCGGTTTATCCCGTGATCAGGCCGGACTGCGTTGCCACTCGGCGGCACACCAGCCCGAGGGCCGCCCCGATCACTGAGGTCCGCCGGGATGACAGCATGGCGGCGTGCCGCTTTTCAGCCAGGTCGATGTGTTCACCGATGAGCTCCTGTTCGGCAACCCGGTGGCGGTGGTGCACGATGCCGACGGGATATCCGCCGACCGGATGGCGGCGTTCGCGCGCTGGACGAACCTGAGCGAGACCACCTTCCTGTTGCCGCCCACCGAACCCGGCGCCGACTACCGGCTGCGGATCTTCACCCCGGTCCGCGAGCTGCCCTTCGCCGGGCATCCCACCCTGGGCACCGCCCGGGCGTGGCTGGCGGCCGGCGGGCGACCGGCCCGGGAGGGCGAACTGGTCCAGCAGTGCGCCGCGGGCCTGGTACGAATCCGACAAGCCGGGGACCGGTTGGCGTTCGCCGCGCCGCCGGTGCTGCGCGACGGCCCGGTCAACGCGGCCGACCTGGCGGTGCTCATCCGCGCGCTGCGGCTGGAGCCCGGCGACCTGGTCGACGCACGGTGGGCGGACAACGGGCCGGGCTGGGTGGCGCTGCTGCTGCGCGACGCGGACACCGTGCTGCGGATCGAGCCGGACCGCGAGGCGTTCGGCGAGCTGGACAAGGTCGGCGTGGTCGGGCCGTACCCGCCGGGTTCGGAGGTCGCCTTCGAGGTCCGGGCGTTCGTCCCCCGGGTCGTCCTCGGCGAGGATCCGGTGACCGGCAGCCTGAACGCCTCCGTGGCGCAGTGGTTGATCCCGGCGGGCATCGCGCCGGCCCGCTACACGGCGGCGCAGGGCACCCGGTTGGGTCGGCGCGGGCGGGTGCACGTCGAACAGCGGGACGGCGACATCTGGGTCGGCGGCGACACGGTGGTCGGGGTCACCGGGACCGTCGCGCTCTAGTCGCCTGGCGGAAGCGCGGCGAGCAGGTCCGCGCTGGTCACGGTGAACCCGAAGCACTGTCGGACGTTGTAGAGGGTGGCGGCCATGCAGTAATCCGGGGAGGTGGTGGCCACCGCGTCCTCGACCAGCACCGCGTCGTAGCCGAGGCAGGCCGCGTCGGTGAGGGTGGCCAGCACGCACTGGTCCGCGTTCACCCCGGCGAACAGCACGGTGTCCACCCGCAGCCCGCGCAGCACCGAGTCCAGC
>DATHIT010000297.1:0-2054 GCA_035489915.1 Pseudonocardia sp. | reverse complement strand
GTTCGGCACGACCACGAGCAGCGGGTAGGCGTTCGCCGCCTTCGCGGCGAGCAGCGCCTGCGCCGTCTTGCCAAGGCCCGGTTCGTCGGCGAGCAGGAAACTCCGGTGCCCGGCGGCGGCCGCGGCGACCAGCTGCGCCTGATGGGGCATCAGCTCGCGGCCACCCGGCGCGTGCAGGGACGACGGCGCGGGCAGCGCCATGCACGGCGAGGCTCCCCCGCCGGCGCGTTCGAACGAGCTGAACAGCGGCCCGAGCAGCTCCCAGGTGGCCAGGCGGCGCGCCGGGGCCGCGCTCGGCCGGACGGCGGAGAAATCCGGGGCGAGGAAGGGGTTGGCCAGCTGGCGCGAGACGATCGTCTGCGGCACCACCCGCCGCTCGGCGGCGGCGGGGGCGACGGGCGGCTCCGGGGGCGTGGCCTCGACGGGGGCCGCCTCGATGCCGGCGTCCTTCAACAGGTTCCGGGTGAGCGTCCTGGCCGCGTCGGACAGCACGGCGTCCTCGGCGAGCAGCTCGAGCAACGACGTGTCGCGGGTGGCCGTCTGCGCGAGGAGCAGCGCGATCCCGTCGAGGCGCTTGAGCATCCCGGACCGGCGGGCGTCGTTGCTGATCTCCGCCCGCACCCGGGCCCGCTCCTGGCGCGCCAGCACCGCCACGACCTGGAACTTCGTGCGGTCCGAGGGCCGCACGGGCCCGCGCTGCGCTGCTGCCTCGACCTCGCGCGCGGTGCGGGCGAGCACCGGAATGATGCCGTCGTCGTCCTGATCGCGGACACGGCGTTGCGGTGCACGAGCGGTGCGGTGAGCGCGCCGTAGGCGCTGGTCACCTCGAGCCACGAACTACTCCTGACCCCACACGATCGAAGCCCGATCGCCAATCGGCGATCAGGGCCCCTCGCAGGGCAATTGGTTGTAGCGGGCGCAGGATGTGAACCTGCGGCCTCCGAATCATGAGCCGGACGGAGGTTCCGGCTCTCCCATCATAGTCGGCCGTTCCCTTTTCCACAGACCAGAGTCCGCCGTGCGGCGCGGTTTGCTCGCGGTGCAAGAGCTTCGCCGCCTACCAACCGTCCCGGTGGAGGACATCGGCGGGCGCATGGCGGGCGACCGGCCCGAACCTCCCGCGCGGCCAGCCGACCGGAATGACCGCGAAAGTGTGCACCGAGCGCGGGATCCCCAGGACCGCCTTGAACTCGGACTCGAGCACCAGGTGCCAGGTGGTCAGCGTGGCGCCCAGCCCGAGCGCTCGCGCGGCCAGCAGGATGTTCTGCACACTCGGATACATGCTGGCCGCCTCTGCCGTGGCGGTAAATCGGGGCATGTGCCGTATCGCGGTGACCGCCCGTCGCGGCCCGAGCTGGGCGAACGCGGTGAACAGGTGCCTGGCCTGCGCGCGCAGCCGCCGCCGATAAGGGCCGAAGTCGTAGCAGGCGACGATCACCGCCGGGGTCTGCGCGAAGTGGTCCCGTTGGAACCGCAACGCGCCACGCAGCCGCTCGTGCCGCTCCTCGGTGGAGCCCGGTGGCACCGCCCTGGCCATGCCGGTCAGGTAGAAGTCCGCGATCGTCGTCCACAGCTCGGCCAGCCGCTCCATCCGCTCGCGGTCGGTGACCACGACGAACTGGTAGCACTGGGCGTTGCTCGCGCTCGGCGCCCAGGTGGCCGCCTCGACCAGGCGGGCGAGCAACTCCTCGGGGACCGGGTCGGGCCGGAGCCGGCGCATCGCCCGCATCGTGCTCATCACCTCGAAGATCGGTGCATCCTCCCCGATCTTGATGTCGCTCATGGCGTCAGCCTTCCCGTTGACGGTGGCACCCACGCCACCCCTCGCCAGTCAACCGCAACGCCGTTATGTTACACGTAACGGCGTTACAAAATGCCGCGAGGTTGGTCTGTCGCCCTTGGCCCCAGGCCACTGGCGTAAGTCGTATTGCAGGGTGGGCCGACCGGTCAGTCAGGCTGCTGCGGAAGCTCGACGACGATCGCCGTCCCCTCTCCGGGGCGGCTGTTGACCTCGATCGACCCGCCCAGCACCTGCACCCGGTCACGCAGGCCGA
>DATHIT010000296.1:0-16003 GCA_035489915.1 Pseudonocardia sp. | reverse complement strand
CGCTGCACACGGACAGCAGCATGGCGCCTCGGTCGGCGGCCAGCCGCAGCGCGTCCAGCACCGCCGGCGGGTACTGCTCGCGGATCCGGGCCGCCGGCACCGCGATCAGGTCGGCGTCGAGGAGTGCCTCCAGCCCGTGGTACGGGGTGAGGGACACCCCCATGCCGGACGGAAGTGGCTCGCCGGGCCGCTCCCCGCAGACCCGGAAGTCGAACGCCGGCACCCCGTCGTCGGTGCGGTTGATGCCGAACACCTCACAGACCACGCCGAACTCGAAGGGTGCGACACCATCGATCAGCACGGCGGAGACGGTCCGAAGCATGGCGACAGCATAGCTGGCGGGATTTTGTGGGTAAGGGGCAGACCTGCCACTGGTGGCACTATCTTTACCATCGCACACTTGGTGCCATGACTTCATCAGTGCTCATGGTGATCGTTCTCGCGCTGCTGGTCTACGGCCTGGAGCGCAACCACTACCGCCAGCAGCGGCGTCGCCCCCGCGGTGCCCGCGAGCTGCGAGGAAGCACCGACGTGGAGGACCGCGACCTAACCAGGATCGAGGCCGACCTGCGCGCGATCCCCACTCGGGCGCCGCACAGAGCCCGTGCCCGCCGCACAGACCTTGCAAGGTCTGCGCGGCCGGTAGTGGGTCTGTGCGGGCGGGACGGCTAGAGGGTGTCTACGCCGGGGGCGTGGCGGAGGCGGTTGCGGGTGTCCAGGATCTTCTCGGCGTGCTTCTCCAGCAGTGCCCAGTCCACCACGTCGTGGTCGGTGAGCACGATGACCAGGTCGGCGCCGGTCACCTCGGCCTCGCTGCAGTCCACGATCTCGATGCTCGCCGGCACGTGGTCGGCCGGGATCAGCGGGTCCACCGCGCGCAGCGAAGCGCCCAGCTCGGCCAGCCGGTTGGCCACCGCGATCGCCGGGGACTCCCGGGCATCCCCGGAGTTCGGCTTGTAGGCCAGCCCGATCAGCAGGATCGTGCTGCCGTTGACCGCCTTGCGGTTGCCGTTCAGGTGCGCGGTCGCCCGGGTCACCACGTAGTCGGGCATGTGCTCGTTGACGTCGTTGGCGATCTCCACGAAGCGGAAGTTGCGCCCGAGCGTCCGACGCACCTGCCAGGACAGGTAGGACGGGTCGATCGGCAGGCAGTGCCCGCCAACCCCGGGGCCGGGGGTGAACTTCATGAAGCCGAACGGCTTGCTGGCCGCCGCGTCGATCACCGACCACACGTCGATGTCCAGGTCGTGGCAGTACATCGCCAGCTCGTTGACCAGCGCGATGTTCACGTGCCGGAAGGTGTTCTCCAGCAGCTTGGCCAGCTCGGCCTCCCGGGTGCCGCACACCGGCACCACCTTGTCGACCAGCGCCGCGAAGAACTCCGTCACCGCGTTCAGCGACGCCTCGTCGATCCCAGAGACGATCTTCGGCGTGTTCTTCAGGCCGTAGACCGGGTCACCGGGGTTGATTCGCTCCGGGGAGAACCCGACGTGGAAGTCCGCGCCGGCGCGCAGCCCGCTGATCGCTTCCAGCCGGGGCACCACGACCTCCTCGGTGGTGCCGGGATACGTGGTGGACTCCAGGATCACGCAGCAGCCCGGCCGCACGTACGGGCCGATGCTGTCGGTGGCCTTCTCGATGTAGGACAGGTCGGGCGCGCCGTCCCGCAGCGGGGTGGGCACCGAGATGACCGCCACGTCGAAGTCGGTCAGGTCCGCCGGATCGTAGGACGGGGTGAACCGACCGGTGGCCAGCGCGGCGGCGATCTCGGCGTCGGTGATGTCGTCGATGAACGTCTTGCCGCTGCGCAGCCGGTCCACCCGGTCCTTGGCCACGTCGAACCCGACCACGTCGAAGCCGGCCTGCACGGCCCGCATGGACACCGGCAATCCCACGTAGCCCTGGCCGAGAATGACCACTCGCCGCGCGACCTGCGTCATATGAGTGCAACCCCTCTAGTTCAGCTCGGGTGTCAGCAGAAGTGTCGGTAGAGCAACGCGCCGGCCTGAGTGCTGATCTCGTCCGGCACGGACGGCTCGGTGAACAGCCGGGTGAGCTCGCCGAGCATGGTGCCAACCTCGGTCTTCGGCGTCGGATCCGGCCCGCCACGCAGCGTGACGACGCGACGCTCCTCGCTGGCCCACTTGCGCTTGTAGGCGACCAGACCGGGCTGGTCCAGGTCGGAGATGCCCCAGTCCACCGTGCGCAGCCCACGGGACAGCGCCAGCCTCAGCGCGGCCCAGTACAGCGCGTCGTTCGGCCGCTTGGGTAGGAACTCCGACAACGAGGCGCCGAACTTGTAGTACAGCGTGTCGCCCCAGACCAGGTACATCGCCCCGGCGGCGACCTCGCCGTCCACCTCGGCCAGCAGGGTGATCACCGCGTCAGCACCGGTGAACTGCTGCCAGATCCGCTCGAAGAACTCCACCGGCTGGGCCAGCAGCCGGTACTTGTTCTTGCGCAGCCGCACGTGCAGTCGGTGGAAGGCGTGCACCGCGTCCAGCTCGGTGCTGGCCACCACGGTGACGTTGTTGCGCTCGGCCGCCTTGAGGTTGCGCCGCGAGGTGGAGCTGATCCGCATGTACAGCTCGTCCTCGGTGCAGTTCAGCGGGGTGCCGTGCCAGGCCGCCTCGCCCACCGCGCGCAGCCGGGGATCGGCGGTGGCCGGGTTCTCCGAGAAACAGCGCAGGGTCAGCGGGGTGCCGGTGGCCAGTGCATCGTCGGCCAGGCCGGGCCAGCCATCGGGACCGGTCAGCATCGGGTCGGCGCGATCGCAGAAGGGCAGCGCGGAAATCCGCTCCCCCCGGATGTCGGAGACGGTGACCCAGGCGAAGCCACCCAGCGGAGTGCCGTCCGGCGCCTCGGAGATCCGCGCCTCGGGGGTGAAGCCGTAGCTGTCGCAGACGGCCTGGATCCAGGGTGGGGAGGTGAACAGGCCGCCAGCTGGTCCGCTGGCCAGCTGCCGCCACTTGGAGTCCGTGCGGGGATCGGCCGGGGAAATCGTGTTGACGGCGTTCTCCTCGGGTACTGCGCCGACGGGATCTCCGCCGGTCGCTGGTTCAGGCCTGCCCGGCCGCTACTGATCGTGAGCGTCTCGGAGCTCACGATACCTGGCCTGGGCCAGCTGCTTTTGGCCGGCTGGGGGGTCGCTCGGTGCAGGTGGTGGGCGGTCGTTCAGCTGGTCCAGCGCAGTCGGTCGGCGACCTCGGGGGCGGTGCGCTGGGCGGGTACCACGGCAACCTGTCGGGCCGGCGCGAATTCGCCGAGGACCGGAGTGAGCGAGCCGAGCAAGCGGTCGGTCGGTTCGGTGCTGGGCACCCGCCACGCGTCCAGCCGCAGCGCGCGAATCGCTGAGTACTGGTTCGGAGTGGTCGGCTTGCGCTCAGACATGCGGGTCCACCTTGCCTGTTTCGTGCCTATCGCGGTGGCCGGATTCGGCCGCCGTCGTCTGCCCTATCGCTCGGCGCCCCCCGCCCCGTTTCACCGCCGGCGGGGGAAGCTGGCAAAGCTGATGATCACGTTCAGTCAGCGAGCTCAGCTCAGTTCGGTTCAGCGGAGCCGGCCGGTGCGCAGCGCCGCCTTGGCCAGCTCGATCAGCCGTCGCCCGAGTGCCCAGCGCCGGGACACGTCGTAGCCCGCCCGCAGCACCGGGTTGGAGATCAGCTCGACGGGCGGCGCGGCGCGGTGCAGCTGCCCGCCGAAGCTGGCCTTGAACCGGTCCACCCCGCGCACCGAGTCGCGGGACTCGCCGCGAGCCAGCGCGGCGGCCGCCTCGGCGCTGATGCCGCCGAAGTCGAACCAGCGCAGCCCGGCCCGCCGCGCCCACTCGATGGCGTGCCACTGCACCGCCGCCGGCACGTTGCTCCGGCTGGCCGCCTCGTCCCGGTCCATGCCGGCGAAGCGCAGCTTCAGGGTGCCGGCGCAGCGGGTGAACAGGGCGGCGGCGACCGGGCGGCCGGCCAGCTCGCCGACGAACAGCACCGCGTGGCCATCCTCGCGGCCCGGCTCGCCGCCCAGGTCGCGCAGCAGCGTGCTCAGGTAGTCGGCGGACACCGCGGCGAATCCCTGGTGCTCCCCGGAGCGGGCCACCAGCTCGGCCAACACCGGCACATCGGACTGGGTGCCCAGGCGCACCGTGACGCCCCGGGACTCCCACCGGTTGGTCCAGGTGCGCAGCCGCTTGCTCAGGCCGCCACGCAGCGCGCTGAGCTCGTTGCTGAGGTCCAGGCGCAGGGTCTGGCGGGGGGCGATGTTCGCCTCGGAGTCGCGGAACCCCCGGTGCAGCAGCTCGCGGCTGATTGCCTCGCCGCCCGGTGGCGGCTGCACGAACAGCATGCGCAGCCGGGTGTGGCCCAGCTCGGTCAGCGCGGCGCAGAGTGCGGCGGACACCGCTGGGTCGGCGTCTGGCCCCGCGGCGACCAGCGGCCCGTACGGCAGGTAGCCGACCCGGCCGAGCAGCGGCAGCGGCCGCTCCAGGATCTGTGCGCCGCCGAGCAGCTCGCCTCCGGGGCCGGCGTGCACCAGCAGGTAGCGCACCTGGAAGCCGACGGTGGCGCGCAGCCCGGCCCACTCGGGAAGCTGCGCCACGTCGCCCTCGGGTGAGGTGGCCACTAGCTGGCGCCACTGGGCCAGTGCGGCGGGGGACGGCTGATCGGTCACCGTGACGGTGAGCGGCGCGGCCTCGGCGGGCCGGCCCGGCAGTGCGGATATCGGGGACACACCCCGACGCTAGGAACGGCGTCTGTGCCCGAGCTGTGTGCTCCCTGTAGCGCGTTCCTGAGGCCGCTAGCTGGAAACCGGGTGGTTGGAAACCCGGCTAGCGCAGGACCGCGCCGGTGCGCCCGTCGACCAGCCGGAACGGCGGCGGGTTGTCCGTCTTGACCACGCTGTCGCTCAGCGTGGCGAGCAGGTCGTCCGCGGTCAGCTCGGCCGGGTCGGCGATGGTGGTGGCCAGCCCGCGCCGGCTCAGCTCGGCGGCCAGGTCCTTCTGGTGGTCGTCGCCGGCCTCGCCGTACCGCTCCAGCCGCAGCGCCATCAGCGGCTTGCGGCCGCCCGCCAGCACGGCCAGCGCGGAACCGGTGCCGGCGTGCGCGATGACGATGTCCGCATTGGCCAGCGCGGCGTCCAGCTCGGCGGCCGGCATGAATGGCCGAGGCTCGATGCCCAGCCCGTCCACCGGGGTGCAGCCGGTCTGCCAGAGCACCTCAACCGGCCGCTCGGTGGCCTTGCTCAGCGGGCCGTCCTCGGCCAGCAGGGGGGCCAGCGGCTCGATCAGGCGGCGGAACGGGAACTCGGCCGCCGTGCCCACGGTGACCACCACCCGCACTGTGTCACCCAGCTCACGGGGCTGCTCGGCGGGCAGGTAGATGTCGAAGCTGCTGCCGCCGTAGAGCCAGCCGTCGTCCGGCCAGTGCGGGTACTGGGCGTAGGTGCGCACCAGCGGCACCCGGCGCAGCACCTTGCCGGTGGCGGACGGGGCGGACACCCGAGCGGCGCTCTCGATGTAGTGGCATTCCACCCCGCGGGCGGCCAGGTAGGGCAGGTAGGCCAGCGCGATGGCGGAGCCGGTGGACACTGCCCGGGTGATCTTCCGTTCGCGCAGCAGGCGGTGAGCGTGCGGGACGGCCTTGAGCACCCCGGGTATGTCGTGGAAACCGATGTAGGGCACGTACTCCACGTCCCGGTCGGCCAGCAGCGAGGTGCTCTGCTCGTTGGCGTGGGTGACCCACACCGAGTCCGGGTCAACCGGGATGCGTCGGGACAGCTGGTCCAGCTGGGCCAGGTGCCCACCGGTGGTCGCGACAAAAAGCGTGGTCATCTGGCGCCGCTCTCCCGGAGCATCGAGGGGACCGTGCGGACCAGGATGGACAGGTCGCCGATCAGGTTGCGGGTGCGCACGTAGGTCAGGTCCAGGTGCAGCATCTCCAGGGTGCTCACCGTGGAGCGCCCGCTGACCTGCCACAGGCCGGTGATCCCGGGGCGCACCGAGAACCGGGGCTGGAACTCCGAGGGAAACATCCGCGCTTCCCACTCCAGGCACGGCCGGGGACCCACCAGCGACATGTCGCCGAACAGCACGTTGATCAGCTGCGGCAGCTCGTCCAGGCTGGTCTTGCGCAGGAACGCCCCGATCGGGGTGACCCGGGGGTCACTGTCCAGCTTGTAGCTGCCATCCACCGAGGTGTCCTCGCCGCGCAGCTCGGCCGCGATCAGCTCACGCAGCATCTCGTCGCCGACACCGGTGCGCATGGTGCGGAACTTGTACATGGTGAAGGTCTTGCCGCCGAAGCCCACCCGCTGCTGCTGGAACAGCGCCGGACCCACACTCGTCCACCGGATCACCAGGCCGATCACGATCAGCGGAATTGCCAGCACCAGAAGGGCGATGAGGGCCACCGTCAGATCCACAGCACGCCGCGCAACCGACTCCCACGTCGCCGTCTCAGGCAGTGCGGAGTCAAGTCCGACGTCGGGCATCGATCCCTCCAACGGTGATCGCCAGCAACGTGAAGATCAGGTCTCCGGTGCCGCGGAGCTGAAGATGTGGGTCAATGAGAGTAAGAACGAGCAAGAAGAGCCAAACGATTTCCAAACTTGAAGCGCATGCCCCGAAGGCACCCGGATGGCGGATGGCCGGGCGTACGGTGCGTAACACTCTTAAGGAAAGCCACAGGAACGCCGCGAGCAGTGGGATCCCGCCGATCCACAGGAAGTACAGAATGCCGGATTCCAGGTAGATGACCTCGCGCCACCGCTCCACGGCCTCCACCGAGGTGTTCGGCGACACGCCGATCAGAGTGGTCACCCAATCGAAGTGCGGCAGATACATATAGCGCAGGTTGTCGTAGCGGCCAAGCCAACTCTCCGGCACCGGCAGGCCGTACTCGCCGATTCCCTCCAATCGGCCTAAGAACGCCGGCGCGCCGATGACCAGCGCGACCAGGGCCAGCGGGGCGAACCGGGTGGCCTGTCTGCGCAGGTCGGGGAATCGCCAGGCGATCAACGCGAACCCGACCAGGGCGGCGATCCAGGTGGAGAACTGGCCGGCGGCGAACACCCCGGTGCCCAGGATCATCGCCAGAACCAGGCGCTCACGGCGCCCCAACAGGCCCCGGGCGCCGCAGCACAGCACCAGGATCAGGCAGATGATGACCACGTCGCCGGTGGCGATCGGGGAGCCCAGCGTGGCGCTGCCCCGCTCACCCAGTTCGTCCGGGTTGGCGGCGTTCGCGCCGCTGTTCCACAGGGTGTCCAGCAGCGCGGTGACCGGTGGGAAGCGCAGTGTCTGTAGCACCGCGATGAGCGCTACCGCCGCGCCCGGCCAGACGATGAACCGGATTGTGCGCAGAATCTGATGCTCATTTGTGACCGTATAGCGCACCAGAAAGTAAATGCCGACCAGCTTCGCCATGGGCAGGATGGACGCGTATTCCTCGCCGGTCGGGATGTGCCCGCGCAGGGTCAGCGAGGTCAGTGGCCAGACCGTGGACATCAGCAGGAACACGCCGAGGGGCACGTCCACCGCGGGGTAGAACTTGGGCCGGATGTCGTCGCCGCGCACGTAGCGCAGGAACGCCCCGAACACCGCGCCGGCCACCACCAGGGCCAGCAGCGCCTCGTTCGGCCGCACCAGCGGGAGCAGGGTGTCTCGGTCGATGCCGGCGATGATCGGCAGAGTGGCCAGGTAGGAGTAGGTGGCGAAGATCGGGTACAGCGCCGCTGTGGCGAACAACAGGGCCGCGAAGGCGACGCCGACCAGCCCGTAGGCCGCGGCCGAGCCGAACAGCGCGGCCGCCAGCCCGGCCGCCGCGCTGAGCAGCACGGCGCCGGTCACGATCAGGGTGGTGCCCGCACCGGAGCCTCGGGTGGCGCCGGCGCCGGGGGGCCGCGCCGACTCGCGGGGTGGCATCGTCTGGGTCATGACCCCTCCGCCGTGACCTTGACCCCGATCAACCGCACGACCAGCAGGAACGCCCCCAGGGAGAGTGCGCCCACGCCGAGCAGGATGCCCAGCACGGCCAGTCGTTCCGGGTTCAGCAGGTTCAGCACCCAGCGCCCGGCAATGATCACCGGGAACATCGCGGCGGTGGCCAGGGCGATCACCAGCAGGTGCATTCGTTCGGTCACCGGCTCCGGCCGGATCGCCATGCGCAGCCGGGCCAGCACGGTGATCGCCGAGGCCAGCTCGCCGGCCAGCACGCTGGCCACCAGGCCGGCCAGCCGGGTGCCGTCGGCGGGCAGCAGCAGCGTGCTGAACGCCACCACCACACCGACGCCGAGGCCGATGAAGCTGGCGATCCTCGGGCCCTTGTCGTCCAGCTGGGAGAACAGCGCCTGGCGGCCGTAGTCGTGGATTCCGCCGGCCATCTGGGCAAACGCCGCCACGGCCAGGCAGGCGCCCAGCTCGCTGATCAGGTTGCCGTTCCGCAGCTCGCCGTTGGCCAGCAGGTTCGCCGTCGGATAGGCGAACGCGGCGAGCAGACACAGCGACGGAATGCTGGCGATCACCGCGTAGTACAGCCCCTGCCGCCAGGCCACCGCGAAGCGGTGCGCGTTCTTGGCCGCGGCGGCCACCGCCAGCCTGGGCAGCGCGGCCATCGACACCGCGCGGGCGCCGAGGAAGGACAGCGCCCAGAACACCTGGTAGGACAGCTGCACCACGAGCACGCCGCCGGGCACCGTGCTGGACACCGCGGTCAACACGTAGTTGGTCACCGAGGGGCAGCCGGCCACCGGGATCGAGCGCAGCACCCGGCGGATCGCGTCGCGCGCCTCCGGGTCGTCCCGCCAGCCCCGGGACGGCATGACCAGCAGCCCACACTTGTAGGCGCCGTACATCTGCAGCGCGGCGTGCAGCACCACCGCCAGGGTGGTACCCACGCCAAGCATGATCATCAGGCCGTAGGGGGCGGTATCCACCTCCAGGCCAGGCCCGTAGATCCAGACCGCGACCAGCACCGTGACGATGGTGGCGATGTTCTCGATGGCCGGCGCGGCGGCCGGCAGGGCGAACCGGCCCTGGGACTGCTGCGCGGCCACGCCGAGCGCGCACACCCCGTAGAAGACCACCTGGGGCGCCACGAACAGGATCAGGATGATCGTCATGATCCACGCGCGGTGCCGCAACGGCTCCGGTACGCCGGCGGTGAACGACCAGGCCACCACCGGGGACAGCACCATGAGCAACAGCGCGCCGGTCGCCCCGACGCCCAGGATCCGGCCGCCGATCTTGGCCAGCTTGCCCTTGGCCAGCTCGGTCCCGCCGGAGTCCAGGGCGCGGACGATGGTGGGGATCAGCACCATGGCCAGGATCGGGCCGGCGATGGTGGAGTGGATCGTGTTGGGCAGTACGTAGCCGGCCTGGAAGATGTTGGCGAAGTAGGTCGGGCCCATCAGCGCGCCGATCACCAGCACCCGGACCAACCCGGCGATCCGGCTGACCAGCGTCCAGACCACCACCGTGACGGAGTTGCGCCCGGTGTCCTCCCGGCCCGAGGTGTCCACCGGCACGCCGGCCGCGGTGGGCTCAGCCATCTTGATCAACCACGGCGATCAGCCACCGATCCGTCGTGACGCCTCTTCGCCCGCACTGGGCTGCCGACCACCCCTGACCAGCGCAAGCAGGTCCCGAACCCGATGCCGCAGCCACGGGGTGCGCCCGCCGACGCGGGAGGCGAACCGGTAGGCCAGGGAGAGCTTGAACCGGAACATCCGGAGCGAATCGCCGCCCTTGACGTACACCCGGTCCACCGCGAACCGGCCGTGCTCCCTGGCCACCGCGAAGCTGACCGTGAACCCGGCGTCCGCCAGGGCCTGACGCGCGTCCCGGTCGTGGGTGCCGTACGGGTAGGCGAACGAGCGGGGCGTGCCGCCCAACATCTCGGCCACCTCGTCGCGGGCGCGCACCACGTTGCGGTGCAGCTCGGCGTCGTCCATGCCGAACATCCGGGTGTGGTCGTAGCCGTGTACGCCCACCTCCATGCCGGTGCCGGCCAGAGTGGCGATCTCGGCCTTGCTGGACAACTTCTCGCCGCGGTACGCCGGGTTCCAGTTCACCGGGCCGCCGAGCACGCCCGGAGGTACGAACAGCACCGAGGGGATACCCGCCTCGGCCAGGATCGGCGCCGCGGTGCGCAGCACCGACTCGTGCCCGTCGTCGATGGTGATCAGGTAGGACTTCCGGGGCGCCGGCGTGCCGTCCAGGGTGGCCACGAACTCGTCCAGGCTCAGCGCCCGCCAGCCGCGCCGGCGCAGCAGGTCCAACTGGGCGCGGAAGGTCTGCTCGGTGACGAACAGGTGCTCCGGGTCGCCGCCCGGCGGTACCTCGCCGAAGTTGTGGTACATCAGCACCCGGGGCATCCGCCAGGACACCCGAGGCGCGTCGACCTTGCTCTGTCTCACCACAGCCATGATCAGTTCAGTTCCGGATCTCAGTTTCGGGTCCAGCGACGGGTCAAGGTCACGGCGGTCATCACGGCGATGATCAGCCCACACACCCCGCCGGTGAGGCCGGCCAGCGTCCTGTTCGGCGAAACCGCCTCCATCACCGGGTACGCCGGTACCAGCACGGAGGACAGGTTCTGGGTCAGGTTCATCTGGTCCAGCTGTGACTGCAACGTGGCGGCACGGGTGGCCAGCGCGGCGGTGTCGGCGGCGTTGTTGCCCCCGGTGGCCTGCTGCTTCTTCACCGCGTCCAGCTGGGACTGCAGGTAGCCGCGCGGCCCGCTGCTGTTGGCCACCGTCAGGTACTGCTTGGCGATGGCGTCGGCCAGCGTGATCGCCGTGTTCGGCTCGGGATCCTTGACCTGCAGCTGAATGATGTCGCTGCTGTTCAGGATGGTCGCGGTGACCTTCTTGGCGAGGTCGTCGACCTGCAGGCCGTTCGCGTCGGCTACCGGCTGCAGCACGTTGCGGCTGGTGAGCAGGACCACCTGGGTGGTCAGGTTGCGGTCGGTCTTGAGGAAGTCGCCGGTGTTCTCGCCGGCGATGTTGTACTGGATCGTGGTGCGCGCGGCGTACTGCGCTGGCAGCGCCAGCGAGGCCCCGTAGCCCAGCACCGCGCCGACCGCCATCAGCACCAGGGTGAGCAGCACCAGCTTGCTGCGCTGGCCGCCGCTGAGCTTGCGCCTCGGCGGCAGCGCCGGGGCGAAACGGGGCGCCCCCGACATCGGCGGCGGCCCGGGCGGCCGCATGACCGGCGGCGGCCCGGGCAGCGGCTGGCGGCCCCTGGGCGGCCCGGCGGGCGGGCCTCCGCCTGGCCGGGAGCCGGCGCCGGGGTTGCCCCCTCCCGGGTTGCCCCCGGGGTTTCCTGAGCTGGAACCGCCGCGACCCGCATCTCCGGCGCGTGTCATCTGCGCATCAACTCCGCGTCCAACGTCGGGAAAGACCGATCACGACCAAGCTGGCAACCACGATCCCGCAGAGAGCGCCGGTCGCCGCCGCGAGTACCGCGTTCGGGTAGGCGGGTGCGGCCACCGAGTAGGCGGGCACCACGATGTTGGCCCGGTTGCCGGTGATGTTCTCGGTGTCCAGTTGGCCCTGCAGGGTGGCTACCCGGGCTTGCAGCGCGGGTTGGTTCGCGGCGGAAGCGGAGGACAGCTGGCGGCGAGCGTCGTCCAGCTGGCTCTGGATGTAGTTGGCCGGGCTGTTGGCCTTGACCACGGTCAGGTACTGGTTGGCGATCGCGTCGGCCAGCTTCACGCCGGTCGCGCGGTCCGGGTTGAGCACCTCGACCTGGATGACCTCGCTGTTCACCGAGTTGGCGTTGATCAGGGTCGCGTTGACCCGCTTGGCCAGCTCGTCGGCCGAGATGCCGTCGGCGTCGGCCACCGGACCGAGCACCGCCCGGCTGGTCAGCAGCACGGTCTGAGTGGTGAGGTTGCGGTCGGTGCGCAGGAAGTCGCTGGCGTTCTCGACCGACACGTTGTACTCGACCAGGGTGCGGGCGGCGTACTGCGTGGGCAGCAGCAGCGTGATCGCCAGGCCGGCGGTCGCGCCCAGCACGATGATCACCAGTGCGAGCAGGCCCAGGCGCGCTCCCTGCCCCGGCGTCAGCCGTCGCCGAGGCGGCGGCGGAGGCGCGAAGCGGGGACCCGGCGGCCGGAACGGCGCCCCTGCCGGCCCGCTCAGTGGCGGGCCGGGCAGGGACTGTCGGCCGCTGGGCGCGGAGGGCGAGGAGCCCGAGTTCGAGCCCCCGCCACTCCGCGTCGCGTCGGGCGGACGCGTCATTCCGTGACACTCCTGAGGACTTCACAGACCCTGGCGACCTGCCGCTCGCTCAGGGTGGGGGACATGGGCAGGGAGAGGATCCGCTCGGCGGCCCGCTCGGCCACCGGCAGGCTCTCGGCACGGTAGTCGCCGTATGCCGCGTCCAGGTGGCAGGGCACCGGGTAGTGCAGACCCCAGCCGATGCCGGCCTCGGTCAATCCCGCGCAGACCTTCTCCCGGTTGTCCACCTCGACCACGGCCAGGTGGTAGACCGCTTCCGCCTTCGCGTGCCGGGTGACCGGGCGGACCTGCTCGGGGAGCTCGGCCAGGTACTGCTCCCAGGCCCGCACCCGGCCCTTGTTGCCCTGGTCCAGCCCGCGCAGCTTGAGCGAAAGGGCGCCGGCCTGCACCGAGTCCAGCCGGCTGTTGCGGCCGCGCAGGTCGTGGTGGAACCGGCTGTCGGCGGACCGACCGTGGTCGGCCAGCCGGCGGATCTTGTCGGCCAGCTCGGCGTCCTGGGTGACCACGGCGCCGCCGTCGCCCAGCGCGCCCAGGTTCTTGCCCGGGTAGAAGCTGAACCCGGCGGCCACGCCGACACCCCCGGCCCGCTGGCCGGCGAACCGGGCGCCGTGCGCCTGCGCGGCGTCCTCGATGAAGGCCAGCCCGTGCTTGGCGGTCACCCTCAGCAGCCGCTCGGTGTCAACCATCTGGCCGAACAGGTGCACGCCGATGATCGCCGCTGTGTTCTTGTTCACCGCCGCGTCCGCCGCGTCCGGATCGAGCAGCAGGGTGTCCGGCAGCACGTCCACGAACCGGGGCCGGGCGCCGACGTAGCAGACCGCCTCGGCGGTGGCGATGAACGTGTTGGCCGGCACGATGACCTCGTCACCGGGGCCGATGCCCAGGCCGGCCAGGATCAGCTCCAGGGCGTCGGTGCCGTTGCCCACCCCGACGCAGGCGGCCGCCTGACAGTAGTCGGCGAACTCCGTCTCGAACCGGGCCACCTCGGGGCCGTTGATGAACCGGCCGTGCTCGAGCACCTCGGCATAGGCCAGCTCGAAGTCGCCGCGCAGGGCGCCGTTCACGCCGGCCAGGTCGAGGAACGGAACGGGCTGGTTGGCGGCGGTCACGAGCGCACCCGCCCGTTGCCGGAGCCGGACACGGCCAGGTCGCGGGCGCCGTCCACCGGGGCCGGGGCGCCGGTGGCGCTGGCCACGTCGGTGGCGGCGAGCACCCGGACGATGTCCAGGCCGCGCTCCCCGGGCGTGCGTGGCTCCTGGCCGGTGCGCACGCACTCGATGAAGTGGTTGTCCTGCACCAGCAGGGGCTCCTGGAACGGCACGTACGGCGAGACGATGTCACCGGTGCGGTAGCTGACCGGGAAGCCGTGCGAGGCGGCCTCGTCGACATTCTTGGGGTCGACCCCCGCGTCGTGGATCCGGATCCGGTCGGTGTCGGACATGTCGTTGTAGACGGCCATCTTCTTCTCGCCGACCACGGTGACCCGGCGGATCTTCTCCGGGTGCAGCCAGGACAGCTGCACGAACGCCGGCGCCGCCGACCGCTTGAACTCCAGCTTGATGTAGGCCATGTCGGCGAACTCGGTGCTCATGTTGTGCTGCGCCCACACCGAGACGCTCTGCGGCACCTCGTCGAGCAGGTAGGACACGATCGAGATGTCGTGCGGCGCCAGGTCCCAGATCACGTTGCAGTCGCTCTGGTACCGGCCCAGGCTCAGCCGGGCGGCGTCGATGTAGAGCACCTTGCCGAATTCACCCGAGTTGATGATCTCCTTGAGCTTCCAGACCGCCGGGTTGTACTCGAAGGTGTGGCCGACCATGAGCCGCACGTCCGACGATTTCGCGGCGGCGACCAGCGCCTCCGCCTCGGCGACCGAGTTGGCCAGCGGCTTTTCCACCAGGGTGTGCAGGCCCGCGTTGAGCGCCTGCAGGGCTACCGGGGCGTGGGCTCCGGGAGGGGTCGCGACGACGACCGCGTCCTGCGCGTCCAGCTCATCGGCGAGGTCGGTAGCGATGCGGACCGACGGGAAGCTGGACATCGCCTCGCGCAACCGCTGCTCGTCCTTGTCGATCACTGTGACCTCGACATCGGGCAGGCTGTTCAGCACGCGGACGTGCTTCGACCCCCAGTACCCGTAACCGACCACCCCGACGCGCGTGGGTGTGCGACCCATTAATTGACCTCCGTTACTTTCGACCCTGCTCGGGCGTTCGGCGACCCCAGACCGGGGGTACGTAACATTCCCGACATCCCCTGGAGCGTCGACGTCCAGCTGCCGGTTGTTACGCACTCCATCCTCAGCGGCATCAGATGCAGCGTCAAAGTCATAGGCGTCGTGGGCGTGCGAACAAGCTTCCGCCCTGTCGCGGGCACCCCCGGCTCCACCCTGTCTAACGGCGTGAACCGCGGATCGTTGCGGTCCCGCTCGCTACACAGGATGTGCAGGCGACTCGCCGACGTGCCGTTCTGTTCGCTGTGCAACTGTCATCATTCCGTTATCCAGCTGTCCAGAGGACCGCTAGGCCGGGTCTGTCAACGTGCCGCTCCCCCAACGCGACGACCGTACCCGCGGCCCCCGACCATCCCCGCAACCCCCTTCTTTCGCTCTCAGCGAGCCCTCCTTTTGTTCTCGGCAACCTGCCTTCGGTCGCTGAGAAGGACGCGCGGGGAAGCCCTTGGGTTGTTGCCTTCGCCTCACCGGCCCGGGACCGGGGCGCCGGAGCGGGTGACCGGTAGCTAGGATCACCTCGTCAGAACCCCCGGCACCACAGGAGGTAGCAGTGACCGCCGTGGCCCCCCAGCCGATTTCGACGCGCCCTTACCCGGCGCGACGTGCGGCTAAGGGAACGTCCCTGCTGCGCTTCCTGCACACCACGGACCCCAAGGACATCGGGATCCTGTACCTGGTGACCTCGTTCGCCTTCTTCATGGCGGGTGGGGCGATGGCGCTGCTGATGCGTGCCGAGCTGGCCCGCCCGGGCACCCAGTTCCTCTCCCCGGAGCAGTACAACCAGCTGTTCACCATGCACGGCACGATCATGCTGCTGCTCTACGCGACGCCGATCCTGTTCGGGTTCGCCAACTACATCCTGCCGCTGCAGATCGGTTCGCCGGACGTGGCGTTCCCCCGGCTGAACGCGTTCTCCTACTGGCTGTTCCTGTTCGGTGGGCTGACCGTGCTCTCCGGGTTCCTGACCCCGGGCGGCGCCGCCGACTTCGGCTGGTTCGCCTACACCCCGCTGTCCAACGTCACGCACTCGCCGGGCGTCGGCGCGGACCTGTGGATCATGGGCCTGGCGGTGGCCGGCCTGGGCACCATCCTCGGCGGCGTGAACATGCTCACCACGGTGATCTGCCTGCGTGCACCGGGTATGACGATGTTCCGGATGCCCATCTTCACCTGGAACATCTTCATCACCACGATCCTGATCCTGGTTGCGTTCCCGGTGCTCACCGCCGCGCTGCTGGGCCTGGAGGCCGACCGGCACCTGGGCGCGCACGTGTTCGACCCGGCCAACGGCGGGGTGATCCTGTGGCAGCACCTGTTCTGGTTCTTCGGCCACCCCGAGGTCTACATCGTCGCGCTGCCGTTCTTCGGCATCGTCACCGAGGTGTTCCCGGTGTTCAGCCGCAAGCCGCTGTTCGGCTACAAGGCGATGGTCTACGCGACGGTCTCCATCGCCGCGCTGTCGTTCGCGGTGTGGGCGCACCACATGTACGCCACCGGCGCGGTGCTGCTGGCCTTCTTCTCCTTCACCACCTTCCTGATCGCCAT
>DATHIT010000295.1:0-16423 GCA_035489915.1 Pseudonocardia sp. | reverse complement strand
CAGCCGCTCCAGCTCACGGTGTCGCCGGGGATCGACGGTGTCCGACGGTGGACGCAGCGGTACCCAGAAGCGGGCGGCGCCGGCCAGGTCCCAGATCGGCGAGCCGGGCGCGGCGAGGTCGAAGTCGATCAGCGCCACCGCCCGGCCGTCCCGGAACACGATGTTGTCCAGGTTGGGGTCGTTGTGGGTCATCCCGCCGGCGTGGAAGGGCGGCGGCGCCGAGTCCGGCCAGGCATACCCGGCGGCGTCGAAATCGGCCACCGCGTCGTGGAATCGGCGCAGCAGGTGCCCGAAGCTGCGCAGCGCGTCGTCGGTGAGCCCCCACGGCGGGGTAGGGGCGATGACCGCGTGCCCGGGGATGTAGCTGAGCACCTCGCGGCCCTGCTCATCGATGCCGAGCACCCGGGGCGCGCCCTCGAACCCGACCTCCTCCAGGTGCCGCAGCAGGGCGTGCACGGCCGGAGCGGTGGGCCGCAGCGGGCGGCGGACGGTGTTGCCGACCCGGTGCACCCGGCCGCGATTCGCGGTGCCGCCGAGCAGCACGACCTCGTCGGTTCGGCTCGCCGCCGCGTGCCAGCTCACTCGGCTGCCTCGATCAGCGCGGTGGCCAGGGTGGAGTGGGTCACCAGGCTGTTGACCAGGCCGGCGCGTACCGAGGCGAGCACCGCTCGCGCCTTCGGCAGGCCGTAGACGATGCCGATCACCTCCGGAATTGCGCGCATCTGCTCAGCGGTGATGGCGATTGTCCGGTCGGTCAGGCCGGCGCGGACCACTTCGCCGTGCACATCGACCAGTGTGCCGGACACGTCGGCGATGACCCCCTGCTGGGCCAACTCCTGGCGCTCCGCCTCGCCGGTCGCGTCGAACACGGTGGACTGCTCGGGCTCCCAGGCGCCTACCCCCACCACCGCGCGGGTCACCGAGCCGATCCGGGCGAACGCCTGGGCCACCTCCGGCTGCCCGCGCAGCACCCGTGCGGTGGTTGCGTCCGGCACGGCCAGCGGCGCGTAGAAGAAGTAGGCCGGGCCGCCGGAGATCCGGGCGACGTCACGAACCAGTTCGATGGAGCTGTCGTCCACGTCCGGCCGGGCCAATGCGCCGGTCAGCTGGATGACCGGTACCGGGGGCAGGCGGCGCAGTGCGGAGACCATCGCGCTGACCGAGCGGGCCCAGGACAGGCCGAGCACGTCCTCCCCGGTGATCACCTCACTGAGCAGGTCCGCGGCGGCGGAGCCGAGGTGCTCGCGCAGTGACGCCGGGTGGTCGTCGGGCGTGTCGGTGACCACGCAGTGCCGCAGACGCAGGGCGTCCATCAGGCGCGCGGAGAGCTCGACGTCCACCGTCCCGGGGAAGCCGATCTCGATGCGGACCAGGCCGCTGTTGCGCGCGTCATCCAGCAGCCGGGCCACCTTGAAACGGCTGAGCGCGAACTCCTCGGCGATCTCGATCTTGGAGCGACCGTCCAGGTAGTAGCGCCGGGCGATGGACGCGGTGAGCACCAATTGGGCGGGTCCCCGCGAGTTGTCCGAGGCGGCCACGTCGCACCTCACTCCCAAGCTTGCTCATCTGAGCGGTGCGGATCTCATTCTTGCACAAACCATTGACGAGAGGGTGACACGTAGCACAGGGTTGACACCTGATCGAGGGAACGCTCATCTGAGCGCACCTAGCTGGACCGTCTGGAGGCGCGATGCCGCGACGCAGCGGTACAAGGACGTCCAGGCCGCCGCAAGCGCGCCGATGTGGGGGTCGGCGCATCGGTTGCCGCAACAGCCCAGGCGACTCTCCGCCTTCGCCAGTCCGCCCTTCCGCCTGAACCCCGTAAGGGCTGGCGTCGCGCGAGCGGTCGATGCTGCCCGAATCACCTGGAGGAGATGTGCCCAGACCCATGACCGGCCGGCGGCGTCTCGTGATCGGCGTCGCGGCACTCGCGGTAACCGCGCTGATGAGCTCGGCCTGTTCCGGGGCCGGGGGTGGTTCGTCCGGCGGAGCAGCCACGGTCAACGTGCTGATGGTGAACAACCCGCAGATGGTCGACCTGCAGAAGCTCACCGCGGACAACTTCACCAAGCAGACCGGCATCAACGTCAAGTTCACCGTGCTCCCGGAGAACGACGTCCGCGACAAGATTAGCCAGGAGTTCTCCAGTCAGGCCGGCCAGTATGACGTGGCCACGCTGAGCAACTACGAGATCCCGTTCTACGCGAAGAACGGCTGGCTGGCCCCACTGGACAGCTACGTGGCCGCCGACCCCGGCTTCGACCAGGCCGACGTGCTCAAGCCGATGACCGAGTCACTGACCGGCTCGGACGGCAAGCTCTACGGCGAGCCGTTCTACGGTGAGTCCTCGTTCCTGATGTACCGCAAGGACGTCCTGCAGGCCAAAGGCATCACCATGCCCGCCAAGCCCACCTGGCAGCAGGTGGCGGACATCGCCGCCGCGGTGGACGGCGCACAGCCCGACATGAAGGGCATCTGCCTGCGCGGCCAGCCCGGGTGGGGCGAGGTGATGGCTCCGCTCACCACCGTGTGGAACACCTTCGGCGGCGGCTGGTTCGACCAGGGTTGGCGGCCCATG
Organism: Pseudonocardia sp.; assembly: GCA_035489915.1. GTDB lineage: Bacteria > Actinomycetota > Actinomycetes > Mycobacteriales > Pseudonocardiaceae > Pseudonocardia. The sequence continues at coordinate 13,845 of DATHIT010000295.1, read as the reverse complement.
CTGACCAGCCCGCAGACCGTGGCGGCCACCCAGTTCTACGTGAACCTGGTGCGGCAGCACGGCGAGGCCGGCGCGCCGCAGGCTGGGTTCACCGAGTGCCTCAACAACTTCGAGCAGAGCAAGGTCGCGATGTGGTACGACGCCACGTCAGCCGCCGGATCCCTGGAGGGGCCGGGCTCGCCGGTGGCCGGCAAGGTCGGCTACGTGCCCGCGCCGGTGGTGAACACGCCGAGCTCCGGTTGGCTCTACACCTGGGCGTGGTCGATCCAGAAGGCCAGCAAGAACGCCGACGCGTCCTGGAAGTTCATCTCCTGGGCGTCCAGCAAGCAGTACGAGCAGCTGGTCGGCGCGCAGCTGGGCTGGCCCCGCGCACCAGCCGGAAAACGCGCGTCCACCTACGCCACTCCGGAGTACCTGGCCGCGGCCGGCGCGTTCGCCTCGGCGACCAAGCAAGCGATCGAGAGCGTGGATCCGGGCAATCCCGGTACCCAACCCCGGCCCACCATCGGTATCCAGTTCGTCGACATACCGGAGTTCGCCGACCTGGGCACCCAGGTATCCCAAAAGATCAGCTCCGCCATCGCCGGGCAGACCGACGTCTCGGCGGCGCTGACCGACAGCCAGGGCCTGGCCGACAAGGTGGCGGCCAAATACCGCCGCTGAGCTGGACGGGGACCCCGGGCCCGGCGCCTCCACCGGAGGCGCCGGGCTTGCCCGACCGTACCGAGGGAGAGCGCATGAATGCGGTGAGCGTCCCCGACCGGACCCGATCCCGGCAGCGGCCGCCGGACCGATCCGCCGTCGCGGTGGCCAGAGCCAGCGCGTGGGCACGCCGGATGCCGCTGCTCCCGGCCCTGGTGTTCATGATCGTGGTGACCCAACTGCCGTTCGTGGTCACGCTGGGGATCTCGTTCATGCGCTGGAACGCGCTTTACCCCGATGACATCGGTTTCGCCGGGTTGAGCAACTTCGTCACCGTGCTCACCGACCCGGCGCTGCGCTCGTCGGTCTGGACGACCATCGTGCTGACCGTGACCGTGGTCCTGGTCAGCCTGCTGCTGGGCCTGGCCATCGCGCTGCTGCTGGACCGCTCCTTCCGAGGGCGCGGCATCGTGCGGACCATGATGATCGCGCCGTTCCTGATCGTGCCGGTGGCCTCCGCGCTGGTCTGGAAGCACGCGCTGCTCAACCCGGAGTACGGGCTGATCAACGGCGTGCTGACCTGGCTGTGGAGCGTGCTCGGGCTCGGGCCGGCACCCCAGCCGGACTGGGTCAGCGACCTGCCGCTGGTGAGCGTCGAGGCCGCGCTGATCTGGCAGTGGACCCCGTTCATGATGTTGATCCTGCTGGCCGGGCTGACCAGCCGACCGATGGACATCGTGGAGGCCGCCACGGTCGACGGTGCCGGGCAATGGGCCATCTTCCGGTACCTGACGCTGCCTCACCTGCGGCGCTACCTGGAGCTCGGCGCGCTGCTCGGATCGATCTACATCGTGCAGAACTTCGACGCGGTGTTCACCATCACCTCCGGCGGACTGGGCACGGCGAACCTGCCCTACACGATCTACCAGACGTTCTTCGCCGCGCACGACTACGGGCAGGCCTCGGCGGCCGGGGTGATCGTGGTGATCGCCACCATCGTGATCGCCAACTTCGCGCTGCGCACGGTCTCGTCGCTGCTCAAGGAGGAGGGTCGATGACCTCGATCACCGCCGCGCCGCCGGCGCGCGCCCGGCGCAGCCCCCGAGCGCGGCACGGCGGGTCGCTGCTCACCCTGCTCGCCTGGGCGGTCGGGCTGCTGTTCTTCGCGCCCGCCGCCTGGATGGTGCTCACCTCCCTGCACAGCGAGTCCGCCGCCGCGACCAACCCGCCCTCGCTCGGCGCGCCACTGACCCTGCAGGGCTACCAGGAGTTCTTCGACGGCGGTCAGAGCCCGTGGCCACCGCTGATCAACTCCGCGATGGCCAGCGTGTTTTCCACGGTCCTGGTACTGCTGTTGGCCATCCCGGCCGCGTACGCGCTGTCCATCAAGCCGGTGCGCAAGGCGCGCGACGTGCTGTTCTTCTTCCTGTCCACCAAGATGCTGCCGGTGGTCGCCGGTCTGCTGCCGATCTACCTGGTGGCCCAGCGGCTCGGTGCCCTGGACAACATCAACTTTCTGGTGCTCCTGTACGCCTCGATGAACCTGCCCATCGCGGTGTGGATGATGCGGTCGTTCCTGGCCGAGGTGCCGGTGGAGGTGCTCGAGGCGGCGGCCATCGACGGCGCCAGCCTGTTCACCGTGATGCGCCGGGTGATCGTGCCGCTCACCTCGCCCGGCATCGCCGCGACCGCGCTGATCTGCTTCATCTTCAGCTGGAACGAGCTGCTCTTCGCCCGGGTGCTGACCGGAGTGGTCGCCGGAACGGCGCCGGTATTCCTCACCGGGTTCGTCACCAGCCAGGGGCTGTTCCTGGCCAAGGTATGCGCCGCGGCGGTGGCCATCTCGCTGCCGGTGCTCGCCGCCGGGTTCGCCGCCCAGGACAAGCTCGTGCAGGGACTGTCGCTGGGCGCGGTCAAGTAGCGCGGTCGGCACCGACCGCGGCCCGCGCAGACCGTGTACAGCGCGCACAGACACCGGCCCCGCTCGCGCAGACCTGGTACCGCTCGCGCACACCGTGCAAGGTCTGCACCGGGTGGCCGTGGTCTGCGCGGCCGGTGCGGGGCTCGGCGCAGCCCGCGGGCACAGACGGCGTACCGCTCGCGCAGACCGTGCAAGGTCTGTGCGGGGTGCACGCGGTCTGTGCGGCCAGTCGATCTGCGCGGGCGCGGTCAAGTGACGGCTCTGGTGTCGAAGGCCGGGTAGCTGCGTTGCGCAAGTCAGGGGGTTTCGCTTTCTTTCATAACGTTGACTCCCGATTTCGGCGATGGCAAGTTGCTTGCACTGAGCTCGCCGGTGACGTCGTTCGGGAGGTTGATTTGCGACCTCTCGACGAACACGAGCGGGAGCAGGCGATCCTGCTGGATCTGGAGATCTCCGGGCGGGTGATGGTCAACGAGCTGACCGAGCGGTTCGGTGTCTCGGCGGTGACCATCCGCAAGGATCTCAGTGCGCTGGAGCGCCGCGATCTGCTGCTGCGGGTGCGCGGCGGCGCGGTCAGCTCCGGGCACACCGACGAGGGGGCCTGGGCGATGCGGGTCCGGCACTCCCGCGCGGCCAAACGCGCGGTGGCCAGGGCGGCGGCCGAGCTGGTCGGGCACGGTGACGTGATCGCGTTGGACTCCTCCACCACGTGCTACCACCTGGCCCAGGAGCTGGTGTCCCGGCGGAACCTGGTGATCATCACCAACGGGCTGCGCACCGCGACGCTGTTCATGGAGCAGACGAACGCGATGGTGCTGCTGCCCGGGGGAGTGCTGCGCCGGGCGGCCGAGTCGCTGGTCGGGCCGATCGGTGACCTGCTGACCGGGCGCGGCCGCATCCAGATGGGCTTCTTCGGGCTGGTCGGTCTGTCTCCGGAGCACGGGTTGATGGACATCAGCGCGGAGGAGTCGCAGACCAAGGCGTTCATGGCCGGCGTCTGCGACCGGGTATACGGCGTTTTCGACTCCTCCAAGGCGGACCGTTTCGCGCTGCATCCATTCGTCAAGGCGGACCGGGTGACCGCGCTCTACACCGATGCCGGCATGCCCGCGCGCGTGGTGGCCAGCTGGGCGGAGATCGGGGTCCCGGTCCACCGAGCGGCCGTGTCCACCCGAGAGAGCGAGATCGAGCCGCTGACCGGCACCGAGGCGGGTGCGCCGTGACCGAAAGCATCGTGTCCGACGCGGGTGCGCGGTGAACTCGACCAGTACGGTGGCCGCCGTCGACCTCGGCGCGGAGAGCGGCCGGGTCGCCGCGGTGAGCTTCGACGGGTCCGCGCTCACCCTGGACGTGGCGCACCGGTTCAGCCACGGCCCCCGGGAGCGCGACGGCGTCCTGCGCTGGGACCTGGACACGTTGAACCGGGGCGTGCGCGAGGGGCTGGCCGTGTTGGACGCCGGCGCGGACCCGATCACCTCGGTGGGCGTGGACACCTGGGGGGTGGACTACGCGCTGCGCACCGCGGACGGCGGCCTGGTGGACGAGCCGACCTGCTACCGGGACCCGCGTCAGCTGGAGGGTATGGCCGCGGCGGTGAAGGAGGTCGGCGCGGCCGGGCTCTACCTGGCCACCGGGGTGCAGCTGATCCCGATCAACACGATCTTCGGGCTGGTCTCCGACGTACGCGTGCACCCGCACCGGCTGGCCGCCGCGCACGGGCTGCTGATGATGCCCGACCTGTTCCACCACCTGCTGTCCGGCGCGGTGACCAGCGAGTACACCATCGCCTCCACCACCGGCGCGCTGGACATGCGCACCGGGCGTTGGGCCACCGAGCTGCTCGAGCAGCTGGGCGTGCCGACCAGGCTGCTGCCCGAGGTGGTCGAACCGGGCACCGAGCTGGGTCCGCTGCGCGGCGAGCACACCGGTGCGCTGCGCGGCTGCCGGGTGATCGTGCCGGCGGCGCACGACACGGCCAGCGCGGTGGTGGCCGCACCGCTGCGCGCGCCGGGTTCGATCTTCATCTCCTCCGGCACCTGGTCTCTGGTCGGCGTGGAGACCGACCGGCCGTGGATCAACGAGGACGCGCGGGCGGCCAACCTGACCAACGAGGGCGGCTACGCGGGGACGATCAGGTTGCTGAGCAACGTGATGGGCCTGTGGCTGTTGCAGGAGTGCCGGCGGCAGTGGGCGGCCGAGGGCCACGTCGACGAAGGACGCGAGCTGAGCTACCCCCGGATCGCCGAGCTGGCCGCCGCCGAGCCCGGGCTGGTCAGCCTGGTCGACCCGGACTTCACCGCGTTCCTGGCGCCCGGCGACATGCCGGGGCGGATCCGGGACTACTGCGCGCGCTCCGGCCAGCCGATCCCGATGAGCATCGGTGCGGTGGCCCGCTGCGTGATCGACTCGCTGGCCCTGGGCTACCGGCGGGTGATCGAGTCGGTGGTGGCGATCACCGGCGGCGCGCCCCCGGCGGTGCACGTCGTCGGCGGCGGGTCCGGCCACACGCTGCTCTGCCAGCTCACCGCCGACGCCACCGGCCTGCCGGTCTACGCCGGCCCGGTGGAGGCCACCGCGCTGGGCAATGCCGCGGTGCAGCTGGCCGCGCTGGGTGAGCTGGCCGGGCTCACGGACATCCGGGCGGTGGTGTCCGCGTCCGCCCGGACCGCCGAGTACATCCCCCGCCCCGGGCAGGACTGGGCCTCGGCCGCCGAGCGCCTGGCCGCCCTGACCCGGGCCGAAACAACGTCGCGGTCCCAACGCAGTGTGACGGAGGAATCTCAATGAAGAGATCGTTCAGGACAACCGCTGTGGCCGCCGCCATGATCGCGCTGCTGGCCGCCGCCGGGTGCACCCAGAAGAACACCGGCGGCGCCGCCGGACCCAGCGGCGCCCCAGCCGGCGCCCCCGGCGGCAAACACCAGGTCGCGTTCGTGCCGAAGCTGCAGGGCATCCCGTACTTCGAGGCGATGAACACCGGGGGCAAGGCCGCCGAGCAGTCGCTGAGCGATGTCACCTGGCTCTACCAGGGACCGACCCAGGCCGACGCGGCAGCGCAGACCCAGATCGTCCGGTCGTTCATCCAGCGCGGCGTCTCGACCATCGTGGTGGCCCCCAACGACCCCGACTCGATGGCCCCGGTGCTGCGGGAAGCCCAGGCCAAGGGCATCAAGGTGATGACCTCGGACACCGACGCGCCCAACTCGGTGCGGGACGTGTTCGTCAGCCAGGCGTCCACCCAGAAGATCGGCGAGGCGCTCACCGACAGCCTGCTGTCCGCGATGGGCGGCAAGGGCAAGTACGCCATCGTGTCCTGTGGCCAGACCGCCGAGAACCTGAACTCGTGGATCAAGGTCCAGCAGGCGTACACCGCGAGCAAGTACCCGCAGGCGCAGATCGTGGACATCGTCTACGCCGGCGAGGACCAGGCCAAGTCCACCCAGATGGCGGCCGATCTGATGAACGCGCACCCCGACCTGACCGGGCTGGTCGGCGAATGCACCTCGTCGGCGCCGGGCGTGGCGCAGGCGGTGAAGGACGCCAACAAGATCGGCAAGGTGTTCACCGTCGGGCTGGGCACCCCGCAGGCGATGAAGCCGTACCTGGCCGACGGCTCCTCCTCCGGGGCGATCCTGTGGGACGTGGAACAACTCGGCTACCTGACCGCGTGGGCCGGTGACCAGCTGGCCAACGGCAAGCCGCTGCAGCCGGTGAACCACGTGAGCGACAAGTTGCCGTCGGTGAGCTGGGACGCGGCGACCAAGACCCTGCTGCTGGGCGACCCGCTGGTGATCACCAAGGACAACGCCGACAAGTTCAACTACTAGGAGGCGGGCCATGGCGGAGGGCGCGGACGGTGTCACGCCTCGGCTGTCGATGACCGGCGTGGCCAAGCGCTACGGCGCGGTGCGCGCGATCCGCCACGCCGACATCGAGGTGGCCGCCGGCACCGTGCACGCCCTGGTGGGGGAGAACGGCGCCGGCAAGTCCACCCTGATCAAGATCCTGTCCGGGGCGGTCACCGCCGACGCCGGCGCGATCGTGTTCGACGGTGCGCCGGTGCAGATCGCCAACACCACCGACGCCATCGCGCTGGGCATCGCCACCGTCTACCAGGAGCCGCAGCTGTTCGCCGAGCTGACCGTCTCGGAGAACATCTTCCTGGGCCGGGAACTGCGCGCCGGTCCGAGGATCGACTGGGCGGCCCAGCACGCCAAGGTGGTCGAGCTGCTGGAACTGCTCGGCGTGCCGGCCAAGGACGCCACCGCGCCGGTGGGGGAGCTGTCCATCGCCGAGCAGCAGCAGGTGTCCATCGCCAAGGCGCTGGCCGGGGACGCGAAGGTGCTGATCCTGGACGAGCCGTCGGCGATCCTCACCGACGCCGAGATCGACGTGCTGTTCGGGGTGATCCGCCGGCTCAAGGAGTCCGGGGTGGCGGTCATCTACATCTCGCACCGGCTGGACGAGCTGTTCCGGATCGCCGACGTGGTCACCGTGATGCGGGACGGCGCCACGGTGGGCACCTACCCGCTCGCCGAGCTGTCCGTGCGGGAGATCGCCGAGCTGATGGTGGGCGGCATCCTGAACGAGGAGCGGTCCGCCCGCGAGGTGCCGGACGCGCCGCCCCGGTTGGAGCTGCGCTCGCTCGGGCTGGCCGGGAAGTTCCACGACGTCGACCTCACCGTGCGCCCCGGCGAGGTGGTCGGGCTCTACGGGCTGGTCGGGTCCGGCGTCGCGGAGATCGCCTCGACCATCTACGGGATCGAACCGGCGACCAGCGGGGAGATCCGGATCGGCGGTACCTCGGTACGGCCGACCTCACCCCGGCACGCGCAGAAGCTGGGCATCGCGCTGCTGCCCGCCGACCGCAAGCGGCAGGGCATGTTCGCCTTCCAGCCGATCGCGTTCAACATCTCCATCGGTCACCTTGGTCTGCTGTCCCGGCTGGCCATCTGGATGGACCGGGCCAGGGAGCGGCGGGTGGCCAGGGAGCTGATCGACCGGCTCGCGGTGAAGACGCCCAGCGAACGGCAACCCATCGGCGCCATGTCCGGCGGCAACTCGCAGAAGGTGGTGCTGGCCCGCCAGCTGGTCGAGCGGCCGGACGTGCTGGTGCTCGCCGAGCCGACCCAGGGCGTGGACGTGGGCGCCAAGGAGGAGATCCACCGCATCATCGACGGGTTGGCCGCCGAGGGCACCGCGGTGCTGGTGGTCACCTCCGACCTGCCCGAGGCGCTGCGCATCGCCGACCGGCTGCTGGTGGTCCGCGGTGGCACCACCATCGCCGAGTTCGGCCGGGACGCCTCGCAGGTGGACGTGCTCGCGGCCGCCGCCGGAGCCCGGGACGAGTCGCCGGCCACGGTGGCCACCGAAGCCGCGGACGAGACCGGGGTGACCGCGTGACCACCACGTCCCCGCCGAAGACCCCGGCCGGCGGACCCCTCGGCCGGCTCCTCGGGCGCCGGGGTCCGCGGGTGATAGCGCCCCTGGTCAGCGGCCAGGAGATCGTGCTGATCGCGGTCATCGCGGTGCTCTGGTTGGTGCTGGGCTGGGCCACCCCAGCGTTCCTCACCGCCGACTCGCTGCGCCCGCTGCTGATCGAGGTGGCCCCGATCGCGCTGATCGGGGTGGGCATGACCCTGGTCATCGTGGCCGGCGGCATCGACGTGTCGGTGGGCAGCCAGATGATGGTGTGCGGCGTGATCACCGCGCGGCTGCTGGTCGACGCGCACGTCTCACTGCCGGTGGCGATGCTGGCGGCCGTCGCGGTCGGCGCGCTGATGGGCGCGGTGAACGGCGTGCTGATCGCCTGGGGCCGGGTGCACGCCATCATCATCACGTTCGGCACGTTGAACCTGTTCCAGTTCGTCGGCCGGCAGATCTTCGGCTCGCAGACGGTGAACGGCATCCCGGAAACCCTGGACGTGTTCGGCCGCGGCGACCCGGGGCAGACCCTCGGCGTGCCGCACAGCTTCCTGCTCACCGCGGTGATCGCCGCGGCGGTCTGGTGGTATCTGCGGCAGACCCCGGGCGGCCGGCACTTCTACGCGATCGGCGGCGATCCACTGGCCGCCGAGCTGGCCGGGATCCGGGTGCGCCGCCGGGTGCTGCTCACCTACGTGATCACCGGCGCGCTGGTCGGGCTGGCCGCCGTCTTCACCCTGGCCAAGGGGACCACCACGCTGGACCAGAGCATCGGCGCCGGCCAAGAGCTCGCGGTGATCGCGGCGGTGATCATCGGCGGCACCTCGATCATGGGTGGCCGGGGCTCGGTGCTGGGCACCATCCTGGGCGCGCTGTTGGTCCAGACAGTCAGCTCCGGAGTCACCCAGCTGGGCTGGCCGAGCAACCTCTCCGACCTCTTCGTCGGGCTGTTCGTGATCATTGCGGTGGGCACCGACCTGCTGCGCCAGCGCGCCAGGAGGAGGTCCCGATGACCACCGCGGCTCCACCCAGTACCAACGCCCCGGAGTCGGGCGCGCCGGAGGCCCCGGGGCGGCTGCACCGGGCGGTGCGGGCCATCCTCACCCGCCGCGAGCTGCTGCTGGTGATCCTGCTGGTGGTGGTGCTGGTCTGGATGACCACGCTGAGCTACGGCGGCTACCTGACCGGGCCCTACGACCCGGACTACCTGTCCGCCGCGCTGGTGGACGCGGTGCCGCTGGCCATGCTCGCGCTGGCCGAGCTGCTGGTGATCGTCTCCGGCCGGGGCGGCATCGACCTGTCCATCGGCGCGATCGTGTCGCTGACCGGCATGGTGTTCGGCTTCGCGCACGGCCTGTGGGGCTGGCCGGTGCTGGCGGCGATCGGGCTGGCGATCCTGGTCGGTGGGTTGCTCGGCGCGGTGAACGGGGTGCTGGTGGCCTGGCTGGGCTTCCCCGCGCTGATCACTACGCTGGCCACCTACTACGCGTACAAATCGCTGGCGATCGTGATCAACGACCAGAAGCCGATCAGCACGCCGAGCATCCAGAGCCTGTACTCGATGACCGAGGCGGTGGAGATCCCGGTGATCGGCCGGAACATCCCGAATGTGCCGCTGGGCGTGTTCACCTTCCTGGTACCGACCGTGGTGCTGGTGTGGCTGCTGCTGGCCCGCACCACCTACGGGCGGCGGCTGTTCGCGATCGGCACCAACGACGTGGCGGCCACCTGGTCGGGCGTGCACGTGGCCAAGACCAGGCTGCTGGCCTACGTGCTCGCCGGGGTGCTGGCCGGGGTGGTCGCGGTGTACGTCACCGGACAGTTCGCCTCGGCCCGCCCGGACGCGGGGACCAGCGGGAACGGGCTGGCGCTGCCGGCCATCACCATCGCGGTGCTGGGCGGGGTGGCGATCACCGGTGGAATCGGGCGGGTGTCCGGGGTGCTGCTCGCCGCCGTGCTGATCACCTGGCTGAACGCCGGCATCCTGCTGCTGTTCGAGGGGAACAACGGCAGCCAGTTCCAGCTGCTGGCGCTGGGCGCGGTGCTGGTCTTCTGCGCGCTGCTGAACGCCTACACCATCCGGCGGTACGGCGGCACCCGCTGAGCCCGGAGCTCAGGCCGCGGCCGCGCGTCGGCGCCGTTGCATCCTGGCGGCGGCGTCCTCGACGCCCGGGCCGGTCAGGTTGGCCAGCCCGGCCGCGCGTCCGGAGGCCACCAGGAGCAGGTCACCGATCGGTCCGCGAACCTCGCTCGAGCCTTCGCCCGCTGACCACTGCGCGTCGGTGGCGATGAACCGCAGCCCGTTGAACCGCTTGTCCGGGCGGCCGTAGAACACGCTGGACCAGACGTGCTCGAGCGCCGGTGTGACCCGAGCCGGCGGCATCTCGCGCCGCCGCCCCAGCGGCCTGGCGATGTCCTGTCCGTGCACCAGGATGTCCGTCAGCGGGTCCAACGCGCCGCTCAGCGCCAGCCGGTGATCCACGCCGGCCGTCGCGCGCAGCTGGGCGAGCAGGTCCGCCGGACTGAATTCGGCGGCCAGCTCCCGCGCCCAGTCGGCGTTCGCCCGGTCGAAACTCCCGCGGGCCCGGGCAACCCGGACCAACGTCGGTCCCACCGTCTCTCGCGGGGACAGGGTCAGATGGGCGAGCACCTCGTGCACCGTCCACCCCGGGCACAGGGAGCGGGCCTGCCAGTCCCGCCGGTCCAGCGACTCGAGGAAGTCGGCGAGATCGAGGCGCTCGGCTCGCACGTCGGCAAGCCGGCCAACACGGTGATTGTCGCGACGCGATTGGTTCCACAATGCGGCCAAGGCGGGTCTCCTCAGTGGAGGTCGGGTGTCTTCCGGTAGTGAGACTCCCGCCCTGCCGAGGAATCATCGCGACTAGATATGAACCCCCGCGGCCGCGTGAGTGGCTTCCCGGTTTCGCCGGGCTTCGGTCTCCTCGGGGGTCTCGTAGTGGTGTCGCGGGCCGAGGGCAGCCGGTTGGAGCACCGGCGCGGGCGCGGGCGCGGCGACCGGCGCGGGTTCGGGCTCGGGAGCCGGCTGGGCGACCGGGGCCGGACGGGTCGTCGGCTCGGCCGGCGCCGGCTGCGGCGGGCCGGAGCGCAGCAACAGCGCGAGCACCGCGCCGCCGGCGCACAGGATCGCCACGACCAGGAACGCGTTGGCGTAGGTCTCCGCGGTGACGTACTGCTGCAGCTTCTGGTAGACGCCGAGCAGCCCGGAGGTGCCCTGCGAAGCGGCGGCCTGCAGCGCGGGCAACTCGTTCACCGTGCTGGGCATCAGGGCGCCGCGGTCGTTCATCAGCTGGGCCTGCTGGGTGGCGATCATGCCGCCGAACACCGCGACCGCCACGCTGGAGGACACCCGCTGCATCACGTTGTTCATCGCGCTGCCGGAACTGGTCAGCGAGGTGGGTAGCGCGCCGATGCCCGCCGTCATGATCGGCATCATGGCCAGCCCGGTGCCCAGGTTGCGGACCGTGGTCCACAGCACGATGCTCTCCCGAGTGGTGTCCGGGGTGATGTGGGCGAGCAGGTACTGGCCGTACGCCATCAGCAGCAGCCCGATCACCGCCGGCCAGCGAGCCCCGATCCGGTCGTAGAGCTGACCGGCGATGGGCATCAGCACGATCAGCACCAGCGCGGAGGGCATCAACACCAGGCCGGCCTCGAAGGCCTGCAGGCCCTGGGTGACCTGCAGGAACTGCGGGATGTAGTAGAGCGTGGTGAACATCGCGGTGGTGGTGACGCTGATCAGGATCAGCGAGTTGGTGAACGGCCAGTAGCCGAACACCCGCACGTTGATCAGCGGGTTGTCCACCTCGAGTTCGACGACCACGAACAGGGCCAGGCTGAGCGCCCCGGACACCAGCAGAATCAACACGCGGTAACCGGTCCAGCCCCAGTCCTCGCCCTTGGAGAAGGCCAGCAGCAGCGCGAAGAGTCCGTAGGCGACGGTGACGAACCCCCACGCGTCGAACTTGGGCCAGGTGCTCGGGTGGATCCGGGGGAACACCGCCAGCGCGGCGACGGTGCCCAGGATGCCGATCGGCACGTTGATGTAGAAGATCAGCCGCCAGTCCACGTACTGCACCAGCCACCCACCCAGGGTCGGCCCCACTGCCGGGGCGACGACCACGCCAAGGCCGTACATGCCCATCGCGGTGCCGATCTTCTCGCGGGGCACGATCTGGTAGAGCAGCGTCATGGTGACCACCGGCAGCACCCCGCCGGGAATCGCCTGCAGGATCCGGAACCCGATCAGCACGTCGAGATTCCAGGCCATCCCACACAGCCCGGAGGTAACCGCGAAACCGACGAGCGAGATCATGTACACCGAGGTCAGCCCGATCCGCAGGCCCAGCCAGCCGCTCAGCGGCACGATCACGCCGAGGGCGAGGGTGTAGCCGGTGACGACCCACTCCACGTCGTCGGCGCTGGCGCCCAGCTCGGTCTGGATGTGCGGGATCGCCACGTTGACGATGCTGGTGTCCAGCACCGACATGAAGCTGCCGACGACCAGTACGACCAGAGGTACAACCCAGCTCGTCGCGCTTGCCTCGCGATTAGGCGCATTCACCACGAACGGCAGGGTGCCAAAGGGAACTTCGGGTATCGAGCGGGACGACGATTAGTACTCTAACGAGCTAACTCGATCACCCCACGGTGGCGACTCAGGGCGTGTCCCGTGGATCTATGCCGAGCTGCGCGGTGATCCAGATGGATGCACCGCAAGGCCGAGGAGCCGCCGATACCGCTGTTGTATCGGCGGCGACGAGAACCCGGGGGACGGCAGCCGGCGGAGCCGGCGGGGTGGGAAAGGCACAGCGGGGCGCCATCTGGGCGCCGCGCGGCCGGCTGGATGATCCGCGGGACACGGCCTAGCTCTCAGGGCAACCCGCGCCGCCGGCTGAGCACCGTCTGCAGCAGTACCACCAGGGCGAGGAAGGCCCCGTTCACCAGGTCCGAGGCCGACGAGCCGTAGCGGGAGAGGTGCACGCCGATCAGGTTCAGGATGACCGCCAACAGCAGCACGCCGGACGCGGTACCCAGCACGGAGCCGGCGCCGCCGGTGAGCAGCGTCCCACCGATGATCACCGCGGCGATCGCGGTCAACTCGTAGCCCACGCCGATGTTGGTCACCCCGGACTGCAGCCGGGCGGCGTTGAGCATCCCGGCGCCGCCGGCGAGCAGCCCGGACATGGTGTAGACCAGCGTCTTGGTCCTGGCCACCGGCAGCCCCATCAGCACGGCGGCCTGCTCGTTGCCGCCGATCGCGAACAGCGCCTGGCCGAACCGGGTGCGCAGCAGCAGCACCCCGCCCGCCGCGAACAGCACCACCGCGGTCAGGATCGGCGGCCAGCTGCCCCTGCCCACGGCCAGGAACGCCGAGTCGGGCGGGACCAGGTAGGTGGTGGAGCCCTCGTTCGACATGGCCTGTAGGAACCCCCTGGCGAACAGCAGCCCGGCCAGGGTGACGATGAACGGGGCCAGCCTGGCTTTGCTGATCAGCAGGCCGTGCACGGTACCCAGCGCGCCGCCGCAGGCCAGCGGGAGCAGCACCGCCACCGGCGTGCCACCGTGCTGGACGCCCCAGGCGGCCAGCACGCCGCCCAGGGCGAACATCGAGCCCACGGACAGGTCGATGCCGCCGGAAATGATCACGAAGGTCATCCCCAGGGCCAGCAGTGAGGTGTAGGCGTTGCCCACCAGGATGCTCTGGAAGTTGCTCCAGTCGGCGAAGCCGGGGGACAGCAGACAGGCGGCCAGCACGACCAGTACCAGCACCGCCGAGCTGCCGTGGCGCTGCGCGATGCCCAGCGCGCGCTCCTTGGGCGTCTCGGTGCTGGTGGCCG
>DATHIT010000294.1:0-9100 GCA_035489915.1 Pseudonocardia sp. | reverse complement strand
CGAGCGGCCGGGGGCGGGCGCGCCGTCCACCATCGGGAACGTCATCTGGTTCCTGGTCGCCGGGATCTGGTTGGCGATCGGTCACCTGCTCACCGCGATCGCGCTGGCCCTGACGATCATCGGCATCCCGCTGGCGTGGGCCAACCTCAAGCTGATCCCGGTCTCCCTGATGCCGCTGGGCAAGGAGATCGTGCCGCTCGACGCGGTGGGCGCGGGCCGCGGTTACGCGGTGCCGGCCGCTTGATCAAGTCTGGCCGCCGGGCGCATGAAAATGATCACCATGCGTGGTGTCGGACGGTTGTCGGGGTGGCCAGCTAATCTGGGCCGGTGATGGCAGCCAGTCACGGGTCCGACGGCACGGTGGCCGTCCCCGAGAGCACGGCCGCGGAGAGCACGGAGGGCGTGGCCCTACTGGAGGGGGCGGTGGTGCCGGCTGAGGGCGATCCGGTCCCGGGGCCGGTGCGCGAGCAACACTCCCGGTTGGCCACCGAGGTCGCCGACCACCAGTTCCGCTACTACGTGCTGGACTCGCCGGTGGTGTCGGACGGGCAGTTCGACACGCTGTGGCGCGAGCTCGTGGCGCTCGAGGAGCAGTACCCCGAGCTGATCACGCCGGAGTCGCCGACGCAGCGGGTGGTCGGCCGCTTCGCCACCGAGTTCATCGCGCACGACCACCTCGAGCGGATGCTCAGCCTGGACAATGCGTTCTCCGCCGACGAGCTGCGCAGCTGGGTGGAGCGGGTGGAGAAGGAGGTCGGTCACGAGCTGCACTACCTGGCCGAGCTCAAGATCGACGGTCTCGCGGTCAACCTGCTCTACGAGAACGGCAAGCTGACCCGTGCGCTCACCCGTGGGGACGGGCGCACCGGTGAGGACGTCACGCTCAACATGCGCACCCTGCACGAGGTGCCCGAGCAGCTCACCGGTACCGAGCAGTTCCCGGTGCCGGAGCTGGTGGAGGTGCGTGGCGAGGTCTACTTCCGGCTGGAGGACTTCCAGGCGCTCAACGCGCTGATGGTCGAGGCGGGCAAGCCGGTGTACGCCAACCCGCGCAACACCGCCGCCGGTTCGCTGCGGCAGAAGGACCCCCGGATCACCGCCAGCCGGAACCTGCGGCTGATCTGCCACGGCCTCGGCAAGCGGGAGGGTTTCGCACCGGCTCGCCAGTCCGAGGCCTACGACGCGCTGCGGGCCTGGGGCCTGCCCGTCTCCGAGCACACCGTGATCAAGCGGGGTGTCGAGGAGATCGTCGAGCACGTCGCGTACTGGGGCGAGCACCGCCACGACATCGAGCACGAGATCGACGGCATCGTGATCAAGGTCGACGAGGTGGCCCTGCAGCGTCGTCTCGGCTCCACCTCCCGCGCCCCCCGCTGGGCGATCGCCTTCAAGTACCCGCCCGAGGAGGTCACGACCACGCTGAACGACATCCAGGTCAACGTGGGCCGCACCGGCCGGGTCACCCCGTTCGCGGTGCTGGAGCCGGTGGTGGTGGCCGGTTCCACGGTGGGCATGGCCACGCTGCACAACGCCGACGAGGTGCGCCGCAAGGGCGTGCTGATCGGCGACCGGGTGGTCATCCGCAAGGCCGGCGACGTGATCCCCGAGGTGCTCGGCCCGGTGGTCGACGTGCGTACCGGCGACGAGCGCGAGTTCGTGATGCCCACTCACTGCCCGGAGTGCGGGACCGAGCTGGTGCGCCAGAAGGAAGCCGACATCGACCAGCGCTGCCCGAACGCGCGGTCCTGTCCCGCGCAGCTGCGCGAGCGGCTGTTCCACCTGGCCGGCCGGGGTGCGTTCGACATCGAGGTGCTCGGATACGAGGCGGCCGCCGCGCTACTCACCTCCGGGGTGGTGACCGACGAGGGCGACGTCTTCTCACTCACCGAGGACGACCTGCAGCGCGTCGAGCTGTTCCGGACCAAGGCCGGCGAGCTGTCCGCCAACGCGCGCAAGCTCCTGGTCAACCTGGAGGCCGCGAAGGACACGCCGCTGTGGCGGGTGCTGGTCGGGCTGTCCATCCGGCACGTCGGGCCGACCGCCGCACAGGCGCTGGCTCGGGAGTTCGGCTCGCTGGACGCCATCGAAGCCGCCGCCAGAGCCGGCGGCGCCCTCGATGGCGAGGTCGACGGTGGAGCCGATGGCGAGGTCGACGGCGCGGCGGACGGTGGGGCCGCGCTGGACGGGGTGGACGGGGTGGGCCCCACCATCGCCGCCGCGGTCCGCGACTGGTTCACCGTCGACTGGCACCGGGACGTGGTGGCCAAATGGCGGGCGGCCGGGGTGCGGCTGGCTGAGCAGCGCGATGAGTCGGTACCTCGCACCCTGGAGGGGCTGTCCATCGTGGTCACCGGCAGCCTCGAGGGGTATTCCCGCGACGAGGCCAAGGAGTTAATCACCTCACGGGGTGGTCGTGCCGCCGGATCGGTATCCAAGAAGACCGCTTTTGTGGTAGTGGGCGAATCTCCGGGCACAAAGCACGAAAAGGCCATTGAGCTGGGAGTTCCCGTTCTGGACGAAGCCGGATTCACCGTCTTACTGGAGCAGGGCCCGGACGCGGCGAGTCAACTAGGCCGTTCGGAATAGCAAAACCCAGCAATTCGAAGTAACGCATTACGGCCGTTAGTGGCTTAATCTGGGTTCGTCGGGGAGGTCACGTCGGTGCTGCAGGGATGTCTGAACGGAGCGCGCCCAGCGGACGCGCACCCCGCGCTGCCCGTCACGCCGTACTACTTGGCGCGGGACGCGCGGGCGGTGTCGCGCTACGGCGTGACCTCGGTTCACGTGCATCCACGCTGCCCAAAAGGGCTGGAGACACTCGAGCCGCTGCACGTCGGCGACGCGGTGGCGGCGATCCACGCCGAGGTGCCCGGCATGGAGGTTGGCGTCCCGGCCGCGCGCTGGGTGCAGCCTGATCCGAAGCTGCGGGTCGACGCGGTGATGGCGTGGGGCCGTCTCGGCGCGGGCAAGCCGGACGTGATCGCGGTGAACGTGCACGACCTGGGCTGGCGGGAGGTCTGCGCGGCGGCCTACTCGCTGGGCATCGGCCTCGAGCTGGGCGTGTGGACCACCGCCGACGCGGTCACCCTGCGCAAGGTGGGCGTCCCGCCGGGCACGATCCGGGTGGTCGCCGAACCGACCGTGAGCGGTCCGGACACCGCGGTCGCGGAGGCGGTGCGGATCCTGCGCGCGCTGGGGCATCTCGGCGTTCCGGTGCTGCTGCACGGCGAAGAGGACGGTGCCTGGCCGGTGCTGGAGTACGCGCTGCGGCTGGGCATCGACACCCGGATCGGCTTCGAGGACGTGCTGGTGCGCCCGGACAAGTGGTTGGCGACCGGCAACGAGGATCTGGTCAAGAGCGCCCTGACCATCAAGATCTGACCCGGTCAGGCGTCAGGCAGTGCCCCTCGAGGTCTGAGGCTGCTCAGACGCCGCCCAGGATGGTGTTCACGATGCCACCCAGGTGCGCCAGCCGGGCCAGCTCGGAGGGCCGGAACGCCGGTCCGCCCGGCCGGCCGACCACCAGCGCCTTGTCCGGGCCGGAGAACGGCGCGGCGGCTAACTCGGTATCCAGTTCGTACCAAGGTTCCGGCGCCCAGTGCACCTTCGGATCCAGCACGATCGCTTTGCTGAGGGGCAGCCACGGCAGGCTGCCGGCCCGGGTCTCCGGGGAGGCCTGGCTCTCCGCGAGCCGGTAGGCCCGCCGGCCCTCCTGGATCACCACCAGCGCCCAACCGGCCCGGAAGATGCGCGGGATGCCGTCCGCGAACAGCTGCAGCCCCCGTTCCGGGTTGCCGCTGATCTCCTCGATGAGCTCCAGCTCACGGGGGGTGTCCAGCTTGCCGCTGTGCGGGCGGACCGATTCCACGTGCACACCGGGGATGGACTCCACCGTGGTGATCAGCACATCCGGTGGTCGGCCGGGGGGCAGGACCACGGTGAGGTCGTCGACCGCGATCTTGCCCAGCCGCTCGACCACGTCCATGCCGAGGATGTCCACCCCGGCGTGGCCGAGCGCGGTGGCAATAGCGCCGAGCATGCCTGGCCGGTCCGGGACTTGTACCCGGATCAGGAACGACACGCTCGAACTCCTCCTCGTACACCACGACAGCCAAAGAATTGTGTCAGCCCAGTGTTCCGCTGGTGTTGCCTGGGAGCGGATTGTCCGCTCACCAGCGGGTGGAATGTCGCGACGCTGAGTGCACGGCGCCCGGGCGGGAACCTGTTCGACACCTCGACCTAGACTTGAGGAGTTCTCCCGGGGCCCGCGCCGTGATCAACGTCGTGATCGACGGTTCCGCCCCTGGGACCTGTTCGAGCCATCCTGACCAGGAGGGAAATGCCTGAGTCGACGCCCGACCCGGCCAGCGGGGCCATCTCCCGCGCCGAGGTCGCCCACCTCGCCCGGCTGGCCCGGCTCGCGGTCACCGAGCCCGAGCTCGACCGGTTCGCCGGCCAGCTCGACGTCATCCTGACCGCGGTGGCCCGAGTCGGCGAGGTCGCCGCTGACGAGATCGAGCCGACCTCCCACGCGGTGCCGCTGACCAACGTGTTCCGGCCCGATCAGATCCGTCCCGGGCTGACCCAGGAGCAGGCACTGTCCGGCGCCCCGGCCAGTGAACAGGGCCGGTTCCAGGTGCCCCGGATCCTGGGGGAGGAAGCATGAGTGAGCTGACCAGGCTGACCGCCGCCGAGTTGGCCGAGAAGATCCACAGTCGCGAGGTGTCCGCCGTCGAGGCCACCCAGGCCCACCTGGACCGCATCACCGAGGTGGATCCGGTGGTGCACGCCTTCCTGCACGTGGCCACCCAGCCCGCGCTGGCCGCCGCCGCCGAGGTGGACGCCGCGCTGGCCACCGGGAACAAGCCGGCCTCGCCGCTGGCCGGGGTCCCGCTGGCACTCAAGGACGTGCTCGCCACCTCGGACATGCCCACCACCTGCGGCTCGAAGATCCTCGAGGGGTGGCGCCCGCCGTACGACGCCACCGTCGCCGCCCGGCTACGCAAGGCCGGTGTGGTGATCCTGGGCAAGACGAACATGGACGAGTTCGCGATGGGCAGCTCCACCGAGCACTCCGCGTACGGCCCGACCCACAACCCGTGGGACACCACGCGCATCCCCGGCGGCTCCGGCGGTGGTTCCGCCGCGTCGCTGGCAGCGTTCGAGGCACCGCTGGCCATCGGCACCGACACCGGCGGTTCGATCCGCCAGCCGGCCGCCGTGACCGGCACCGTGGGCGTCAAGCCGACCTACGGCGGGGTGTCCCGCTACGGGCTGGTGGCCTGCGCGTCCTCGCTGGACCAGGCCGGGCCGTGCGCCCGCACCGTGCTGGACGCGGCGCTGCTGCACGAGGTGATCGGCGGGCACGACCCGCTGGACTCCACCTCGATCGACACGCCGGTCCCGGCCGTGGTCGACGCCGCCCGGCAGGGCGCCGAGGGAGACCTGCGCGGACTGCGCATCGGCGTGGTCCAGGAACTCGGCGGCGAGGGCTACCAGCCGGAGGTGGAGGCGACGTTCCGCTCCGCGTTGAGCCGGTTGGAGTCGCTGGGCGCCGAGCTGGTCACGGTCAGCTGTCCGCACTTCGACTACGCCCTGGCGGCCTACTACCTGATCCTGCCCAGCGAGGTGTCCTCCAACCTGGCCCGGTTCGACGCGATGCGCTACGGGATGCGGGTGCAGCCGTCGCTGGATTCCTCGGCCGAGGAGGTCATGGCGGCCACCCGCGAGGCCGGCTTCGGCGACGAGGTGAAGCGGCGGATCATGCTCGGTACCTACGCGCTGAGCTCGGGGTACTACGACGCGTACTACGGCAAGGCGCAGAAGGTCCGCACGCTGATCACCCGCGACTTCGCCGCCGCGTTCGGTCAGGCGGACGTGCTGGTCTCGCCGACCGCGCCGACCACCGCCTTCCGCATCGGCGAGAAGGTGGACAACCCGTTGGCGATGTACCTGAACGACCTGTGCACCATCCCGGCGAACATGGCGGGTACCCCGGCGATGTCGGTTCCGGCCGGGTTGGCCGAGTCCGACGGTCTGCCGGTCGGCCTGCAGATCATGGCGCCGACGCTGGGCGAGGCGGTGATGTACCGGGTGGCCGCCGCCTTCGAGGCCGCCCGCAACACCGCCGAGGGCGGTCCGCTGATCCAGCGGCTGGAGAACGGGCTGGGGGTTCCGGTATGAGCGCGCCTGTCTTGATCGACTACGACACCGTGGTGGAGCGCTACGACCCGATGCTCGGGCTCGAGGTGCACGTCGAGCTGTCCACCCTGACCAAGATGTTCTGCGGCTGCCCGACCGAGTTCGGCGCCGAGCCGAACACCCAGGTCTGTCCGACCTGCCTCGGGCTGCCCGGGTCGCTGCCGGTGGTGAACGGGGAGGCGGTGCGCTCGGCGATCCTGATCGGGCTGGCGCTGAACTGCGAGATCGTGCCGCGCTGCCGGTTCGCCCGTAAGAACTACTTCTATCCGGACATGCCGAAGAACTTCCAGACCTCGCAGTACGACGAGCCGATCGCCATCAACGGCTACCTGGACGTCACGCTGGACGACGGGTCCACGGTGCGGGTGGAGATCGAGCGCGCGCACATGGAGGAGGACACCGGCAAGTCGCTGCACGTGGGTGGCGCGACCGGCCGGATCCACGGGGCGGACTACTCGCTGCTGGACTACAACCGGGCCGGCGTGCCGCTGATCGAGATCGTCACCAAGATGATCCCGGGCACCCGGGAGCGGGCTCCCGAGGTGGCCAAGGCCTACGTCAGCCAGCTGCGGGACCTGCTGCGCGGGCTGGGCGTGTCCGACGTGCGGATGGACCAGGGTTCGATGCGCTGCGACGTGAACCTGTCGCTGTCCCCGCGTGACTCCGGCGTGCTCGGTACCCGCAGCGAGACCAAGAACGTCAACTCGCTGCGCTCGGTGGAGCGGGCGGTGCGCTTCGAGATGTGCCGGCAGGCCGGCGTGCTCGAGGCGGGCGGGCTCGTGGTGCAGGAGACCCGGCACTTCGAGGAGGCCAGCGGGACCACCCGGGCCGGCCGCCGCAAGGAGACCGCCGAGGACTACCGCTACTTCCCGGAGCCGGACCTGGTGCCGGTGGAGCCGTCCCGGGAGTGGGTGGCTTCGCTGCGGGAGACGCTGCCGGAGATGCCCTGGGAGCGCCGCCGCCGCGTCCAGTCGGAGTGGTCGCTGTCCGACGAGGAACTGCGCGACCTGATCAACGCCGGCGCGCTGGACCTGATCGCGGCCACCGTGGCGGCCGGGGCGCCGTCCGGCGAGGCTCGCTCGTGGTGGGTGTCGTACCTGTCGCAGCAGGCCAACAACGCCGGCGTGGCGCTGGACGAGTTGCCGATCACCCCGGAGCAGGTGGCCAGGGTGATCGCGCTGGTCGGCGCCGGCGAGCTGAGCAACAACCTGGCCAGGCAGGCGGTGGACGGCGTGCTCGCGGGTGAGGGCTCGCCGGACGAGGTGGTCGCGGCGCGGGGACTCAAGGTGGTCTCCGACGACTCCGCCCTGATCGCCGCCGTCGACGAGGCCCTGGCCGGCCAGCCCGACGTGGCCGACAAGATCCGCGGCGGCAAGGTGGCCGCCGCCGGCGCCATCGTCGGCGCAGTCATGAAGGCCACCCGAGGCCAAGCCGACGCCAAACGAGTCCGCGAACTAATCCTCGAACGCTGCTCATAGAAACCCCGTGAGTGGTATTGGTCGCTATAGCGACCAATACCACTCACGGGTTATCCACAGGCCGTCGAGTTGGGGTGGCGGTACGGGTCTGAGCGCGGTCACAGTCGAGATATGGCTGGTCCCCGTCGCCAAGCACCTGTGCAGGTTCCCGCGCAGCAGTACGAGAAGTGGCTGTCCACTTTGTCGGCGCAGCATGGTGTCCTCGATATCTCCCAGCTGCGCGGATTCGGGGTGACCTGGGCGGCGGTACGAGCGCAGATCCTCGCCGGGCGGTGGCAGGCGGTGCTGCCTCGGGTGTACGCGACGTTCAGCGGGCCGCTGCCGAGGGAGGCACGAGTAGCCGCCGCGTTGCTCTACGCCGGGCCAGCGTCTGTGCTGAGCCACCGCACGGCAGCAGAACTATGGGGGATGCGCCCCGAGTCGCCCGGCCCGGTGCACGTCACGGTGCCGTACCAGTGTTCGGCGATCTCCCAGCCTCCGTTGGTGGTGGTGCACCGCTCGCGCGCCTTCGGGAACATCGCGGTCGACAGCCGGCCTCCGTTGACCAGCCGAGCCGACACCGCGCTCGACCTGGCGGTTGCCGAGCCCTCGCCGAGGGAGGCCCAACTGCTGCTCGCCGAGCTGATGACCGGTCGGAGGGTCGCGGTCGAGCAGGTCCGCCGGCGGTTGATCGAGCGCCAGCCGCGCAGGTACAAGCTGGAGCTCGACCAAGCCGTTGCCCTGGTGCGGGCCGGTGTGGAGTCGATGCTCGAGGAGCGCTTCGCGGTGGATGTTGAGGTCGCACACGGCCTCCCCGCCGCGCGCCGGCAGGCGCCGTTCCGGGTCGACGGCCGGAAACTGTTCGAGGACGCGGTGTACGACGATCTGGGCGTTCCGCTCACCGTGCGACTGGATGGTCGCCGCCATCTCGAGCCCGATGTGGCGTTGCGGGATCGGCGGCGGGACAACGCGGCCGAGTTGGCCGGGCGTTCGCGATTGGTGTTCGGGTGGACCGAAGTGAGCGGCCGGCCCTGCGTGGTTGCCACGGAGGTCGCCACAGTCCTTCACCGCCATGGTTGGCAGGGCCCGCTCCGCCGCTGCCCTAAATGCCCTGGTCAGGACCTGTGAGTGGTATTGGTCGCTATAGCGACCAATACCACTCACGGGGGTTAGTCGGGGCCGCCTCCGCCGCCGGCTGAGGGGGGTTGGATGCGGATGGCTCGGTCGTCGCTGCTGGCTACCGGGCCGCCGCCGCCCTTGTTCACGGTGCCCAGCCAGAGCAGGCCGTCCGGGGCGAGCGCGGCCGGACCGAGTCGGCCGTAGGCGCCGACCAGCAGGCTGCGGGGAGTCCCGGTGAACGCGCCCGGTGCGGTGGAATGCAGCAGGTAGAGGGCGGAGGCGCCGCGCTCGGCCACCACGATGGCGCCCGGCGGCGCGATGCA
>DATHIT010000293.1:0-17859 GCA_035489915.1 Pseudonocardia sp. | reverse complement strand
AGCCGGAGTCGCCAAGGTCCTCGACATCCTGGGAGGTGATCTCGCCCTCGCCATGCGGCTCGCCGGGGTAAGAACCGTGGCTGACATCGACCGTTCCCTTGTCGCCCGCCCGTCCTACTTCCCTTGCGACCTGTAGGGCGCGCTCGAAGTACGCCGAGTGATGATCACATCTGGGTTTGTCGAGCGCCTGCAAGCGCCTTATCGGAGGAGTTGGAGCGGCGCTCACAGATCCAGGCGCTATGCCTGGCCTGGGCTGATGCTGCAGCCTGACCGCGAAACACGAGATGCCACTTGAGAACTCGACTTTCGCGCTCCAAGCGAACAGGTATTCGATCCCGATTGTGTCCGGTTGGGGATCGGCTACCGGCCGCCGCGCTCGATCTGGTCGAGGCCTACCTGACCGAGTTTGACCCAGGCCGATTCCGGGCGGTGAGCAGCGCCGAGGACGGCGCCCGCGCCTTCTGCGCGCAGTTCGACTCGCCCGCCGGCTGGACAGCCGCGCCGCTCGCCGCACAGGTCGACGCCGACGAACGAGCGTATCCTTCGCTCGTGCTGTCCGAGGGGTCGAAGTACGCCGGGCTGGGCTACTCGGTCGTCAAAGACCTGTTCCGCCTCGGCCGTCGTGAAGCATTGCGAGTCCACCTCGAAGCTGATGGCTTCGGGTCCACCGTGCACCTCCGACTGACGGCGCGTACCGGGCTGGGCGCGGGCAAGGTCACCGTCAAGCGATGCTTCGCGATCCGCTGGGTACCGTACTCAGGATGCATCGAAGGAGACGAGCGCAACTTCAGTGAGGTTCGCTTCCGGCCTGTCGGCCAGGCGATAACCACGCTGGAGGGTCTAGCAACCGCTGAGTGGAGAGCAACTCTAAACCGCGATCGGGTGCTACATCTCGAAACTGCAGCTCAGCGCCAGCACGATATCGAGGTCTTTGGCCAGCCAGAGACGCCGTCGAAGGCGGAGGGCAGCCTCGATGCGCACCAGATGAAGATAGCGGCCGTTGTTGTCACAGGCACCGGCAAGCCTGTACGAAGCAACGAGGTCTTTATTCCACCAATGGCGCCCTTCAAGGAGCGGCTTGCTGAGTGGTGGGCCGCTCGAAGCGAAGCGAAGCGCCGCGACGAGCACTAGACGTCCGACTCGATCGCCAGCGTGCGGATGCCTCGCAGCGGCACGTGTGTCCGACTGGGCTTGAGCACGATGCAAGCGATGGTCTCATGGCTGCACTGGTCGAGACGACGTGTGAACCCGGCTCTGTCCCGCAGAGGTCAGTTCTGCGGGACGGAGCTTCGGGGCGGTTTCAGGTTGTGGTTGTGTTCTTGCTGCGTTCCAGGGCGCGGTAGACCGTGGAGCGGCCGACACCGAACAGATCAGCGAGTTCAGCGGTGCTGTGCTCACCGACGGCCATCAAGCTGACCAGGTGGGCCTCCTGACGCGGGTTGAGCTTGGGCTTCTTGCCCCGCAGCCGACCCTTGGCCTTCGCCACCCTCATGCCTTCCTTTGTCCGCAATCGGACGAGGTCGGACTCGAACTCCGCGACCATTGCCAGAACGTTGAACAGCAACCTGCCGACAGCGTCGGTCGGGTCATACACCGACCCACCCAAGCTGAGCCGGACCTCCCGGACGGTCAACTCGTCGGCGATCGCCCGGGCATCAGGCAGCGACCGGGCGAGCCGGTCCAGCTTGGTCACCACCAGGGTGTCACCCTCACGGCACGCCGCAAGGGCTTCCCGCAGCCCCGGGCGCTCACGATTGGTGCCGGTCAGGCCGTGGTCGACGTAGATCCGGCCGGGCGCGACGCCCAGGCCGGTCAATCCGTCTCTCTGGGCGGTGAGGTCTTGCTGGTCGGTGGAACAGCGTGCGTAACCGATGAGAAGCGCCGCCACGGCGCACCTCCTGAGATGGGGCCGGCCCGCTACGACACGGCGGCGCCGACAGCGACCGAAGCCGCCACCCCGCACCCCATCCGGGCAACCACTGCGGCGGAAGCGGATCGGCGTACAGGACTCGCCTCGGCAAGCACGCCCTGCCCGGGGCGGGAGCGACGGGCAGAAAGGACCGCATGGCGCGGGAGTTGAGCGCCGATCCCGGGCCGCACCCATCCCGACCCCTGGACCCTGCCCCGCACAACAGCAGGGGTCGTGGAGAGCCCGGTGCGTTGACACGCCGCACGCGGATTCGCCACAGCTTCGACGACTGATCCTGGGTGATCAGTCGTCGAGTCTGGTCGAGGCTCTCCGCTACTGAGAGCTTGGCGACGGATCTGCCGGAGCGCGTCGGGCGGCGTCGGCCAGCGCCCGGATCGAGGTCGGCACCTCCCGCGCCAGGGCGCGGCGGCGGAGATGGACGACGAGGTGGCGCCGCCAGAACGTCCTCGGGTTCAGGTCCCAGCTCACCGAGACGAGCGAACCGCCCGGGTGCGGATCGATGCTCCAGCGCCAGACGGTGTAGGAGGGATTATGGTCGTCGGTCCCCGATCGGTAGGAGAAACGCCGAGCCGGCCGGTCGATGGCCTCGACCCGTGATCGGCTGGGCCAGGTCTGGCCCATGGCGTGCATCTCGACGACCCACTCGGCGCCCGGCGCCAGGTCGGTGGGCCGATGCAGCACGCGGGTGATGATGTCGTTCCACTCGGCGAGACGGTCGATGTCGGTCAACAGGCCGAACACGTCGTCAGGGTCGGCGTCGACGGTAGCGGTGGTGGCGGTTGTCTTCACGGCTGGTTCCTTTCGGGGTCGGGCTGGATTCCCTGGGACTGGCGGCGCGGCGCCGTCAGGGGGTGAGTTCGTAGATGCGGAAGAACCCGGCGGGCACGTCGATCTGCTCGCAGCGGTTGAAGCTCGCGGCGGCGGCGATCCGGTGCACCGTCGACGCGCGCAGGACAGTGCCGAGCGCGGCTGAACCCTCCTGCGCGAGCGAGGCCGGCAGGCAGTGCAGCACGCTGAAGCCGTACATGAACCGTTCGGTCTCGTCGCCGGGGGCGGTGAAGTGATCGGCGACCATCTCGTCGGCGATCACCACCGCCCCGCCGCGGCGCAACGCCGAGCGGCAGGCCACGAGGGCGTCGATCGGATGGGCGAGGTCGTGCAGCGTCTCGAGCACGACGATGACGTCGAACGGGCCGTGCTCGGCGATGGCCGCGGCCGGGAGCGCCTGGAACGTGACGTCGACACCAGCCGCGGCTGCATGCAGCCGGGCCTCGTCGATGGACGCTCCGTCGGCGTCGAACCCGATCACCTTGGCGTCGGGGTAGGCGCGCGCCAGGGCGATGGTCGACCACCCCTGCCCGCAGCCGACGTCGGCGATCCGCACGCCGCTGCCGTTCGTCGCGATCCGCTTCCCGACGCCGGTGGCGTCGAGCCAGTCCCGCAGCGACGCACGGTAGGTGGGCCGGTTGATGCCGCCCTGGCCGTGGCGCAGGTGTTGGCCGAACCGGGCATAGGGCACGCCCGTGCCGCGTCGGTAGGCCTCGGCCAGCTCGTCCAGGACGCTGCCGATGCCGGCGACCATGTCCGCGACGGGCGCGACGTGGGCCGGGTCGTCGGGCTCGACGAAGGCGGCGCGCTGCTCGTCGCTGAGGCGGAAGCGCCTTGTCGAAGCCGCTGCCTCGGGGTCGTCCACGCTCACGAAGCCGGCGACCGCCTGCTGCTCGAGCCACTCGACGGCGTACCGGGGGACGATGCCGGCGACGGTGGCCAGCTCGTCGGCGGTGACGCCGCCGGGTGCGGCGACGTGGCCATAGAGCCCCAGCCGACGCCCGAGGTGGATGCTCAGCACCTCGAGCGACGCCACGGCGGCCTCGAAGATTCGGGTGTCCAGGGGTGCAGGGGCGGTGGGCGCGGGATCGGCCGGATCGGTGACGGTGGTGGTGGATGGGTTCGTTGTCATGGGTGAATCGAACTGCGATCGACGACCGGCGGCTTGAGGACGGCGTGAGGATTGTCTGAGGATCGGCCGCGGATGCGGCCCGGACCGGCCGAGCGGCAGGGGCTGGAGGATCCCCCTGATGCTCAGGTTTGACGGCGGTTCGGTCGACCTCGCTCGACGTGAGGTCCGCCTAGGTGGGCAGGTGCAGCACCTCGAGCCGCAGGCCTTCGACCTGCTGGCCTACCTCGTGCAGCACCGGGGCCGGGTGGTGCCAAAGGCGGAGCTGCTGGATCAGGTGTGGGGCGATCAGTTCGTGTCCGACTCGGCGCTGACCACGCGGGTGAAGGAGGTGCGCCGGGCCATCGGCGACGACGGCCGCCGGCAGCGGTTGGTTCGCAACGTGCGCGGTCGCGGCTACCGGTTCGTAGGCGAGATCGTGCCGCCCGCCGGCGGGCGCTCGGCGGAACCGATCCTGGGGCGCGCGCACGACATCGCCCGGGTCACGCAGTTGGTGTCGACGTCTGCGCTGGTGACGCTCGTCGGCGCGGGCGGCGTCGGCAAGACCCGCTTGGCGGTCGAGGTCGCCGCCGGGACCCGCGCTCAGTGCCCGGACGGGACGTTCTTCGTCGACCTGTCCGCCCTCGCCACCGGCCAGGCCGTCGTGCCCGCGCTCCTGCGCTCGGCCGATCTGCAGGTCGAGGGCGAGCTCGCCGCACTGCGGGGGCTCACCGCCCTCGACGCGCTGGTGCTACTCGACAACTGCGAGCACCTGATCGAGGCCGCCGCGGCCGCCGCTGAGGCGGTGCTCGGGTTCGGCGGGCCGGTGCGCATCCTGGCGACCAGCCGCGAGCGGCTCGGCGTGCCCGGCGAGCACGTGTGGCCGGTCGCACCGCTGCACCCCACCGCGGCACGGCAGCTCTTCCTCGACCGCGCGCGGGCGGCATCCCCCGGGTTCGACCCGCATGTGGACCCAGCCGCGGTCCACCTGCTCGTCGACGCGGTGGACCGTCTCCCACTCGCCATCGAGATGGCCGCAGCCCGGGTCGGCGCGATGGGGATGGCGGAGCTGGCCGGGCTCGTCACCGCCCGGCTCGATCTGCTCCGCTCCCCGCGGCGCGCGACGACCGACCGGCACCGCACGCTGGCCGCCGTCATCGCCTGGTCCGAGGAGCTCCTCGACGATCGCGAGCGAGCCGCGTTCGTGCAGCTCTCGGCATTCGCCGGTCCGGCGCTGGGCGCGGACCTCGACGGCGTGATCGACGGTGGCGACGCCCTCGACCGCGTGTGCCGGCTCGTCGACAAGTCACTCGTCATCGCCGAGGTCTCAACCGGGCCCACCCGCTACCGGATGCTCGAGACCGTTCGGCGGCACGCGTCCGCGGGGACCGACAACGAACTCGGCCTTCGCCATGCGACCTGGTTCACCGACGTAGCCGAGGCGGCCGACACCCTCCTGCGGACGCCGGCCGAACGCGAAGGCCACCAGACCATCGAGGCCCGCGTCGACGAGCTGCGAGCCGCGCACCGGTGGGCACGGTCGCACGCGCCGCACCTCGCGGCGCGCCTCACCGCCGCACTGCAACTGCACGCCCACAGCCGGTTGTGGGTGGAGCCGGCGCAGTGGGCGGTCGAGCTCGCGGGCATCATCGGCGAGGAGGAGCCGCTCGCGCCTCAGGTGTGGGCAGCGCTGGCGAACGCGGCAGCCCACCAAGGGCGGTTCGAGGACGGGTCGGCGCTGGCCGAGCGGGCGCTGCGCTCCACCGATCCCCGCGCCGTCGCCGTCGCGTTGGAGGCCCTCGCCGACATCGCCATGTACCAAGGCGACCTGACCCGCTGCCGGAGTCTGGCACGCCAGCTCCGAGACATCGGCGAGCGCGCCGGCGACCACCACGCGGTTGCCCTCGGCCACGTCGACGAGGCGCTCGCCCTGGCCTACGGCGGTAATCCCGGCGCCGCGCTCGAGCTGCTCGGTCGGCGGGAGCGGTCCAGCCATGCACCGTCGGACCTGGCCTGGTTCCACTACGCCAAAGGGGAGGCACACGCCCGTGACGATCCCGACCGCGCGGTGGCAGCGTTCGAGAAGGCGATCAAGCTCGCTGACGGTGTCGGCAACCGCTTCCTCGGCGGGGTGGCACGGGTGTCGGCCGCGTCCGTGTACGCCCGGGCGGCTGACCCGGACCGGGCGCTACGCGCGTTCCCCCGCCTCATCACGGACTGGCAACGGCACGGAAACCTCACCCACCTGGTGACCACGCTGCGCAACGTCACCGAGCTCCTCGTGCGCGTCGACGCGCACGAAGCCGCCGCTCAACTCCTCGGCGCGCTGCAGAGCCGCGACCTCAAGGGCAGCTACGGAGACGAAGCCCGGCGACTGGCCGACGCCCGAACCACACTCGAACGAGCCCTCGGCTCCGGCCTCCTGCAACGATCCATGGCGCAGGGCGAGGGCAAGGATCTGTCCTGGGCGACCGCTCTGGCGCTGCACACGATCGAACAGCTGGCGGCCTCCGCAGACGCCACAACGCCCGAAATCACGTAGTGGCCGCGGAAGCGCCGTGAGAGGACGACGAACGTCTGGGCCCAACTAGCGGATCCTGCCAGGCCGTCCTCCACGCTGACGCGGCCCGTGAGCTATGCGGACGTGTACGGGCTCGATCTCAATACCGCGATCTACTACCCCGACGGCGCCCACTACCTCCGGATTAGGCCCCGTCGGCACCACGACCGCACCCGCATCCTGGAAGCCGAACCCACCACGGGAACGCCGCAGGTCGCGGACCGTGTCCACGCCACGGCGTCCCGTAAGACCCGCCCGTTGACGATTCCCGCAGAGGTCCGGCATCCGGGACACGGCCCCTCGGCCGGACCCGCTCCATGGGAAGCGCACCGCTGGCCAGCCCCAACTCCTGACGGCGGAGACCGACGCGATCGTCTCGATCCATCAAGCAGCGGATTAAAGACCGCGCACCGACGACGTGCGATCGGTTTTAACCCGGTCAGGACAAACCTCCGCGTTGTCTGTGCTGTTGTTGTGGCCCAGAGCGGACCACGACTCGCGGTCAGATCCGCGGTCATCAAAGTCCTATGTAGACGGTTGTTGTACTGGTGGGGATCTCCTCGCGGCGCGGGTTCATCCCTGCCGGCCCGAGTGGCCGGGTCGCAAGGTACTCAGTCCCTCCTTGTGATCTGGCCGGTCGGGCTGGCTGCCCTCGGGCGATCCGTGGGGGACTTCACCGCCCCGTCGCTCCCCTGATCTCCGAAGCGGTATCGGGTGCCGGCGGAGCCCGCAGGTCCTAGGCCGATCCTTGGCTACGGTGGCACTGTGTCCGACCATCCATCGATGGCCATGCAGCTCGCTACCGAGCGCCTGGTCTTACGGCCTGGGATCCATCGGACGTCACGGACTATCGGGCGTTGGTCGCAGAACGAGGTGACGGGACGCCCACACTGGGCGACATTCGTACGCGAATATCGGGACAGCTGTCCGCCACCGCCGAGAGCGGCATCGCCCTGTTGGCCGTGTCCCGGCGGGCAGAGGGGGACTTCATCGGGTACTGCGGCCTGATCGTTGGCCGCGCCACTATCGATGAGCCTGAGATCGCCTACGAGCTGTACCAGCGTGTGCACGGCCACGGCCTTGCCACTGAGGCGGCCGGAGTAGTAGTCCGGGCGGCGGCGGCCACTGGGCGCCGGCGGTTGTGGGCCACGGTGCGCTCGTGGAATGTTGCCTCGCTACGCGTGCTCGACAAGCTCGGATTCGAGCGAGACCACGTCGCGGTGGACGACCGGGGCGAGCTGGTGTGGTTGACGCGCGGGCTGGCCTGACCGGACAGCATCCGGGCGCGGGGAGCATCGGCCAACATCCACACTACGACGGCGCGGCAGGTTCCTTGAGCTCGATCTCGACGAACGCCAACCAGGCGGAACCGGCGTTGATCACCTCGTGTTCCGCGCCGGCTGGACGCGTGTACGACTCACCGGCGCGCAGCTGTGTCTGGGTCACCGCTCCGTCAGGCGTATGGATGTCGGTCCGGCCGTCGGTGAGCGGCACCACGACATAGTCGTGTGCATGCACGTGTCGACCTGTGCTGGTTCCGGGCTCGAAATCCCAGCGGGTGACACGCACGCGCTGGTCTTCGTGCTGCACCGTCGCACGAGCAGTCGTCGTCATCGTGTGTCTCCCTGCTCTCTCCGACAGCTGCACGTGCTCTGCCCGAAGCCGTCGATGGCAACCTCGGGGAAGGGCGCTGGGGACTCGGCGTAAGGCGCCGACCAATCACTTACAACGCTACCGATCCATGTTGACCAAGACCACTACCAGCAACGACAGCAACGCGGTCGACCTCCACGATCGCCGAATGCCGCTCCAAAGCGCGCACTGCCAACTCGAGCAAGCCACGCGCCTCTTATCCACCACGACCGCAGGTCTCGGACAGCCGCGCATCGGCTCTGAGTCACGGCCGGGCCCTCATGGTCGTTGTCCGGGTGAGTGGGCCGCCGTCAGCCGGTCAGCGCTTGACCGTGTAGTGCAGATGCAGCACGCGGTCGCCCTGGACCACCTGGTCGGGATCGTCGAGGAGGACGGTGCCGGCATGGCTGCCGAAGAAGCGCACCTTTTCGCCGAGAACCACCGGGGCGACATCCATCGCGACTTCGTCGACCAGCCCGGCCGAGAACGCCTGCCTGCCGAGGTCGCCGGCGCTCACGCTAACGAGGCCGTCGCCCGCTAGTTTCTTGGCGAGCGCAATACCCGCCTCGACCGAGTCGGCGGTGTGGAACGGTGCGTCCGGGTGGTGGGCGAGCCACTCGTCGGGCAATGGCCGGTGGGTGACGACGACCAGCTCGTCGCCGGCGGCCGGATTGCCGTCCCATCCGTTCGTGGTGTCGAACAGGTGACGTCCGATCACCGGGACCTTGATGGCGTCCCAGAAGGGCTGGACGTAGTCGGCGGACGTCCGCGAGACACGGAACGTCCAGCCGCTCGCTCTGGCGGACAACTCGGTGTCGCCGTTGAAGTACCAGTCGAACAGCGGCCCGACCGTGTCGTCGGGATAGGCGATGTAGCCATCCACCGACACGACCGCCTGTATGACAACCCTGGCCATCTCCGCTCCTCAGCCGAACGTCGGGACGATCACGTGCGTCGGTTCCACGAGGTACGCCTCGCGGTCCTCGCGCTGGGGTACGGGCCACCGGTGTACTTGGCGAAGATGCGATCGACGATCTCCCAGCCCGCATCGCCGCCGACACGCTTCACGACGCGGCCGCGGACGAGCGCACTGCGGACCAGGTTCTCCCGGTCGGTCACCGAGATCGCAATGCGGTCGTCCGCGTGGAGATTGCGGCCCTTGCGCGAGTTAGGTGAGGTGAAGAACGCAAGATAGTCGCCCTCGATGGCAGATCGTGTTCACGTGGGCGGCCGGCCTCAACCCAGGGCCGTTCCGGTGAGCTCGCCGTGCGGTCAGGCGGTCGGCCGGTGGTCATGTAAGGCGAGCACACCGGAACGAGGGATTGACTCCGACCACCCACGCGAACAGCCGGCCTGGATCGTGGGGGATGGGAACGGATGTTCGAAAATAGCCCCTTCCTGTGCGCCAGCTGTGCGGTTAGACCACCCGGCGGTGCCCACACGAAGCTTGGAGGACCTATGTTTTCAGCCCACGGTCCGGGGGATCGTGAACGGGGTGAAGCAGGCGGTCTGTCATAGGGGGCAGATCGATGGCGGACCGCCTGCTTGGCGCCCTGCTGTACGGCAGGAAAGTACCGCAACCGAGGTGACCCGCACCGACCGCTGGGATCACTACGAGCCTCTGACCTGGGCGGCTGCGGTCAGTCTTCCGCACTGAGATAGCGTTGGAAATGGCTGATCGCGCCAGAAGCGATGTTGATCTCGCCGTCACTGGCCCCACGGGTGCGCCGCTCGGAGAGGTAGGCGTCCACGCTGGCGACACACTCTTGTTTGCGTTGATCGCGTTGCCAGCACAGGAAGAGTTCCACCTCGCGCGGGCACTGCGTCCGAACTGAAAGTGGCTGATGTTGGCGTGCAAGCCACACGATGAAGCTGGCCATGCTCGCCTCGACCGGCTTGGACTCGACAACCTTGGCCATACTCACCTCCAGTACTCGTGCTCACGAGTATCTGAGAGTACCCAGTTCGGCACTGGCCGCAGCCAACTGAGATCGAACTGGGACCGCCAAATCTCTGGCACGCGCGCTGACCGCCGGTACAACGGCGGTACAACCCGTACTGACCGACGACGCCAGACGACCACGGACAACCCGAAGCATCTGTCCTGGTCAGAGACTGGATGGCGCCTCTAGGTCCAGGAGGTGATCTCCGCAGGCGCGCTACATCTCCAAGCGCACTGCACGGCTGCTTCGAGATCGAGTAGCCGGTAACCACGCCGACCATGAACACGGTGATCAACACATGGTTTACCCATGAGGAATGACGAGGAGTGACTGGGAATCTCCGGATGCTCGGCCTAGGCGACCATGGCGAGCGGCGCAGGTAGTTGACCCAATGGGAGACGTCGAGCGGCTTCGAGAGACCTCGTCTGAAGATCGCAGGATTACTGGTTCGAGTCCAGTCGGAGGAGCCAAAACCCCAGTCCAGCGGTGCTGCCGGCGGTTCGCGTCAAGATCTACTCCTCACTTAACTCCGACTTTTCTGCTGGCCGTTCCCGAGCTAACCGAGCGGCGCGAGCACGGCGGCGACACCCGTCTGGGCGCCCTTCCGGCCAAAGAAGTTGTCCTGTGCCAGCCCAGACGGCACCCCCAGACACCGCCCAACATCCGGGAACCCCCTGCGGGATACGCGTGCCCCCGGCTCCGGGTCCGCCTTGGCGCACCGCCAGATATGGGCGGGCCAGCCGGCGCTCGGCCTCTCTGCTTGCCAACCACGCGCCGCGCGAGGACTGTCTGGCCAGCGTCCAAGTCAAACATGAATGCGGAGGCCGCTATGAATCGGAAACTCGGCAGCCTGCATGGGCACATCGGCCAAGACTGGGCACCACCGGTCGATGCCGCCAGCGGGCAGAACGTTCTCGACGACGCGGTCCGCGTGAATCTGGAGTCGATGGGCAGCCGGCTACTGGCTGCCTATGCCCTCGGCAGCCTCGCTCATGGCGGCTTCAGCCCGTTGGTCAGTGATGTCGACGTGGCGCTCATCCTCGCGGACCCGATTCTGTCGTCTGACGAGGAGTCATTGCTGGGCGCCGCAGAGAAGGTGCGCTCGATGGGATCCCCGCTGCACACCCGCGTATCGATCTTCTGGGGAACTCCAGGATCCCTGAGCGGTCGCGCGACCGGTGGACGGTTTCCACCGCTGGATCGACTGTGCCTGCTCGAGCACGGGCGGGTGCTCACCGGTAGCGACGTGCGAAGCGGCCTGCCCCGTCCGAACCGGACCGACCTCCTCGTGACCGGCGCACAGTTCGCTCTCGATGTCCTCGCCGACGATGTCTTGGCCCAGGCGCACCGACCGGACCTGCTGGTGACCGCGGGCGTGCGGTGGACGACCAAGATCGTACTGTTCCCAGTTCGGTTCCTGTTCACTGCTGAAACAGGCCGTGAAGGAACCAACGATGCCGCGGCGCACCACTACCTGGCCCAAGCACAGGCGCCAGGCGCGGAGCTCGTCGCCGCCGCGCTCGACTGGCGGACGAACCCCCCGGCTCGAGAGCATGCGATAACAATGCTCAGAGACGGACTCCTGCCGCTCTATCTGCACTACCTCGCCGACCACATCCAGCGACTGGAGTCCCACCGAAACTCGAAGTTGGCCGCAGCCTTCCACGACTGGCGCGCCCGGCTGCTCACCGGCTGAGGCGTCAATCTCATCACCCGCGCGGAACCCCTTGCCGGCATGATCGTCTCCTCGCGCTGCGCGGCACTGGTGTGCTGCCTACACGAGCAGGCCAGCACCCCGGGTTATGTCTCAGGGCAGTGACACGCCCAGCTGGCCGAGGAACCCATGGGTATCCCACGTCGCCCACTCTTCGGCGATCTTGTCACCCTCGAAGCGATGCATCCAGAATCCGAAGATCGTGAACGACTTCCCGGTCGGCGGAGTCCCCAGGACCGGCCCGTTGTTCGTCCCGCTCGCCGACCATCGAGTCATCACCACGTCCCCGTCGCCGACCATCGTGTCGATGGGCACCCGCAGATCGGGCAAAGCCGTTCGGTATAGCTCGACGATCTCCTTCAGGCCCTGCGCGCCCTTGACGGACGTGCCTTCCAGGGCCGGCCCATGCCGGACGCAGTCGGCGGTGAACACTTCATCCAGGACGTCCAGGTCGCCCGAAGCCCATACGTCGGAGTAACGCTGGATCGCCTGAGTCTGCTCTGAGGTAACCATGGTGGTAGTCCTCCCTCCTCGGCGGGTCCGAGGCCCGGACCATGGTTCCCGCCGAGGTCAGCGGACGGCATCGTCCACACGGCTGATGTGCGCGCCGCCGCCGACCAGCGGAAACCATCGGTGCCGTCGTTGACCCGGGTCAACTGGGTGACGGAGTCATCCGAGCGTGACGATTCGGATCGCGGTTGCCGGCGCGGGATTGATCGGTCGACGACACATCGAGGAGGTCGACGTGAGCCGCTCAGCCCAGCTGGTCTCGATCGTCGAGCCGGGTCCGGTTGGCCCCGAACTGGCCCGGAAGTACGACGTCGCGCGGTACGCCTCACTGGACGAGATGATCGCCCCGACCGGCCGGACGGGGTCATCCTCGCCACCCCCAACCAGATGCACGTCGCGGGGGGTGTGAGCCGCCCTCCTGTCGGCTGCTCCGCCCCACGAGTCGGTGGCAAGCCGATCCGCACCGCGGGCGCCCAGGGCGCCGAGGAGCGGAAGCGGCGCGGCAGCACCCTTGCCGTTCAGTACGAGGCACACGCTCGCCTCGCTGCCCACGCGCTGAACGAGCGCGGTCGGGTAGTGCACTACGCGTGACAGCGCGTCTGGACGGGTCGAGACTTCAAGCGGGGCCGAACGTGGCGCACGGGCGGGACAACGGTCGCTCGGGCGTCGGGCCGGCGGGACGAGCCGCCGGCTGGGGCCGTCCCCTGGAGGACACGTCAATGCTGCAACGCCAACATCAAGCCCCTCTGAAAACAGAACGAGCATCAGCCCCGGGCCCCTCCTACGCGAGAACTCCTCGCGCGCAGCAGACCGCGGAACGGAAACGTTACCCATCATCTGAAGAACGAGGTGGTGTCATGACTCAGGTACATGGCAGTCAGGCCGGCGCTGCGGACGCGGTCCGCGAGTACGACGAGGTGCGCCGGGTCGTGCAGCTCTTCCTCGACGGTGAGGCGAAGGGCGACGCCGCGAAGCTTGAGGAAGCCTCGCACCCGGACGCCCGGATGTTCGGCTCGGTCGGGGGCACCCGCTACGACATGCCGATCGCGGAGTTCATCGGACTGGCGGCGAAGGAGCCAGGCGACACGGGCAACCACCGGGCGCGAATCCTCGCAGTGCAGCAGACCGGAGACGCGGCCGTGGCCGAGGTGGCCGAGGAGGGCTACTGGGGGTCGCTCTCCTTCATCGACTATCTCCAACTCGCGCGCATCGAAGGGACCTGGAAGGTGGTCAGCAAGCTGTTCGCCCACACCGGGGGGGACGTGCCCGCGTCGACCTAGCCATTGCCTCCCGCAGCCGGTGCCCCGTAGATGCGGCAGCGGCAGTCGCCTGGACTGTGTCAGGCTGCCGCTGTCTGGATCCTTAGTGTCCACCCAGTGATCCCGAGTGGCTGTCCTGTGGGTGGGCCTGTGAGGGGTGGCTGTCCTGTGGGGGGGCCGGTGAGGGCCGTGCCCAAGCGCTCGATCCCCTGGCCTAGCGCCGCCGCCTCGGCCAGGGACACCTGCCGGCACCGTGCCAGCGACGACTCAGGACGCCGCCCGCCGCAGCCGCTCAACCGGCTCGATTGGGCTGCGATGCGCCAGCGCCCGACCACAACCACGGCCCTGCTGAACCGGCACCGGGTTCACCACCGGGCCCTCACCGCTCAGCTGGTGGTAGGCATAGAACATCCGTACGGCCGGCAGCGCATGGTTGATCGTCGCCGGCGCATACCCCTCCGACAGCTCCGGTTTGCCGGTCACCCCGTTCACCGACCCCGCCAGCACCCCACCGCGGCGTTGCCGCTGCGGGTTGTCCGCCCCACGCATCCACAACACGAAATCACGCACGTCACGCCGCTCAGCGCGATCCCACGCCACCGAAACAGCGCTCAAGAACCGCAACCACCGCAACAGACTCAGCAGGTAGGAGCGGCACGACGCTGCGCTGTAGTCACAGGCCACCAAGTGCCGCACGAACTCGCCGACAGACCAATCAACCTCACGATCGACGTCATGAAGCTGGAACGGCTCTCGTGGGTCACCTGTCGCAACAACCGAACCCAAACGCACCAGCCGAAGCGACCGGAGATCACGCTCCTCTGACGGAGGATCGACCGGCTCGGGCACGAGGGGTCATCCTGCCAGTAATGATCATTGCCAGACTGCGTGCCCCCACCAGGTACCTGCCCCCGCCCCATCCCAGCGATCAGCGCCACCTCAGACCATCAGGGGGTCTAGGCCCGCGGCGGCAACAACTCGATGCCGTGCGCAGCGGCAAGTTCCGCGACTCGGGCTGGGTCAGGCCGGGCCGGCTCAGGCAATACAAGCCGTTCGGCTGGCTCCCCCACGTCGGCGACGAATGCGTCGAAACCGGCCGGGCCAAGGATCAGCAGAGTGCGGCCCTGGCCGAGCTCGGACACTCGGAAACCGTGCGGCACGCCTCGGGGTAGAAACACCAGCATGCCCGGACCGGCGTTCCACAGCCGCTCGCCACAGAATCCCTCGAATTGACCCTCGAGAATGAAGAAGGCCTCGTCGGAATCCCGATGGATATGTGGTGGCGGCGCAAAGCCCGGGGGACAGCGGTGGTCCAGGACAGTGAAGCCCCCGCCGGTGTCCTGTCCGCTGACCTTGGTGAGCGTCAGGGTGTCGAGGAACCAGAACGCCAGACCGTCGTCGGCCGCCAGAACTAGCCCGTCCCTGGTCGAGGCGTGGGAATTGTTCACCGCGCACCCCCCGCTGGCTCAGTCGCCGGTCGACGCCGGCCCGCCGGTTCCGGATCCTCGGGCCGCGGCGCGAACAGCGGCGAGATGTCCATGAAGATCCGGTAGTCCTGGATCAGGCCCGCGCGCATGCGCAGGGTGCTCGTCACTGGAAGTGGCATGGTCCGGCTGCCGTCCCTACGGGTGTAGACGACCTCCGCTTCCACGCTCTTCACCTCGCCCTGTTCCCAGTCGCCAGACCACACTCCGGTGATGCGGTGGTCCAGCGCCGCAATCATCGCGAAGAACTCCGAGATGTTGTCTCGTACCTGCTCCCGCCCGACGGCCGGATCCGCATTGCCGAACCGGAAGGTCCCATCATCGGCGAATGCCTGCGACGCGGCGTCGGCATCCATCGCGTCGACCAGCTGAAAAAAGCCCATCAGCCAGTCATCCGCCAGCTTTTTCCGAACCGTGGTCGCGGGATTCGGCATCTCCATTTTCAGGGCTCCTTCCAAGGGCTCGAGCATAAGTAGAATCGGTGGCGCTGTGAATCCCGCTCGGTAGTGGAACCGACCCCTGAGCTGGGCCTTCGCACCCCGCAATTGAGGGGGTGGCACCCCACCGGTGGGGCTCGTACAGTCACCGGCGTGGGCATCGAGGCGTTTACTGGCGCTCGTGACCGGCTGCTACGGATCATCGACGATGAAACCGACATCGCGATGATCCTGGACGAGACCCTCGCCTCGCTCCATGCGGTAACCCGCTTTTCTTGGTGCGCGCTGATGACCGTCGACCCGAGGACGCTCTTGCCAACCGGCGGCATCGTGGAAGGCTTTGCCGCCGAGGCGTGTGCCCCCTTCTGGGACAACGAGCTTCTGGCGCCGGGTTTCAACAAGTTCAACGCCCTCGCGCGCAGCACCGACACGGTCGCCACCCTGTACGACGTCACCGACGGCGACATCGAGCGCGCCCCGATCTACACCGATCTCTACGCACCGCTGGGCGTCGCCGACGAGCTGCGCGCCGCCTTTGTGCTCGGCACGACATGCTGGGGTGTCACCGACCTCGTCCGTGCGACCGAGGACGGACCGTTCCCCAGCCATGAGGTCAGCCAGGTCCGTAGCCTCGCGCCGCTCATCGCCCGAGCGTTCCGCGGCGGGGTCTGCAGGCTCGATGCCGCGACCCACGGACCGGCGGCCATGCTCGTCATCGACGGCCGCAACCAGATCCAGAACATGACCATGGAATCGCGGGCGCTACTCGATGAGCTGCAGACCAGCGGCGTCGCCGAACCAGGCCTGCCATCCCTGCTCGGGGCGGCGGTGACCAGAGCGCGGTTCAGCCGCACGTCGACAAACCTGGTCACCCGGGTCTGCGGGATATCCGGCCGGTGGCTGCGCGTGACCGCCGTCCCGATGGAGGGCGGCCGAGGCCAGGTGGGCGTCATGATCGAACCCGCCCGGTCCTCTGATGTGGTACCCATCCTGCTCGAGTCCTATGGGCTGACCCAACGCGAGGTGGAGATCGTCCTGCTGCTCGCCCGGGGCCTCGCCACCAAGGACATCGCCGCGGAACTCAGCCTGTCCAGCCACACCGTGCGTGACCACGTCAAGGCCATCTTCGACAAGACCCACGTCAACAGCCGGGGCGAACTCGTCGCTCGGATCTTCTCGGAGCACCTGCTCGACGGCCTAGAAGCGGCCGTCCGCCACCACAGCTGAGCGGCGCGCCGAGGTCTGCCCGCAACGGTGGCCGTCCCACTCGTCGCCGCACTGGCCGAGGCGTTCGGGCGCGCGCCGGGATGGACCTGGCGCCCCATGTTGACCGAATTCTTCATCGGTTGAATTTGGCACCGAGTGGAGGGCCATGACCCAAGCGACGTGTGCGGGTCCAGGAGCTGTGACCTGGCCATTTGTGCACGGCCTAGATGCGGTCGTGAAGGGAAAACTGAACACGTTCAGGCGCACTGGTCGATTATTTGAACGAGTTCAGAAATAGCTGTTGATCACTGGAGCGCTTCAAACGAAGTCCCAGCTCAACCCGCCTGACCGAGTTTTCGAGCCCCACAAGGGGAACGTCTGCGGCCTGGGGCTTCATCTGCTTCCTCCCAAGGGCCAGCGCACCGACCACCGGTTACCTCGGACCTGTTGACATCCATTCGATCAAGCCGGCAGTTGCGTCGGGCACCCGAGCACCTAGGTACACACCGTCCTGGCTATCTCCCAGATCGTCTGTCTAACTTTGAGACCGCGCTTGATAGCGGAGCGTTGGCCATATCCACCAGGACCGACCGGTGCGTGCGCCCTTCGTCCCGTGTTGCAAGTCATAACCCATCGAGTCGGGCATGGCGCCCGTTGTCGAGATCGACGATCAGCGATATCAGGGCGATGCCTCCGATCGGGGTGAGCCGCGGCGGGCAGCCGTGAGGGTGCCCGAACTCCGCCCACAGCTGCGACCTGCCGGTTCAGCACGGCTCAGGGCTGGGCATGATCGGATTGGTGGCGCTACGGCTGATCTGCCTGATCGTTTCCCGACTCGTTGGTTGGATGGTTCTGCTTTCACGCTCACCGTCGGACAAGGACATCGAGATCCTGGTTCTTCGTCATCAAGTCGGGGTACTTCGCCGGCAAGCCGGCCGACCTCGGATGTCCTGGGCAGATCGAGCACTGCTCGCGGCCCTGGCGCGCACTGCCCGCCAGCCGACGGATCGGCCTGCTCGTCACACCCGCAACGATCCTGCGCTGGCACCGGCGACTCGTTGATCGACGCTGCACCACCAGCCTGTGGGTGCCCGAAACTCGGCTCGCGTCCGCTGACCTGCCGCTTCGTCACAGGCGGGAGCCCAGCATGATCGGCCGGTGGCGATGCGACTGGCATACCTCATGTTCGTCAGACTCCTAGGGTGGATCGTCCTGCTCTCCCGATCTGACACGCGAAGGAGGCCGAGA
>DATHIT010000292.1:0-5299 GCA_035489915.1 Pseudonocardia sp. | reverse complement strand
TGGTGATCGCGGGCAAGCAACACCTGGTGCCGCGTCGGTTGGTGCGGGCCTACCAGCGCGGGTACCTCGAGCCATGAGCCGCTGAGCCGTCGGCCGCGGAGAGCGCTGAGCCGTCGGCCGCTGGGCCGTCGGCCGCGCTGGGCCGCCTGCCGCGCTGGCTGGGGTGGCGCGCGCTCCTGGCCGGCCGGCTGTTACCGAGCTGCACGGCCGGCAGGTGTTCGGCGCGCGCAACCTGCCGCGTGTGTAGTTGGGTAACAGGTAACAGCCGTCGGCCGCTCAGCCGCGGGAGCGGGCCGGCCGCTGGGTTGCTGAGCCGTCGGCCGCTGAGAGCTGATTACCTCAGCTGAGCGGCCGCGGCGTCGGCCGGGAGCCTGGAGCGGCGGCGGTGCCGGGCCATTGCCTCGACCACGCCGGACCGGTCCTCCCGCGCCAACCGCTCGATGACGGCCCGGTGCTCCGCGACGCGGGCGCGCCGGGAGTCCGGCGTGATCATGTCGGCGAGGATGTACGGGTGGGCCAGCCGCCACAGCCGCTCCAGCTCCTCGACCATGATGCTGTGCGGGGAGAGCCCGAAGATGGCGAAGTGGAACTCCCGGTTCAGCGCCGCGGTCTCGGCCACCTCGTAGTCCTCGGCCACCTCGAGCAGCCGCTCGTTGAGTGCGTGCAGCCGGGTGAGTTCCGCCGCGGTGGGCCAGCGGATGCTGGCGAGCAGGTCGTCCTCGATCAGCTCGAGCATCCGGGCGAACTGGGCGACCTCGTGCGCGTTGCGCTTGGCCACGAAGAAGCCCCGGTGCTTCTGGTGAACCAGCACCCGCTGTTCGGCGAGGGCGTGCAGTGCCTCGCGCACCGGCACCCGGCTGAACCCGAGCTCCTCGGCCAGGTCCTCCTGGCGCAGCTGCTCGCCCGGATTCAACTCACC
Source organism: Pseudonocardia sp. (assembly GCA_035489915.1). GTDB lineage: Bacteria > Actinomycetota > Actinomycetes > Mycobacteriales > Pseudonocardiaceae > Pseudonocardia. The sequence goes on along the minus strand of DATHIT010000292.1, from coordinate 4,380 downwards.
GGAAGCGATGCGGGCCAGCACAGCGGCCACCACCCGGTCGACCGAGACGCCGGGCTTGGCCAGTCGGAGCGGGGCGGGTTCCGACATGCGGCTCCTGCTCGTCGACACGAACGCCAATGTGGCATGAACATTTTGCACGCAATGTTACTCCCCGCCACGGCCGGTGATCGCCGTGCTTGACGTGGTTGCACCGTGCGTCGCGCCGCCCGGTGGCTGAGCGGAGCTGCGGAACCGGGTAGAGCCAAGACTTCCGCACGCAATTTATTCACGCTAGATTGCATGCAATCATTCGGACTGTCAACGGCGAGGAGGCCGAATGGCGCACCGAGACGTGACTGGGCTCGCGCCCGCCGAGCGGTTTGACCTGCGTGAGGTGCCGGTGCTGATCGTCGGAGGAGGGCCGGCGGGACTCACCACCGCGCTCGAGCTGGCCCGGCGCGGGGTCCCCGGGCTGCTGGTGGAGCGGCGGGACTTCGCGACCCACTACCCGCGCGCGCACCTGCTCAACGTGCGCACCATGGAGACGTTCCAGGACATCGGGGTGGCCGACGCGATCTACGCGGAGTCCCCGCCGGAGGACCGGTGGCACCGGGTCGCCTGGTACACCTCGCTGGGCGGGCCGACCCCGCTGCACGGCCGACGCATTGGGCACCTGCCCGCCTGGGGCGGCGGGCCGGACGCCGCGCGGTACGCGCTGGCCAGCCCGCGCCGCTTCGCCAACCTCCCCCAGCTGCGGCTGGACGCCATCCTCGCCGAGCATGCCGAGCGGGCCTGGCCGGGGCGGGTGCGGGCGCGCACCGAGCTGGTCGGGCTCACCTGGGACCCCGACGGCGCCACGGCCGCCCTGCGCGACCACGCGGGGGAGCGCAGCTACTACGTCAAGGCCCGCTACGTAGTGGCCGCGGACGGCGGCCGTACCTGCGCGGACCTGCTCGGGGTCACCGTGTCCGGGCCGCGTGCGCTGGTCGACATCGTCAGTGTCTACTTCGCCGCCGACCTGTCCGCGCACGCCGACCCCGAGGCGCTGCTGACCTACTTCATCCAGCCGCTGGGCGAGGGCGGCCCGGTGGGAGCGCTGCTCGGGCTCGGCCCCGGCCGGTGGGGCGCGGACTCGCCGACCTGGTCGATGAGCATGCACATGGCCCCGGACGACCCGCTGCTCGGCGACCCTGAGGCCCTGGTCGCCCGGGCCAGGGCCTTGATCGGGATTCCGGACTTGGCGACGGAGGTGCGCGCGGTCAGCCACTGGCAGTACGAGGGCGTGGTGGCCGACCGGTTCCGGGTAGGGCCGGTGTTCCTGGCCGGCGACGCGGCACACCGGCACCCGCCGACCGGCGGGCTCGGGCTGAACACCGCCGTCGGGGACGCGGCCAACCTGGGCTGGAAGCTCGCCGCCGTGCTGCACGGGCAGGGCGGGGACGGGCTGCTGGACAGTTACGAGCCGGAGCGCCGCGCGGTGGCCGCCCGGAACGTGGAGCACTCGCTGCGCAACGCCGGCCGGCACGCCCCGATCGGCCAGGCGATGGGGCTGGCCAAGGGCATGTCGGTGGACCAGGGCTGGGCGGAGCTCGCGGTGTGGGCCAGCGACACCCCGGAGGGGGAGCGGCGGCGCGCGGCGACCCAGGCGGCAGTGGAGCACAACGCCGAGGACTACAGCCAGCTCAACATCGAGGCCGGCTTCGCCTACCAGGTCGGGGCACTCGTCCCGGACGGCAGCCCGCCCCCGCCGGAGCACGACTCGGCGATCGTGTTCACCCCGACCACCCGTCCCGGCCACCACGTGCCGCACGTGTGGCTGCACGGCCCGGACGGCCCGGTATCCAGCAGCGACCTGATCGCGGCGGAGGGGTTCACCCTGTTCGTCGACGCGGCGCACGCCGAGCCCTGGCGCGCCGCCGCCACCGCCACCGCCTCCGCCGCCACCGCGAGCCCCCTCACCGTCGTCCCCATCACCGTCCCCCCCTTTCCCCGCGAGTCGGCGCTCTCAGCACACCGAGTCGGCGCTCTCAGCACACCGGGTCAAGCACCGACCGACCCGGTGCTCGACATCCCGGAGCTGACCGACCCCGAGGGCGAATGGGCGGCCGTCCGGGGCACCACCGCGACCGGGGCGGTGCTGGTCCGGCCGGACCGGCACGTGGCCTGGCGGGCCGCGCTGGCCCCGGTGAACTCCTCCTCGGCGCTCGCCGAGGTGCTCACCGGGGTGCTCAGCGGGCTGCTGCACGACGTCCCAGCCCGCCCGGATGGCGACCCGCTGGCCGGCCTGAAGGCCATCGCGGAGGCCGGCGAGGCGCTGCGCACCGGCCGCGCCCGCACCGCCCGCCTGTTCACCGTCGTCGACCGCTGACCCGCCCCACCACTCACCGACTCACCCGTTCCGGACCACCGGCCCAGCCACGCTGGCCGCACCGAGAGAGGCACACGATGGCCGAGATCGTTTACGGGGCAGGAACCTCGCACAGCCCGCTGCTCGCGGCGCCGCCCCGGCTGTGGGCGGAACGCGCCGACCAGGACCGGTCCAACCCGGGGCTGTACGACCACACCGGCGTGGTGCGCCACTACGACGAGCTGGCGGCGGCGGCCGGCGACCGGTTCGCCGACCGGCTGAGCATGGCGGCCTGGGAACGGGACTGGGCGCGCTGCGAGGCCGCGCTGGACCGGCTGCGGGCCGACTTCGCCCGGGTCGCCCCGGACGTCGTGCTGGTCATCGGCGACGACCAGCGGGAGCTGTTCACCGCGTCCAACCAGCCGGCGATGGCGATCTCCGCCGCCGACGAGATGAGCACCGGACTGCTGGACGACCACGACTCCGAGTTCCTCAAGGAGGCGGCGCAGAGCTACCTGATGGACGCCGAGTTCAGCTTCAAAGGCCACACCGAACTGGCCACCGACCTGGTGCGTGGGCTCACCGAGCAGGGCATCGACATCGGCTGGATGGCCTCCGCCCCGCCGGGCACCGGGTTCGGGCACGCCTACGGCTTCCCCATCTACCGGTTCCTGACGCCGGACCCGGTACCGGTCATCCCGTTCATGCTGAACACCTACTACCCGCCCAACCAGCCGACCCCCCGGCGGTGCTTCGAGCTGGGTCGCGCACTGCGCGCCGCCGCGGCCGCGTCGCCGGTGCAGGCCCGGATCGCCATCCTGGCCTCCGGCGGGCTGAGCCACTTCGTGGTCGACGAGGCGCTGGACCACCGGGTGCTGGACGCGATCACCAACAAGGACGCTGAGGCGCTCTGCCAGCTGCCCGCCGCGCTGCTGAACAGCGGCTCCTCGGAGATCCGCAACTGGGTCACCGCCGCCGGCGCGATGGAGGGCCGCGCGGTGGACTGGCTCGAGTACGTGCCCATCGTGCGCTCGCCAGCCGGCACCGGCTGTGGCATGGGCTTCCTGAGCTGGCTGTAGAGAGGACGCGGAACAATGGCTCGACGATCTATCGAGGTACCCGGCCTGCACCATGCCGGGCTGCCCATCCCGATGGCCAGCGTGGTGGGGAACCTGCTGGTCTCCGGCGGGATCTCCCCGCTGGACCCAGAGTCCGGAACTGTCCCACAGGACGTGGAGGAGCAGGTCGAGCTGGTCTTCGCCAATGTGCGGCGGGTGCTGGACGCCGCCGGCGGGCGGCCGGAGGACGTGGTCAAGTGCACCATCTTCGTGCGGGACAAGGGGATCCGGCCGGTGGTCGACAAGCACTGGCTGGTGATGTTCCCCGACCCGGCCAGCCGGCCGGCGCGACACACCTTGAGCATCGACCTGCCCCGCTCGCTGCACATCCAACTCGAGATCACCGCACTGCTCGGAGAGGGCTGAGGAATGATCATCGACGCGCATGCCCACCTGGTCGCCCCGGACGGGCTGTACGCCTACCGGACCCAGCTGCTGGCCGACGGCGGCTACCACGCGGGCAAACCGAAGATCAGCGATAGCGCGCTGGCCGCCTGCGCCGAGGGCAACGTGGCGATCATGGACTCGGTCGGCACCGACCTGCAGCTGATCTCGCCCAGGCCCTACCACCAGGCCAACTCGATGCAGCCGAGTCGGCTGGTGGAGCCGTGGACCCGGGCCAACAACGACACCATCGCGCGGACCGTGGCGCTGCACCCGGATCGCTTCGCCGGCGTGGGCGCCCTGCCGCTGGTGCCGGACGAGCCGGTGTCCGCCGGTTTCGGCGAGCTGGACCGGCTGGTGCAGCTCGGCTTCGTCGGCGCGCTGATCAACCCGGACCTGCACGAGGGCCGGGGCGCGACTCCGCCGCTGGGCGACCGGTACTGGTACCCGCTCTACGAGCGGCTGGTCGAGCAGGACCTGCCGATGCACGTGCACTCGGCCGGCTGCTTCAGCGAGCGGGAGACCTACAGCGAGCACTTCGTCACCGAGGAG
>DATHIT010000291.1:0-6073 GCA_035489915.1 Pseudonocardia sp. | reverse complement strand
GGGCCGAAGATCTTCTCGCAGAACAGCCCGTCCTTCTCTGGCTTGAGAGTGCGGTAGTTAATCGTCTCCGGCTTCTTGACCTCGCCGTACGACCACTGGCGGATGTCCTCAGCGGTAGCAAGGCCGATGCGCAGTTCGTCGAAGAAGTTGACGTCTAGCACGTGGCTTCAGTCTCCCCTTGCATGTCTCGCGGGTTGGGGGTGGTTAGTGGGTGTTCAGGACCCTTGATCAATGCAGGTGTCAATGGACAACGTCATCCACGGACAGCGAGTCTGAGCCCGGCCGGCTGGACAGGTTGATGCCCAGGTTGGCCGCCGCGCGCTCGAGGTCCTCATCGTCGGTGTCGCGCATCTCGATGGCCGCACCGTCGCTGGACAGCACCTCAACGTTCAGGCACAGCGACTGCAGTTCCTTCAGCAGCACCTTGAACGACTCAGGAATGCCCGGCTCGGGGATGTTCTCGCCCTTGACGATTGCCTCGTACACCTTGACCCGGCCGACCACGTCGTCGGACTTGATGGTGAGCAGCTCCTGCAGGGTGTATGCCGCCCCGTAGGCCTGCATCGCCCAGCACTCCATCTCACCGAAGCGCTGACCGCCGAACTGCGCCTTACCACCCAGCGGCTGCTGCGTGATCATCGAGTACGGGCCGGTGGACCGAGCGTGGATCTTGTCGTCCACCAGGTGGGCCAGCTTCAGGATGTACATGTAGCCGACGGCCACCGGGAACGGGTACGGCTCACCGGAGCGCCCGTCCAGCAGCTGTGCCTTGCCGTCCGGCCCGACCATCCGGTCACCATCCCGGTTGGGCCGGGTGGAGGACAACAGACCGGTGATCTCGTCCTCCTTGGCGCCGTCGAACACCGGGGTCGCGGTGTTCGTGTCGGCCGGCACCGAGTAGAGCTCCTGGGGCATCTTGGCCGCCCAGTCCGGGGCGCCCTCGATCTCCCAGCCCTGCTTGGCGATCCACCCGAGGTGGGTCTCCAGGATCTGGCCGATGTTCATTCGGCGCGGCACACCGTGGGTGTTCAGGATGATGTCCACCGGGGTGCCGTCCACCAGGAACGGCATGTCCTCGGCGGGCAGGATCTTGCCGATCACGCCCTTGTTGCCGTGCCGGCCGGCCAGCTTGTCGCCGTCGGAGATCTTCCGCTTCTGCGCCACGTACACCCGGACCAGCTCGTTGACGCCCGGGGCCAGCTCGTCGTCGTCATCCCGGGAGAACACCCGGATGCCGATGACCTTGCCGTTCTCCCCGTGCGGCACCTTGAGGCTGGTGTCCCGGACCTCGCGGGCCTTCTCGCCGAAGATCGCGCGAAGAAGACGCTCCTCCGGGGTCAGCTCGGTCTCGCCCTTCGGCGTCACCTTGCCGACCAGGATGTCGCCGGGCTGTACCTCGGCGCCGATCCGGATGATGCCGCGCTCGTCCAGGTCCGCCAGGACCTCCTCGGAGACGTTCGGGATGTCCCGGGTGATCTCCTCGGCGCCGAGCTTGGTGTCCCGGGCGTCGATCTCGTGCTCCTCGATGTGGATCGACGTCAGCACGTCGTCCTGCACCAGGCGCTGCGAGAGGATGATCGCGTCCTCGTAGTTGTGGCCCTCCCACGGCATGATCGCCACGAGCAGGTTCTTGCCCAGGGCCATCTCGCCGTCTTCGGTGCACGGCCCGTCGGCCAGCACCTGGCCGACCTCGACCCGGTCACCCTCGTCCACGATGGGCTTCTGGTTGTTGCAGGTGCCCTGGTTGGACCGGCGGAACTTGTTCAGCCGGTAGGTCTGCCTGGTGCCGTCGTCGGCCATCACGGTGATGTAGTCGGCGCACAGCTCTTCGATGATGCCGGCCTTGCCGGCCACCAGCACGTCACCGGCGTCGACCGCCGCGCGCAGCTCCATACCCGTGCCCACCAGCGGGGCCTCGCTGCGCAGCAGCGGCACCGCCTGACGCTGCATGTTCGCGCCCATCAGGGCACGGTTCGCGTCGTCGTGCTCGAGGAACGGGATGAGCGCGGTGGCCACCGACACCATCTGGCGCGGCGAGACGTCCATGTACTCGACGCCGCGCGGGGCGATGTAGTCGACCTCGCCGCCCTTGCGCCGCACCAGGACGCGCTCCTCGGAGAACCGGTTCTCGGCATCCAGCGGAGCGTTCGCCTGCGCGATGACCTGCCGGTCTTCCTCGTCGGCGGTCAGGTAGTCGATCTGGTCGGTGACCAGGCCGTCGACCACCTTGCGGTAGGGCGTCTCGATGAAGCCGAACGGGTTCACCCGCGCGAAGGAGGACAGCGAACCGATCAGGCCGATGTTCGGGCCTTCCGGCGTCTCGATCGGGCACATCCGGCCGTAGTGGCTGTGGTGGACGTCCCGGACCTCCATGCCGGCCCGCTCCCTGGACAGACCACCAGGGCCGAGCGCGGACAGCCGGCGCTTGTGCGTCAGCCCGGCCAGCGGGTTGTGCTGGTCCATGAACTGGGACAGCTGGCTGGTGCCGAAGAACTCCTTGATCGCGGCCACTACCGGCCGGATGTTGATCAGGGTCTGCGGCGTGATCGCCTCGACGTCCTGCGTGGTCATCCGCTCCCGGACGACCCGCTCCATGCGGGAGAGGCCGACCCGGATCTGGTTCTGGATCAGCTCGCCCACAGTGCGCAGCCGGCGGTTGCCGAAGTGGTCGATGTCGTCGGTCTCCACCGGGATCTCGACCGCGTCCTCACCGGACCCCACCGTCATCGAGTTCTCGCCGGCGTGCAGCCGGACCAGGTACTCGATGGTGGTGATGATGTCGTCTTCGGTGAGCGTGCCCAGGTGGGGCGGCGACTTCAGGCCAAGCTTCTTGTTGACCTTGTAGCGGCCCACCTTGGCCAGGTCGTAGCGCTTGTCCTTGAAGAACAGGTTCTCCAGCAGGGTCTGCGCGCTCTCCCTGGTCGGCGGCTCGCCCGGACGCAGCTTGCGGTAGATGTCCAGCAGCGCCTCGTCCTGGCCCGCGGTGTGGTCCTTCTCCAGGGTGGCCAGCAGCGTCTCGCTGAAGCTGAACCGCTCGCGGATCTGCTCGGTGGTCCAGCCGAGTGCCTTGAGCAGCACGGTGACCGGCTGGCGGCGCTTGCGGTCAATACGGACACCGACGGTGTCGCGCTTGTCGACGTCGAACTCCAGCCAGGCGCCCCGGCTGGGGATGACCCGAACCGAGTAGACGTCCTTGTCGGTGGCCTTGTCCACGTTGTGGTCGAAGTACACACCGGGCGAACGGACCAACTGCGACACCACGACGCGCTCGGTGCCGTTGATGATGAAAGTGCCCTTGTCGGTCATCACCGGGAAGTCACCCATGAACACCGTCTGGCTCTTGATCTCGCCAGTGCTGTTGTTGGTGAACTCCGCGGTGACGAACAGCGGTGCCGCGTACGTCATGTCCTTGTCGCGGCACTCTTCGACCGGAGCCTTGACCTCGTCAAAGCGGGGGTCGGAGAACGACAGGGACATCGACCCGGAGAAGTCCTCGATTGGCGAGATCTCCGCGAGGATCTCCTCGAGGCCGCCGACCGGAAGCTCCTCGCCCGCATCGATGCGGCGCTGGAACCAGGCCTCGTCGCCGACCAGCCACTCAAACGACTGGATCTGCAGGTTGAGGAGGTCGGGAACCTCGAGCGGCTCACGGATCTTGGCAAATGAAACTCGGGTCGGTGCGCCCGGGAAACTCGGGTTGGCCGAGGCCGGTGTCGCAGTGGTCGCGGTGGCGCGGGAGACAGCCAAGATGCGTCCTTCCGAGAACTACGCTCGTCTGGCACGCGCCGCCGGTAACGGGTACCGTCTGGCATTGGTGACCCGGGCGGGAGGTCCGGGTCCGGCCTGCCATGCGGTGGCTGCTGCGACGCGTTGCCTGTGTTGTGTCAGCGCGCTTCCTCACCTCAGAGAACATCCGGCCCAGGGCCAAAATGGAGTTCCGGGGGCATGTCTCCTGAAAGAAGGCAGCGCAAAGAGGCAGTCTAGCTGCAAATGCAGCCGCTGTCCAGACGGGTCGCGGAAGCAACCATCGCGCCACCAAGAGTGACGTGCGCCGCTCTTTGAGTCAAGACGCTAATCGTCGGTAAGTGGTCTCTTTTGGAGGACGACCGGCGCCGCGATGACTCCGGAGGGTCACTTCTGGTTTACCCCGGACACCTTCCACTGACCGCCCAACTTCTCGGCGGTGACGCTGAGCCGAACGGCGGCACGCAGGGGCTGTGGATTGTCCCCTCGACGGCCGACCTGATTGACCATCACCAGCAGCGAGGCGCGACTCTGCGTGAGCGACTCCACGCCCACCTCGACGACCGTCGAGGTGAGTGCCGCCTTCTCCTGCGGCGCGAGCTGGCGCACCGTGGCGAAGTTCTTCTTGAACTCGTCGACGTAAGTGCCGGTGATGAAGGACAGCGCGTTGTTCTCGCTCTGATCCAGCTGGGCCGAGTCGTAGGAGTAGATCGCCTCGATGGCCTTGCTCACCTGATCCTTGACGTCAGCGGTGGCCGCCTTGTCCAGGAACGCGATGTTGCCCGTCGGCCGGGCGCGGCCGGCCTGCTGGGCCTGCGTCCAGGCGAAATAGGCCCCGCCCGCGCCGAGGAGGGTGACCAGTAGCAACGCCAGCGCCAGCACCATCGACTTCCGGGGCCCGGAGGTGTCCACGTAGCGCGGAATCAGCTCGGTGCGGCGCTCGCCGAAGTCGTCGGAGTCGCTCGGCCGGGCGTCCTCCGGCTTGTCGGTGTCCTTGTCGCTGTCCTTGTCCGTGCCCTTGTCGCTGTCCTGGCCAGCGCGCCGGTCGGTCCGTTGCTCGGCTCGTTCGTCGGCTCGTTCGTCCGCGTCGACCTCGTCGACCTCGTCGACCTCGTCGAGGGAGGTGTACCCGGCGAGCAGCTCGGGCTCGGGGCCACCGGATCGCGGGTCCACAGCGGCGGTCGCCCCGCTCCCCGAGATCAGGCCGGCCGCCGGGGCGTGCCGATCAGCGGCCGGCTTCGCCCGGTCACGGCCCGGCGACTCCGCGGCGGCGTCGGCCGAAGTCTTCGCGCGGCCGTTGGCGTCGGCGTTGCTGGTCGCTGGCCGGTCGTCGTGGTCCTCGGTGCCCGGCGCGCCGCCGGCCCACTGCCCGTCGCCGGCGCCGTACTCGTCGTGCCCGTACTCGTCGTGCCCGTACTGGGTCACGCCGTTCTGGTCGGGGCGGCCGGGGGCCTCCGTGGAGGTCGCGCTGGAGTGCCCGGCGACCGGGTCCTCGTCGTCATCGAGGATGGTTCCGTGGTCGGTGATGCGAGGGATCACCGCGGTCTCGAGGTACTCGTCGGCCCCCGGTTCGTAGCTGCCGAAGAGCTGCTCGGCTACCGGTACCGGGCCCGATTCCTGCACCGCCGCCCGATCCGCCTCGACGGACTCCGGCTCGGCATACCCCTGCTCGTGGTAACCCTGGTCCTCGGCGTAGCCCTGTTCAGCGGGGTAGCCGTGCTCGTCGGTGTAGCCGTGCTCGCTCGCGTAGCCCTGTTCACCGGCGTGGCCGTTCGCGGCGGCGTAACCCTGCTCGTCGGTATAGCCCTGTTCAGCGGCGTAGCCGTGTTCGTCGGTGTAGCCGTGCTCGTCGGTGTGGCCGTGCTGGTCGGAGTAGCCCTGCTCCCCGGCATGGCCGTGTTCGTCGGTGTAGCCCTGCTCAGCGGTGTAGCCGTCCTCGGCGGTATAGCCGTGCTCGGCGGCGTAACCCTGCTCCCGGGCATGGCCGTGTTCGTCCGCGTAGCCCTGCTCAGCGGTGTAGCCCTGCTCAGCTGCGTAGCCCTGCTCGGCGGCGTAGCCCTGCTGCTCGCCGGCGTACCCCTGCTCGGCGTGCCCGGCCTCCGGGTAGCCCGAGTCGGTGCCGTAGGCCCGCTCGTCATAACCCTGCTCGGCGTAGCCGGTTTCTTCCTGGAACGCCTGGATGACCTGCGTCGGATACTCCGGCTCCGGGTCGAGCCGCTCGGTCCCCTGATCCGCGCGTGCGGCGTGGTCCGGCTGCCCAGCCTGGTCGCCGCGCGCCGGCTGGTCCCACTCCTCGGCGGTGGGCTCCTCCGAGTCGCCGTCCCACACC
>DATHIT010000290.1:0-3173 GCA_035489915.1 Pseudonocardia sp. | reverse complement strand
AGGCGCTTTCGGTCACGCCGACCCAGCGCCGGGGGCGCATCGGTGTTCTCGGGCACGTCGGGCTCTCCTACATCTAGGGGACTGGCAGATGTTAGTCCCTCGCGGAGTCCAGTCACTGTCTACTGCGCCTTGATCGGCTGTTCGGCACATGTGAGCTCCCACACGCGATCTGGGGCTACCGAGGGCCGCCGTCGCAGGTGTCGGTGCCCGGCGGGAAGTCACTGCTGTGCAACTCGCCGGTGAGATGCGCTGCACGACCGGCGCGAGATGTCCGACAAGTGATTCGCGATCGGCCGATGCCAACCGTTCGATCCGGAGCACGTAGCGCGCGGTGGCGATACCCAGCAGATGCGCCCCGGTCAGCGCGGCTCGCAGCTCCGCCTGGGTCGAGCCGATACGGCGGGCCAGCGGAAGCAGGCACCGCCGCCTCGAAGAGTCCGTCCTTGCTGGCGAAGAAGTACATCACCAACGCTGGATCGACTCCGGCCGCGCGAGCCACTCCGCGAATGGTGGTGCCGGCGTAACCGTTCGCGGCGAACGCCTGCCGCGCCGCGAGCACGATCGGGGCAGAGGTCTTCGAGGGCGTCGCCACCGCCTACTTGTGCCATCTACTAGCAGTCACGAGTACCTTGCTCTTTATGCATAAAAAGGGCCTTCGCGGCGACATCGCCGCCGAGCTCGGGCCGCGGACCGGCGATCTGATCTCCCCGGCCCACCTGCCACTGGACGACGGCATCGGACAAAGAGACCTTGCCGCCCACTGGGGGTGCGACCCCTCGTGGTGACCACCCGCATCGACCGCCTGGAGAAGCTCGGCCTGGCCGAACGGCGCGCCTCCCCCGACGACCGGCGGGTGAAGCTGGTGTGGCTGACACCGCTCGGCGTGAAACGTCGAGCCGTCGACATGGCGCGGCTCGGCCAACCACCCGAACAACTCGCCGGGCTTCCGCTCGCCGACCTGAGAACCTTGGCGCGCATCCTCGCCAAGCTCGATCTGCCGGCATGAGCCGCCTCCGCGACCTCGTCGCCGACACGGTGTCGAACCGGCTCTTCCGCGCCATGCGAGTCACACAGGTCTCCGACCGGGGACCGTTTCGGGAGATCGGTCTGACAAGCGTCACCTCCTGGACCGCCGGCGACAAGATCCAGGTCCGCGTCGCCGGCGACGGACTGACGATGCGCACCTACACGCCAGTCCGCTGGGAGAACTCCGCCGGCCACACCACCATCCTCGTCTATCTGCACGGCGGTGGGCCGGGCTCCGCTTGGGCCCAGGACGTCGCGGCTGGCGACACCGTCCAGGTGGTCGGCCCTCGCCGGTCGCTCGACCTGACGAGGTTCACAAGCGAGCCGATCTTCGTCGGTAACGAGACATCGGTCGGTCTTCGGGTTGCGACCCGGGTGAGGACCTACTGGGATCCCCGACGAACGGGACTTGATTAGACCGTTGTCTCGCACCAGCGCTATCCAGAAACCGCCGAGTTCGACCCGGCGTTCGGCACCTTGACCGTCACCGCCGACCGCTCAGCGACACCCGTCCAAGACCTAATCCGGCGCCTGTGATACCTGGCGGATATTGGCCTCAAGGTGTGGGGTGCCAAAGTCGGACAGCCCCTGTGACTTGGCCATTCGGGCAGGTTCTTAACGGTTACTCGGATCCTCTCGCGATGGGTTAACGGAAAGCTCGGCTACGCGGCGTGTCAGCTCGGCGTTCTGCTCGGTGAGCTCCGCGATCAGGTGGTTGGCCTGGGCGAGAGTTTTCCCGGCCACATCTAGCAGGTACAAGATCCCTTCGGGAACGTTCACTGGCACAGCCCGAGGCTGATCAGGGCGGTGCGGACGTGAGCGGCGGTCACCGAGCCGGCCGAGGGCAGCGTCGGCCGGGCAACGGGGGTCGCCCCGTAGAAGCCGATGCCGTCGGTGTTGAGCCGGATGCGGCCGTTGCCGGTGAAGTTGCCACGCACGGTCAGATCCCCCTGGTACGACAAGATCGTGTCCTTCACGTCGACTCGGCCTTGCAGCCTGGTCACACCGCCATCGACGAACAGCGCGAACTTGCTGGTGGCGCCTACGGGGTAGGCGTCGGGGCTCTCGATGAACAGGCAGTAGACGTTGGTGGCGGTGCCGCCGGTGGCGCCGTCCTTGCGCTTCGGGGCGCACACCCGCAGCGACTCCATCTGGGTTACCGCGGCGTTGGTGTTGCCGAAGAACGCCGCCTCGACCTGGGCGCCCGCGACGTAGGGCAGGGTCACGCCGGTGCTGCGGATCGATGCCTCGAACAGCGACCCGACAAAGTTGCCGATCCCCTTGCCGTCGCCCGCGGCTGGACCGGTGGTGGCGAATACGTTCAGGCCCCAGAAGAACCCAGGGTTCGAGCCCGTGCTCCCGGTGAAGTCGCCGGTCGCGGTCGGGGACAGCTCGATGGCCACCTTGTCTTCGGTGCCGGCGGCGCTGCCATTGACGGTGGAGCCGAGGTTGATCGGCTGCCGCGCGCTCGGGGTCTTGTTGATCCCAAACATCCCGGTGAACGTGCCGCTGCCCACGTCGGCGGCGGTGAGCACAACATCGCCGGTGCGGCCGGCGACCGAAGTGACGGTCATTGGTGGATCCCCCTGGTCAGCACGGCAACTCCTCCGGGCGGAACCCGAATCTCAATGCACACCCGGGCGGCCCGCGCCTAGCGAGTGTCCGTTGGCACCAGCTGGACTGAGCGGCGCGGTCTCTCAGGTGAACGAACGATCGGGGGACGCTAGCGCGGGACGACGCCGGCGCACATCCTCGAATTGGGGGATCGACGCGATCTCGATTCCTTCCGCCCGCCGTGCTCATTACCGGCCACGCGAACGGATCATCAAACCCTACGCAGCGAGATGACCGACCACGTGCTGATCCTCAACGAATCCCACGGACATTTCGAGCGGCACAGGTTGGAATGTGCAATGCCGCGACTGAATGTCAGGGGAGGTTTCCGCGTGAGCTACGACCCCCCGGGGCACGCGAGTGCTGCCCCGTCAGGAGCTCGAGCGATCTTTGATGGAGAACTGACTTCGCCCGCTGAACGGCCGACTTGACGCAGCGCGGACGTAGGCGATTGCAACTGGGCGCTCGGTGCCCTTGACTCGGATTGCGTACGGACCGGGATGAGCGTCACGCAGGCCGTATCGGATCATGTT
>DATHIT010000289.1:0-4178 GCA_035489915.1 Pseudonocardia sp. | reverse complement strand
TGATGGACCCGGTGGCGGAGAAACCGGAGCGGGTGCCGCCGTAGGCGTCCGGGCCGCTGCCGGTGACCTCCAGCTCGAGCGGCACCGACCGGGTCACCCCGTGCAGGGTGAGCTCGCCCTCCAGGACGTAGTCGCCGCTGCCCTCAACGTGCAGGCCGGTGGACCGGTAGGTCATGGTGGGGAAGTCCGCCACGTGCAGGAAGTCGCTCGAGCGGATGTGCTCGTCGCGCTGGTCGTTGTTGGTGGTGACCGAGGTCAGGTCGATCGTGGCGGTCACCGTGGAGTCAAGGAAGTTCGGCGCGGTGACGATCTCGCCGGAGAACGAGGTGAAGCGCCCCCGCACCTTGCTGACCATCATGTGCCGGGCAGCGAACGACACTTCAGAGTGCACCGGGTCGATGTCCCAGGTCCCAGCAGCCACATTCAAGGTTTCGGTGGTACTCATTCGGGGATCTCCTCAGATTGTTCTTGTCATGGGGTGGGGGTGCTGAGCCAAACTGACACTGCACTCAACACATTGAGAGTTCAACTATTCCGGAGGTGACGTGGCTCACACGAGGTGGCTCAACGACGATGAGCAGCGCACCTGGCGTGCGTTCCTGGCCGCGAACAGACTCCTGTTGGACACCCTGGACCGCCAGCTCCAGCACGAAGCAGGTATTCCGCACACCTACTACGAGATCCTGGTCCGGCTCTCCGAGGTGCCCGATCGGGCACTGCGGATGTCCCAGCTGGCGGTGTCCTCGATGTCCTCGCGCAGCCGGCTCTCCCACGCGGTGGCCCGGTTGGAGGAGACCGGATGGGTGCGCCGGCGGGAGTGTCCGACCGACCGCAGGGGAGCGGTGTGCGAGCTCACCGACTCCGGTTTCGCCGCGTTGCAGGCAGCCGCGCCGGGTCATGTAGAGGCGGTCCGGGCGAATCTGTTCGACCAGCTCACCCCGGAACAGGTGATCGCGCTGCGGGACATCAGCGAGGCGCTGGCCACCCATCTCGGCGGCGATGGACGCTGGCCACTCGGAGAGAACGCCGGCTGATCCCACCAGTGGAGCCGCCCAGCGATTAGGCTCGGATCTCATGAGTGCTCGGCGGATCATGGGTACCGAGGTGGAGTACGGGATCTCGGTTCCCGGGGATGCCACCGCGAACCCTGTCATCACCTCCACGCAGGTGGTACTGGCGTACGCGGCGGCGGCGGAGTTGCCACGGGCGAAGCGAGCCCGATGGGACTACGAGGTGGAGTCGCCGCTGCGCGATGCCCGCGGCTTTGACCTGTCCACCCCGAGCATCCCGACCAGCCCGGACTCGGAGCTGGACGATCTGGGCGCGGCGAACGTCATCCTCACCAACGGCGCCCGGCTTTATGTCGACCACGCGCACCCGGAGTTCTCCACCCCCGAGGTGACCACCCCCCGGGACGTGGTGATCTGGGACAAGGCCGGCGAGCGGGTGATGGAAGAGGCCGCGATGCGCTCGGCGACCGTGCCCGGCGCACCCCCGATCCAGCTGTACAAGAACAACGTGGACGGCAAGGGCGCCAGCTACGGCAGCCATGAGAACTACCTGATGTCCCGGTCCACCACCTTCCCGTCGATCATCACCGGGCTGATCCCGTTTTTTGTGTCCCGCCAGGTGGTGACCGGTTCGGGCCGGGTGGGCATCGGCTCGAGCGGGGACGAGGCGGGCTACCAGCTGTCCCAGCGCTCGGACTACATCGAGGTCGAGGTCGGGCTGGAGACCACCCTCAAGCGCGGCATCATCAACACCCGGGACGAGCCGCACGCCGACGCGGACAAGTACCGCCGGCTGCATGTGATCCTCGGTGACGCCAACCTGGCGGAAACCTCCACTTTCCTGAAGGTCGGCACCACCGCGCTGGTGCTGGACATGATCGAGGCCGGGCAGCGGTTCGACGACCTGCGGCTGGCCGAACCGGTGCGCTCAGTGCACGCCATCAGCCGGGACCCCAGCCTGCAGACCAAGGTCGAGCTGGCCGACGGGCGCCGGATGACCGGTCTTGACCTGCAGTGGGCCTACCACGACCGGGCCGCCGAGCACGTCACCCGAACCCAGGGCGAAGAGGTCGACCCGGTGACCGCCGAGGTCATGACCATCTGGGGCGAGGTGCTCGACGCACTCGGCCGGGATCCGATGGAGTGTGCCGACCGGCTGGACTGGCCGGCCAAGCTGCGCCTGCTGGAGGGCTACCGTGCCCGCGACTCGCTGGCTTGGTCCTCGCCCAGGTTGCAGCTGGTCGACCTGCAGTACTCCGACGTGCGGATGGGCAAGGGCCTGTACAACCGGCTGGTGGCGCGCGGGTCGATGCGGCGGTTGGTGAAGGAGGACGACGTGATCGCCGCGATGCGCCAGCCACCGGAGGACACCAGGGCCTACTTCCGGGGGCGCTGCCTGGAGCGATACCCCACGGCGGTGGCCGCCGCGTCCTGGGATTCGGTCATCTTCGACCTGGGCCGGGAGTCGCTGGTGCGGATCCCGACACTGGAGCCGCTGCGCGGCACGCGCAACCACGTTGGCAAGTTGATCGACGCATCGGCGACGGCGGAAGAGCTGGTCACCGCGCTCACCCGGGGATGAATCGGAAACTTGGTCGCATGTTTGCGTGGGTTTTTCCCGCCTCGGCTAGGTAGTGTTCTAGGCAGCGAGACCACAAATCGGGAGGCGTCATGGCCCAGGAGCAGACCAAGCGACAGGGCGGCGGAGACGGCGACGGCGACGAGGATGAGGGCGCCGCTCCGGCCGGTCAGGAACGTCGTGAGAAGCTGGGTGAGGACGTCGACACGATCCTGGACGAGATCGACGACGTGCTCGAAGAGAACGCTGAGGACTTCGTCCGGGCGTACGTCCAGAAGGGCGGCGAGTAGTCTCGCCGCGCTAGAGACCGCCGCCGGGCCGATGCCCGGTGGCTTCATCGGGCAGACCCGCCGACCGAGCCGAGGGAGTACAAAACAGCAATGGATCCGAGGTCGGCGCGGGGACCTGTGAGCCCGGTCAGCACGGCACTGCCCGCTGAGTACTTCACCCCGGGGATGTCGTCATTCGCTGACTTCGTCGGGGTGGCCGCCCCGCACCTGTTGCCCGGGTCGGTGCCAGCCGCCGCTGTGGCTGGCGACCCGGCCCTCGCCGAGCTGGGGGTGCGGCACGGCACCACGATCGTCGCGCTGACCTTCTCCGGCGGGGTGCTGATCGCCGGTGACCGCAGGGCCACCGCCGGCAACATGATCGCCCAGCGGGACATCGAGAAGGTGTTCGTCGCCGACAACTACTCCGCGGTGGGTATCGCCGGCACCGCCGGCATCGCGGTGGAGCTGGTCCGGCTGTTCACCGTCGAGCTCGCGCACTACGAGAAGATCGAGGGCGTTCCGCTGTCCCTGGACGGCAAGGTGAACAAGCTGGCCGGCATGGTGCGCGGCAACCTCGGGGCGGCACTGCAGGGCCTGGCCGCCATCCCGCTGTTCATCGGGTTCGACGAGGACGCCGCCGATCCGGCACAGACTGGCCGGATCGTCAGCTTCGACGTGGTCGGCAGCAAGTCCGACGAGACGGGCTACCACTCGGTGGGTTCCGGCTCGGTGTTCGCCCGGTCCGCGCTGAAGAAGCGGCACGACCCCGCGGCCGACTCGCCCACCGCGATCCGCACCGCGCTGGAGGCGCTCTACGACGCCGCGGACGACGACACGGCGACCGGGCTGCCCGACCTGAGCCGGGGGATCTACCCGGCGGTTATCACCATCACCGCCGCCGACGGGGCGGTGCGCCATCCGGACGAGGAGATCGGCGAAGTTGCTCGCGGGGTCGTTGAAGGTAGGCTCACCCGGCCCGGTGGCTAGCCCGGGCCCACCCTCCGCAAGCCACCCCGGAACGACGATCCAGGAGTACCAGACGTGACGCTGCCGTTCTACGCCTCTGCCGAGCAGGTGATGCGGGACCGCTCGGAGCTGGCCCGCAAGGGCATCGCCCGAGGTCGCAGCGTCACCGTGATGAGCTACGTCGGCGGCGTGCTGTTCGTGGCGGAGAACCGCTCCCGGTCGCTGCGCAAGGTCTCCGAGATCTACGACCGGATCGGCTTCGCGGCGGTCGGCCGGTACAACGAGTACGAGAACCTGCGCACCGCTGGCATCCGGGCGGCCGACGTGCGCGGCTACACCTACGACCGGCGGGAC
>DATHIT010000288.1:0-13633 GCA_035489915.1 Pseudonocardia sp. | reverse complement strand
GGTGCGCCGCCAGGCAGCAGCGACGCTCGCCGGCCCACCCAGCTGCTGGCCACCGAGTGGCCGCCGAAGAAGCCGACGGTCACCAGGAGCAGGCCGACCAGCACGCTCGGCAGCCACGCCGGACTGGTCACCCAGGTGCCGGCCACCGCGACCAGCACGGTCACCCACAGCATCCGCCGGCGGCCCAGCCGATCAGCCATCCGCCCGGCGGTGGTGGAGGCCCAGGTCCCGGCCAGGTAGGCGATGAAGATCAGCCCGGACAACGCGACGGGCAGCCCGAACGGCGGCGCTATCAGCCGGAACCCCAGGTAGTTGTACACCGTGACGAACGCGCCCATGAGCAGGAACCCGATGCCGAACAGGCACGCCAGCCCCGGGTCCGAGAGGTGGATGCGCAGCGGGCCGCCGAGATCCCGCAGCCGGGTCCGAGGCGGCGCCGGCGCCAGGGACGGCGGTAGCAGCAGGTGGAACACCACGGTGCAGATCAGCGACAGCAGGCCGATCACCGCCAACGCCAGTCGCCAGCCACCGAAGTCGGCGACCACTCCGGCGATCAGCCGGCCGGCCAGGCCGCCGAGGGAGTTGCCGGCGATCAGCATGCCCATCGCGCCGCCCAGCCACCTCGGCGCTACCTCGGCGGTCACGTGCGCCATGGCCAGCGCGGGCAACGCGGCCAGCGCCACACCCTGCAGCGCGCGGATGCCGACCAGCGCCGCGAAGTTCGGGGCCAGCGGCGCGACCAGCCCCAGCACGGCTGACGTGGCCAATGCCCAGGTCATCACCCTCGCCCGGCCCCATCCCTCGGCGACCGCGGCCAGCGGCACCACGGCCAGCGCCAGGCCGAGCGTGGTTGCGGACAGCACCAGGCTGGATGTGGACGAGGACACCCGAAACTGGTCCGCGAGCGTCGGCAGCAGCCCCTGCACGCAGTAGACCAGGACGAACGTAGCCAACCCCGCGCACCAGAGGGCCGCGCCCAGCCGGCGGTAACCGGGCGTGCCGCGCTCGTGGCCCGCCACCGTGCCGGAGATCGTTCCCATAGCTAAAGACTAGGAAGCTCGCCAAGATACGTCCAATGCATGAATTGGCGGACAGTCATGCATTTATGAATCAGGAGCGGGACAATCGGGACGTGACCGTCGATGAGCTGCAGTGGTACGTGGTGCTCGCCGAGACCGAGCACATGACCGAGGCCGCCGCCCGACTGAACGTTGCCCAGCCGACGCTTTCCCGGGCACTGGCTCGGCTGGAACGTCGGCTGGGCACACCGTTGTTCGACCGGGTCAACCGGCGGTTGCGGCTCAACCGGTACGGGGAGATCCTGCTGGAGCACGCCAGGCGATGCCTCACTGAGATGAATTCGGCCAGCGACCGGATCGCCAGCCTGCTCGACCCCGACCGGGGCACCGTTCGGCTGGCCTTCCTGCATTCGGTGGCCACCTGGCTGGTGCCGGAGTTGTTGGGCCGATATCGACAGCAGGTCCCCGGAGTGCGCTTCGAACTCCGGCAGGAACCGGCCCACGAGATGATCGCCGACCTGCGGGCGGGGCACGTCGACCTCGCGGTCAGCAGCCCGCACCCGGAGGGCGCCGACATCGGCTGGCAGCCACTGCACCGCGAGCAGCTCTGCGTGGCGGTGCCGCGTGATCACCCGCTTGCCGGCCGAGGTAGCTGCGGCCTGAGCGCCGTCGGCGCCGAGCCGTTCGTCGCCCTGCGTGCGGGGTACGAGCTGCGTGAGCTCAGCGACGAGCTCTGTTCACTGGCCGGGTTCGCGCCGACCGTCGCCTTCGAGAGCTCCGAGATCTCCTCGATGGAAGGCCTGGTCGCCGCCGGATTGGGGGTCGCTGTGGTGCCGATGCCGCGCGCGCATCGGGAAAGTCCGGGCGTCGCCTACCTGCCGCTGACCGATTCCGGCGCACATCGGATGATCGGGCTGGTCTGGCTGCGGGACCGACCCGCGCCGCCGGTGGCCACCCGGTTCGCCGAGTTCGTCCGGGCCCGCCGCTGGTCGTGAACATTCGGCGGATGCTGCCGGCCAAAGATCGTTGGCGGAGGGTTGGGCGCTGGGGCCCTGGGTATTTGATGCGCGGGGGAAGCAACGTCATGCCGACCGACCCCGGGACCCGCGCCAGCATCTCTGGCGTGGCGCGGCAGCCGAGCTGGAGGTTAGCGGTGTCCGGTACCCG
This sequence comes from Pseudonocardia sp., assembly GCA_035489915.1. Lineage (GTDB taxonomy): Bacteria > Actinomycetota > Actinomycetes > Mycobacteriales > Pseudonocardiaceae > Pseudonocardia. The sequence continues at coordinate 11,447 of DATHIT010000288.1, read as the reverse complement.
GGGCGGCGGCTGAGGCCTGATGTCGATGGTTGCGGTGCCTCTGGCGGTGCGGGCGGCGCTGCTCAATGCCGCCGCGTCGGTACTGCAGCGACGCGGCAATCAATCCCTGCCCGAGGATCGGGCGTCCTCCATCCGGCTGCTGTTCGACCTGATCCAGCCGGCAATGCCGTCGCGTTGGAGACCGCACCCGACCAGCGACCACGGCTGCTCCGCCAGCGTGCCCAGCTGTGGGACCGGCTTGCCTCCGTGAGCACCCCCCGCGTGCCAGCAGGTCTACCTGGACGCGGCCGCCAAGTGCCGCGCGGAGGCGGACGAGGCAGACCAGGTTCGCTTCGACACCGATGTGGCCGGCTAGCCAGCCCGGAACGTCACCCCCGCGCCACTCCTAGGCGGCGTCGGTGAGCACGTCGTCCGTGGCCGTCCCGGCGGCCAGCCGCGCCGACACGCTACCGCGCGCGGAACACATCACCTCGTGGCTGCGCGCCGGATCCATCATGTTCGCGCCCATCACCCCCAGGTCGGTGGCGTTCGGCGCCAACACGGTGACCTGAGTGCCGCTGGCACGCAGCGCACAGAGTTCGCGGTGCAGCCGCTTGGTCGCCGCCCGCCGCCACAGCCGCTCCAGCCAGATCAGGGGAGTGCGCGGCTGGTCCGGCTCGAGGGACGCCATCGGCGCCAGCACGAACACCTCGTCCAGCTCTTCCCCGATCAACAGGTCGGCGTTGTGCGGCGAGCAGACGCCCCCGTCGACGTACGGGACCTGCTCGATTCGAATCGGGGCATACCAGGCCGGGACCGCACAGGAGGCCATCACCGCCTGGGAGATCGACGCGGTCGGGCTGCCGTCGCGGCCGAAGGCAACACGTGCCCCGGTGTGGTAGTTCATCGCCACCACCCAGGTCCCGTCTGGCCACCCGCTGATCGGGCCGGCGCCGTCGATCATGCTCTGAATCCTGGCCAGCGATCGACGCCCCCTTGGCAGCAGGCCCGCGCACAGCGCGCCAGGGCGCAACCGCAACGGGGTGCGCGCCGCGCGCATCACCAGTGGCACGGAGCCGAGTCCGAGTTGGGGCAGGCCTGGCCAGCAGGGCTCGTCGCTCAGGTCGAGACGCAGGGATGGCGCCGGAGCATCGGGCAGGGCGGTCAGCCGTTCGGTCACCGCCTCGGCGTTGTGCGCGTCGTACAGCTCATTCACCGACACACCGGATCGCAGCAGCGCAGTCAGCACTGAGCCGGCCGAGGTTCCTACCAGCTGGTCGGCGTCCCGGGCGTCCCAACCGGTCGCGTCTTCCACGGCCGCCAGCGCGCCGAGCATCCAGGCGGCGCCCAAAAAGCCGCCGGCGCCCAGTACTACTCCACGCCGGCGGCTCATGCCCCACTCCTACCCGTATTCATGAGCACGAAATACCCAGAGCGCGGTCCGTGAAACACCTGCGTTGACGGTTCAAATCCGGCCCAATCCCAGCCACTCGGGCCGGGGAAATATCTCGTTCATCCGGTGTCCCTAATCGTGGTGTTTGAAAGGCCAATCGCCGCTTTACCTGCGCAAGCATCTCGCTAGCTCGAGCTAGCAGGATTGGCGGGGCTGAGCGGTGGTATAGGTAATGAGCTGGATCGGTCGTTCGCGACTAGAGGACCGCGCTGAATGAAGCGCAAGGCGCTCCGGCGTCTTATCGTCCGGGCCGCCGCTGGTCGAGTACCCAGCGATATACAACGCTGAGAGGAGACCACTGTGGCTGACTCGCCGCCGACCTCCGCGGCTGGCCGCGAGGTTCGTACCCGTCCCAACAAGCCGACCGGCACTCGATCCGGGACCGTCCGCACCCCCTTGCACGCCGGGCTCGGGGCTCCGGATCCCGCTTTCCAGATGTGACCGGGGCCACCCCTTATGCCCGCAAGAAGGGGGTGGCAAACCTGCCGGTGGCTCACGTTTTGCGCGCGCGGTGAAGGCCCACGGACGGCGGCGGCGGCTCTGCTCGGTTCAGCGGTGGGGGTCACTCCGGCGGATCCGCCGGAAGCTCCCGGAGCGCTCTTCGCGCGGCGTCCCACCCCGGGTGGAGGGTGCCGAGGCCTTGCGGCGCGCCATGACCTCCTGTTGCCGGGCCAGCTGTGCCTCGGCGATCTCAGTGCTCTCCTGCTCGGTGCGCAACCGGGACAAGATGCTCATGGTCAGCGCGTGACCGAGGGCGGTGAGCAGCAGGATCACCCCGATCCGGGCGATCAGCGCCTGGACGGTCGGGTCCGGGCCGAGCCCGAAGGCGGCGACCAGCGCGACCAGCCCCAGCATCACCAGGTGGAAGAACACGGCCACCAGCGAGGCCAACTTGCGGGCCGGTCGCGCGCCGTAGACCTGCGCCAGGTACGCCGGGCTGTTGCGCATGATGAACTGGCCATCGACGATGACGATCAACACCCCGATGAACAAGAGTACGAGAAAGGGACCGCTCGTCATCGTCCATCGCCCCACTTTCGGTAACCGATATAGGCGACTACCCGGAGGATCAGCGCTGGAACCCGGGCTGTGCAGCTCGTCACCTGCATGAAGTAGCGGGTGGTCCGGTGGCCGTCCGGTTTCAGCCGCGGCAGTGCGGGTAGCCGCGGTAATGGTGGCAATCGGATACACGTTGATGACTGAGCAGCGCGGACCAAGGGACCTGGTGGCCGACGGGGTCGGGGCGGAGCGCGTGGGGTTCGATTTCGCGGTCAGTAGCGACCACTACTTTCCCTGGTTGAGAGAACAGGGCCATGCCCCGTACGCCTGGGCAGTCCTGGGTGCGGTCGCCGCGATCACCGAGCGGATCGGGCTGATGACGTACGTGACCTGCCCGACCTTTCGGTACCACCCGGCGGTGGTGGCGCAGAAGGCGGCCACGCTCTCGCAGCTGGCCGATGGCAGGTTCCTGCTGGGGCTGGGCTCCGGGGAGAACTTGAACGAGCACGTGGTGGGTCGCGGTTGGCCGTCGGTGAACGTCCGGCACGAGATGTTCGGCGAGGCGTTGGTGATCATTCGCGAGCTGCTGGACGGTTCGGAGGTCAACTTCGTCGGTGAGCACTTCCGGCTCGACTCGGCGCGCCTGTGGGATCTACCTGAATCGCAGCTGCCGCTGGGCGTGGCGGTGAGCGGCGCGCAGAGCATCGGCCTGTTTGCCGAGAGCGCGGACGCGATGATCGCCGTCCAGCCGGAGAAAGGCCTGGTGAAGAGCTTCGACGCGGTGGCGGGCCGGGGCCGGCCCAAGATCGGTCAGCAGCCAATCTGCTGGGATCCCGATGAGCGGGAGGCGGTCCGTCGGGCGCACGAGCAGTTCCGCTGGTTCGGCGGTGGCTGGAAGGTCAATGCGGAGCTGCCCATGCCGGCCGGGTTTGCCGCCGCCACGCGGTTCGTCCGGCCCGAGGACGTGGCTTCGTCGATCCCGTGTGGGCCGGACACGGCCAAGCACGTGGCTGCGCTGCGGCCGTGGGCCGAGGCCGGGTTCAGTCATGTGGCTCTGGTGCAGATCGGCGGCGACAGCCAACCGGAGTTCCTGGAGTACGCACGCGACGAGCTGCTGCCCGCGCTGCGTGATGAGTACGGCAAGGCGCCCGAGCATTGGCTGGCAGCGGCCTGAGCGGAGGAACGGCGAGCCCTCGACGGGGAGGGCATCCTCTGCAATAGTGTTTTGGAGCAGACGCTCCAGAACTGGGGCGCGTGGACGCGGGCCCGCCCGCACCCGACCGAAGGATGAGCCGTGACCACCAGCGCCCAGAGCATCGCCGAGCAGGTCGTCGCCCTCAACCAGGACATCGACGCGCACATCCCAGCCGAGGTGCTCGGGCGGTTCCGTGCCGAACAGGCCGAGCTGGTCGCGGCCGCTCAGCCCTCGACGGTCCCGGAGCCGGGAGCGGACATGCCGGACGGAGACCTGCTCGACGCGCATGGCCGGCCAACATCGCTGCGCGAGGCCAGCGCCGGTCGACCCGCCGTGGTGGTCTTCTACCGGGGCGGCTGGTGCCCGTACTGCAACCTCGCCCTGCGCACGTACCAGAGCCAGGTAGTACCCGCGTTGACCGAGCGCGGCGTCACACTGATCGCGATCAGCCCACAGAAGCCGGACGGATCGCTGAGCACTCAGGAAACCAACGAGCTCACCTTCACCGTGCTGTCCGACCCGGGGAACCAGGTCGCCGCCCAGCTGGGCATCCTGACCAGCCCCACCGACGGCGCCCTGCTGTCCCAGCGGCAACTCGGGCTCGAGCTGGCCGAGCGCAACGCCGATGGCACCGCCACGCTGCCCATGCCCACCACGGTGCTGCTCGATGCCGACGGGGTCATCCGCTGGATCGACGTGCACCCGGACTACACGACCCGCACCGAGCCGGGGCAGATCCTGGACGCGGTATCCGCCGCCCTCTAGTGGCGTACCACCTTCGGTCCGGTCGTCCCGCCGACGCCCTGATCTGTGGCCGTATCTGTTACGACGCCTTCCACGCCATTTCCACTCGGCACGGGTTTCCGCCTGACTTCGATAGCCCCGAGGCCGCCACCGGGTTGATCGCGATGCTGCTGGGGCAGCCGGAGTTCTACTCGGTGGTGGCGGAGTCCGGCGGCCGGATCGTCGGCAGCAATTTCCTGGACGAGCGCTCGTCGGTGGTCGGGGTGGGCCCGGTGACGGTGGCCCCCGACACGCAGGACAGTGGCGTGGGCAGGGCGCTGATGAGGGACGTCATGGAGCGGGCCGGCCGCCTCGGCGCACCGGGCATCCGACTTGTCCAGGCGACGTATCACGCCCGCTCGCTGTCGCTGTACGCCAAGTTGGGCTTCCAGGTCCGTGACCTGTTGGCCTGCGTGAACGGGCCGGGTGCCGGCGATGAGCTGCCCGGGTATCGCATTCGGCCGGCGTTGCCCTCGGATGTGGCGGCGTGCGGCGAGGTCTGCCGGTATGTGCACGGCCATGACCGGAGCGGGGAGGTCATCGAGGCGGTTGCGCGGGGCAGCGCGGTGGTGGTGGAGCACCAGGGGCGGGTCACCGGGTACGCCACGTCCCTCGGGCTGTTCGGCCATGCCGTCGGCGAGACCAACGAGGACATCCAGGCGCTGTTGCTGTCCGCCGAGCGGTTCGACGGGCCGGGCGTTCTGCTGCCCACCAGCAACGCCGAGCTCTTCTCCTGGTGCCTGACCCACGGCTTCCGGGTGGTCGCGCTGTCCACCCTGATGACCGTCGGGTTCTACCAGCCGCCCAAGGGTGCCTCGGTACCCAGCGTGTTCTTCTGAGCGAGGATCACCTGGTCAGCGACGCGATGTGGTCGAGGACCGTGTCCAGCGCGGCCTCCAGGGCGCGGGTGTCCCGGCGAATCTGGGTGAGCAGCAGCCCGCCCTGCAGCGCGGCGAGGGTGGCCAGGGCGAGCACGTCCGGGTCGACCTCCGGGCGCAGTTCGCCTCGGCTGTGCATGGCCCGCAGCCCGTCCCGGATGGCTTGTTCCCACCGGGCGAAACCGGCGGCGACCTCGGCCCGCGCCTCGGGATCGGATTCGGCGAGTTCACTGCCCAGCGAACCGATCGGGCACCCGCCGGCGTACCTGTGTTGCCGCTTCAGCTCGACCACGAAGTCCCGCCAGGCACGCAGCGCATCCAGGCTGTCCAGCTGGCTCAGCAGCGGCTGCTGAACGCCGAGCACGGCCTCGGTCTGGTACGCGATCACCGCTCGGACGAGCATTCGCTTGTCGCCGAAGTAGTGGTAGATCTGCGAGGTGCTCACCCCGGCGGCGGCCTGCACATCCTCGGTGCTGGTGCCGGCCACGCCATGTTCGAACATCAACCTGGCCGCGGCGGCGAGGATTCGCTCCCGCGTCGCCTGGCCCTTGCGGGTCAGTCGAGGGGCCGAGTCGACCAGCTCACCCGAGGGCACCTGGGGAGTTTACCCGGGTCGGTGTGATCATCCGGCCCGGTGAGATCGCCCGCGGCTCAACCGGGGTCCGTCGGGCGGTGGTCACCGGCCCGTGGGCCGGGTCGCTGCGCCGCCTTGGGCCGGACCGGGTCGGTGCGGCGGGGCAGGGTCAGGATGCCGGTGTCGGCCACGTCCACCGCGATCTCGTGCACCTTGCGGTTGCTGTTCTGGCTGGCGATCCGCAGCAGGTCGAACGCCTGCGATCGGCTGAGCTTGTGCTGGTGCATCAGGATCCCGATGGCGACCCCGATGTCCCGGCTGGTCTCCAGCGCGCGTTGCAGCTGGTCGGCCCGCTCCCGATTGCTCGCCGCGATGACCGCCAGCGCGCCATGCGTGGCCAGCAGCATGCCGAGCGCGAGGGCCTCCTCATCGAAGGCGCTCGGTCGATCGGAGTACAGATTGAGGCTGCCGATCATGTTGTCGGTGTCCAGGGCGAGCCGGTAGGACAGCATGCTGGCCACCCCCAGCTCGTCGGAGACCCGGCGGCCGTACTCCGGCCAGCGGGGGTCGCCGCGCAGGTCGCTGGGCGCGTACACGGCGTCGTCGACGGCGGCGTCCAGGCAGGGTCCGGAGCCCATCTCGTACTGGATCGCGTCCGCGCGTCGAGCCCGGTCGTCCGAGGCGGCGGCCGTGGTCAGCAGCTTGTTCTGGTAGAGCGAGATGCTGGCCCACCGGGTGCCGCTGACCCGCTGCACGGCGACCTGGGTGACCGCCTCCATCACCGTGGCGGCCTGCGCGCCGGCGAGTTCGTGGCCCAGCCGCTCGAACGTCGCGGCGATCGAGCGCAGCCGTTCGGACCAGGCCGTTCCGGCCGCGGCCACGGTGGCGTTCCCGTCGGCGTCTCCGTCGCTCTCCGGGACGGCGGAGCCATCGGAGGGGATGGACGGGGGCGTTGCCATAACTACTCCAGTCACGCGTCAGGCGGCCAACCAAGCCCACACCGAGGGTGCGCAACACGGACCCAGCAGCCGCAAGGCATGCGTCGCCCAGGTCCGGTTTCGGGGGCTTGTTCGAGTGGCCGTCTGCTTGACCAGTCGCTAAACCTAGTCGACGCCCCAGTGGGCCCGTGCGAGGTGTGGCCGGAAACCTGGCTGGCGCCGGACACCAGGGCCGTCGGCGTCCCCGGTGATCCTCGTCATGATCCGCATCTGTGCAGGTGGGGGCCGATGCGGGCGGCCTGGGGGGAGGAACTCGCGGCTGTGCGGGTTTAGCCCCCGCCGCCGGCGGTACGCCTTAGGACGGGCCGCGCGGGTACGTCAGCGCCCTGGCTGGATGCCCGGGCTTGCTGGGACGGTGGACGCTGGTGGAGACCGACATGGTCCGAGCTCGCATGCTCACCTCGTATCCGAGCCTGCGCACCGACATCCGCAACACCGGCGGCAACGCGGTGGACGAGGAAGTGGTCAACGACAAGGGCCTGGTGTCCAGCCGCAGTCCTGACGATCTCCCCGCGCTAGATCCACAACCCGCCACGCAGAGCGGGTACAGGCCGCGCAGCCCCTGTAGGGTCTGCGCGGCCTGTAGTGGGTCTGCGCGAGCGGGGTGCTTGCGGCGATCACCAGTGGGTAGCCGGGAGGGGTGCCCACTGAGGTTTTTCTTATCGGGGCGGCTCTGGCGGTCGCGGTGCTCCTCGGCCGGTTGCTGGCCGGGCGGATCGGGGTGCCGGACGCCGCCGCCTATGTGCTGATCGGTGTCGCCGCCGGGCTGGTTCCGGGGCTTCCCCGGGTGCAGGTGGCGCCGGACGTCGTGCTGCTCGCGTTCCTGCCGCCGCTGGTCTACTACGCCGCGTTCTTCAGCGACCCCCGGGAAACGATGGAGCACATCGGGGCGGTGGTGGGCCAGTCCGTCGGCCTGGTGCTGGCCACCGCGTTCGCGGCGGCCTGGACGTTGCTGCTGATTTTCCCGGATATCGGCTGGGCGGCGGCGCTGGCGTTCGCGGCGGCGATCGCCCCTCCAGACCCGGTCGCGGCCAGCACGGTGCTGCAGCGGCTCGGTGTGCCCGGGCGCTTGGTCACCGTGCTCGAGGGGGAGGGGCTGATCAACGACGCGGTGGCGTTGACCCTGTTCGCGATCGCGGTGGCCAACCTGGGCGCCAGCCCGTCGGTACCGGAGGTACTCGTCCGGATCGTGGTGCAGGTTGCCGGCGGGATCTTGTTCGGGCTGCTCGTGGGTATCGCGGTGGCCCGGCTGCGGGAGCGCACCCGGGACCCGCTCAGCCAGGCGGTGTGGTCGCTGATCACCCCGTTCCTGGCGTTCGTGCCGGCACACCTCGTGCACGCTTCGGGGGTGTTGGCCACGGTCACCGCCGCGGTGTGGTTGGGCACGCGCGGGCGCGGGCTGGTGGCCCCGACTGCTCGGCTGCAGACCGAGACCTTCTGGCGGGTGCTCAACCTGCTGCTGGTCGCGTTCCTGTTTGTGCTGCTCGGGTTCCAGGTCCCCGGGATCGTCGCGGTGGTCGCGGACTACCCGGTCGGCACGCTGCTCCTCGCCTCGGCGTCTCTGGTCGCGGTCGTTGTGGTGGTGCGAATGGCCTGGGCGTTGCTGGTGCCCGCGGTGGTCAAGCGGCTGCAGGTGGGGGGTGACGAGATCAGTGCGCTGTCCCGCCAGGAGCGGCTGGTGCTCGGCTGGTGCGGGCCGCGCGGTGCGGTCTCGCTGGCGGTGGCGCTCTCCCTGCCGCTGAACATGCCGGACGGCGCGCCGTTCGTCCGTCGCGACCTGCTGCTGTTCCTCACCGTGGTCGTGGTGCTGGCCACGCTGGTGGGTCAGGTGCTGCCGCTGCCCGCCCTGCTACGCCGCCTGAGGCTGAGCCCGAGCGAGAAGGAGCGCACCGAGGGCCTGCGCGCCCGCCGGGCGATGGTGGACGCCGCGTTGCGCGAGGTGGAGGACCTCGCCGCCCAGGAGAACCAGGAGGACCAGGAGCCCGAGGGCCTCGAGGCGATGCGGCAGGTGCTTGAGCTGCGCCGCGACCGGCTGCACCGGCAGCTCGAGTCGGAGTCGTCCGATGGCCACGCCGGCCCGGACGAGCGCGATCTGCAGTTGCGGATACTCGCCGCCGAGCGTAAGGCGCTGCGTGACCTGGCCAGGCGTGGGGATATCGGCAGGCGAACCCAGATCGCCATCAGCCAGGAGCTGGACCTGGACGAAACCCGACTCCGTCGGGCCCGGTGAGCGGACCGGCCGCACCCCGTGGGATGCGGCCGGTCGCGGTGAGCTCTCTGCTGAGCCTCGGTACCGAAGCACTCAGCGCAGCGGCGGTTGCCCGGTCGGAGGTTGCGAGCCGGCCGGGCCGGGGATGTCTGGACCCGGCATGCTCGGGCCGGGCGTGTCCTGGCTCGCCGGGTCGGTTGTGCTCGGTTGCGGGGTGCTGGTCGCGCTCGGCCCGGCCTGCGGCGGGCGGGGTACTTCGCCGCGCCACGCCCCGGTCGGCGCGCCTTCCCGCTCGATGAACTCCTTGAACTGGGACAGGTCACTCTTGGTCTGATAGCCGACCACGCCGAGAGCCGCGCCGGCCTTCTCGGCCAGGCCCTCGGGCTCAAACTCCATCTGCAGGGTCACCCTGGTGTGCCGGTCGTCCAGCCGGTGGAAGGTGACTACGCCGGCGTGGTGCAGCCCGTCCACGGTGCGCCAGGCGACTCGCTCGTCCGGGTGTTGCTCGGTGATCTCGGCGTCGAACTCCCGCTGGACGCCCGCCACGTTCGTCTTCCAGTGCGTCTTCGTGTCGCTGATCTGGTGCACCTGCTCCACCCCGGACATGAAGGCCGGGAAGCTCTCGAACTGAGTCCATTGGTTGTAGGCAGTGGTGACCGGGACGGCGACGTCGATGCTGTCCTGGATGCTCTTCACGGGTTGGAACTCCTCACGTTGTCGAGTGGGTCCATCCATGGCCTACCCGTCCGCCGCTCGGCGAAAACCGCATGTGGGACGGGTGTAGCCAGCCGCAAGTTGGGCCACCTGGGCGAGTTTCTCGTTCACCCGGACGGGTATTCCGGGCAATCCGGCGGCTCCGCCGGTGGGCAAGCGGGAGGTGCCGGGATGGACCGGGCGGTTGGGCGTGCCGAGACACCTCCTGGAGCATCTACGTCGAAGGGCGGCGCGGCGCAGGAGTCCGCCGGTGCCTCGCACGGCGGCCGGCGCCGGCGCGGCGGTGACGGCTGGAACAGCGAGCACCGCGGCGAGCGCCCGATGCAGCGCGCCGACCGCAACTACAACGAGCTGCTCCAGGAGCTTCGGGTCACCCAGATCGGCGTGCAGATCCTCTTCGCGTTCCTGCTCGGGCTCTCGTTCACGCCTCGGTTCGCCTCGGTGACCGAGTTCCAGCGGGACGTGTACGTGATCACCCTGGTGTCATCGGCGGTGACCACCGCGTTTCTGATTGCCCCGGTGGCGGCGCACCGGGTGCTGTTCCAGAGCGGCCGCAAACGCCAGCTGGTACGGCTGGTGCACCGGTGTCTGTTCGCCGGGCTGATCACCCTGCTGCTCACCATGGTCGGCGCGATGTTGCTGGTGCTGGACGTGGTGCTCAGGCCGCCGGTTTCGGTCACGGTGACGGCCGCGGTGGCCGCATTCTTCGTCGCGCTGTGGTTCGCCCTGCCCGGGTACCGGCGGCTGAAGGACCGCCGCGACGGCGGTTAGCCGGTGGGGATCGCGGGTAGCGCCTGACGGTGAGCCAACGAGACTATGAGGAACAGCCCGAGGCGCCCGACCTGGCCCAGGTGGTTCAGGAGGATCCGGGGGAGACCCTGGTGGGGCCGGCGGACAGCGACCCACTGGAGGCCGGGTACGTGCCTCCGGACCGGCCGTACGTGGTGGACGACTACCAGGCGCTGTACGGCGACGACCAGGCCCGGCGGCTGGCTCGGGAGCGCCCCGACGTGTGGGCCGACGAGGAGGCCAGCGTGGCTGACCGGGAGCCGGACCGCGCGCCGCGCCTGGAAGCCGCCGAGACCACCCCGGACACCCGCTACACCGAGTCGCTGGAGGCGACCGGGGTCGGCCTGGCCGGTGGCGCCGCTTCGGCGGAAGAAGCGGCGGTGCACCTCGTGGACGAGGACCAGGTCCTGGCCGGCGACATCGGTGCGGACGAGGGCGTGGACGATCCGGGCGCGAGCGACAACGACGACTACGAGCGCTGAGCCGGCGGCTGTTACGCGTCGGCCGGGTAGTCCTCGTCGTACTCCGGGATGTTGGCAACGCGCAGCTGCTCGACCGCGTCGGCTTCGTTGACCTCGAGGCCTAGCTCGGGGGGCAGTTCATCGGCCTGTTCCGCGTCCTCCGGGTAGAGCGGCTGCTGCTGCTCCAGCGCATCGGCTTCGGGTTGCTCGCTGCTTGTCATGTTCCCTCCCGGTGTTGGTCGGATGTGCCGCGTTCGTCGGCCAGCAGCTCGGTGGTGAGCCGGGCCAGCTCGAGCTCTTCCCTCGGCTCGACGACCAGTACCTGGCAGTTCGGGCCGAGCAGGGTCAGGCCGTCGGTGATCTGGTCGCGGACTTCCGGTTGGTCGAACCCGATCTCGCCGGTGAATACCAGGGC
>DATHIT010000287.1:0-8581 GCA_035489915.1 Pseudonocardia sp. | reverse complement strand
GCCGACCAGCACCGCGGTGCCGGCCAGGTCGCGGGCGTAGAACGCCTGCTTGAACGTCTCCGGCCGGCCGACCGCGTCGACCACCACGTTCGCCCCGTTGCCGTCGGTCAGCTCCTGGATCGCCTCCACCGGGTCGACCTCCCGGGAGTTGACCGTGTGGGTGGCGCCGAAGTCCTTCGCCCACCCCAACTTCTTGTCATCGATGTCCACGGCGATGATCGTGGTGGCACCGGCCAGTCGGGCACCGGCGATGGCGGCGTTCCCGACCCCGCCGCAGCCGATCACCGCGATCGAGTCGCCCCGGCCGATCCCGCCGGTGTTGATCGCCGCGCCCAGCCCGGCCATCACCCCGCAGCCGAGCAGCCCGGCCACCTCTGGCTTGGCCGCCGGGTTGACCTTGGTGCACTGCCCGGCGGCGACCAGCGTCTTCTCCGCGAACGCGCCGATGCCCAGCGCGGGCGACAGCGGCTGGCCGGAGGCCAGGGTCATCGGCTGCTCGGCGTTGAAGGTGGAGAAGCAGTACCAGGGCTGGCCGCGCTTGCAGGCCCGGCAGGTGCCGCACACCGCGCGCCAGTTCAGGATCACGAAATCACCCGGCTCGACGTCGGTGACTCCGGCGCCGACCGACTCCACGATCCCGGCCGCCTCGTGCCCGAGCAGGAATGGGAACTCGTCGTTGATCCCGCCTTCCCGGTAGTGCAGGTCGGTGTGGCAGACCCCGCCGGCCTGCACCTTCACCACCGCCTCGCCCGGTCCCGGATCCGGCACCGTGATCGTCTCCACCGACACCGGCTTGCTCTTGGTGTGCGAGACGACCCCGCGTACCTCCTGCGCCATGGCTCACTCCCGTGTGTCTCGAGGCTGGTTCGCCCCACTCGACGGCCCGCCGAGCCCATGCGGCGGAGCCTATGTTTGCCTCCGGCAGCGTGCCATGGTTCACGGCCTGATGGGGGTCTGAGAGGTACGTTTTGCTGATGATCGAACGAACGGACACCGGGTCGATCGTCGTGCTGAGCCTGGCGCACGGCCCGGTCAACGTGATGGACACTGCGCTGCTGTGGGCGGTCACCGAGACCTTCAAGGCGCTGGCAGCCGAGCAGGTCGCGGCGGTGGTGCTCACCGGGGCCGGCCGGGCGTTCTCCGCCGGGGTCGACCTGCGCCGCCTGCTGGACGGCGGCCCGGAGTACGCAAGGGAGTTCCTGCCCGCGTTGAGCGAGGCGCTGCACACCGTGTTCACCTTCGACCGGCCGGTGGTGGCGGCGGTGAACGGGCACGCCATCGCGGGTGGCTGCGTGCTGGCCTGCTGCGCGGACGTGCGGCTGATGGCGGCCGGCAAGGGCCGGATGGGCATTCCGGAGATCAAGGTCGGGGTGCCGTTCCCCCGGGTGCCGCTGGAGGTGATGGTGCACGCCGTCGGGCCGAAGGTGGCCGGCCGATTGGTGCTGCGGGCGGACACCCTGTTGCCGGCCGACGCGCTGGCGCTGGGCCTGGTGGACGAGGTGGTGGAGCCGGACACCCTGCTGGACCGGGCGGTCGCCACCGCCACCGAGCTGGCCACCACGATCCCGGCGGACACCTTCGCGCTGACCAAGACGCAGTTGCGGCGGGAAACCGTGGAGCGGATCGCCCGGTACCGGGTGGACGAGGACGACCCGGTGGCGCGGCTGTGGGACCGCCGAGTGAGCGACGGCTGGACCGCCCGCTACCTGGACTCCGTCACCGGCAAGGGATAGCCGGTCTGCGCGCCCCGGCGGGTGGCGGTGCGCAGCAGCAGGTGGAGGACGGCGGCGTTGCACAGGTGCCAGCCGAAGTGGGTGCCCAGCGGCCAGTCGTGGCAGAGCGGCATATCCAGCTGGCGCAGCGTGAGCGATACCGCGAAGAGCCCGGTGGCCACCGCGAACGGCCGCCGATACGCCCCCAGCACGGGGTCCCGGCGGGTCGCCAGCCAGGCGGTGAGCAGCACCAGCGCGAGCAGCGCGGGCAGGTAGAGACCGGGCACCGGCAGGCGCAGCGTGCGCGCCGCCGCCCCGACAGCAACCGCGAAGAGCACGAACGCCGGCGCGGCCAGCCAGGCCAGCCGCCAGCGCAGCCCACCGAAGCGGCGGACGAAGACCACCAGGTAGCCGAGCATGAACAGCGCGATGGGCAGGGTATCGGCCAACGCCGCCCAGGCGGTGGCCAGCGTGTGGAACAGGAAGCTGCCCAGCCCGATCGCCGTCAGCACGGCCACCAACATGATCAGGTCCGCCGGCGCCCGCCCGGGTACCCGGCGCAGTCCGGCGGCGGCGAAGCCGGCGGCCAGCAGGAACGCCAAGTTGGTCAGGGCGTTCGCCGGCTCGGCCCAGAACCCCGCGCTCAGCCGCTCGCAGTAGCCGTCCACCTGATCAGCCTGTCGGCCCCGGATGACCAGACGAGGAACGGCGGATGTCAACCTGCCCGGTCGGCGATCATGAGGCAGGCTGGCAGGTATGCGCTATGGCAGCTTCGTCCCCGTGGGTCAGCCGAGGGAGTCGCGCCGACTCGGGGTGCTGGCCGACGACCGCGCCATCCTCGACCTCACCGCCCTGCACGCCGAGCGTCCGGTGCCCTGGCCGGAGCTGCTCGTCGCGCCGTCGTTGGATCCGCTGCTGGCGGCCGGCCGCCCGGCCTGGCGGGAGGTGCACGAGTGGCTGCGCGCCACGCTGGCCGACCCGGAGCCGCTGACCCCGTACCGGTACCCGCTGGAGGCGGTGACGCCGCTGCTGGCGTTCACCATCGGCGACTACGTCGACTTCTACGCCTGCGAGCAGCACGCGGTGAATGGCGCACGGATCTTCCGGCCGAACGAGGAGCCACTGCCGCCGAACTGGCGACACCTGCCGATCGGCTACCACGGCCGGTCGAGCACCATCCGGGGCTCGGGGACCCCGGTGCGCCGGCCGAACGGACAGCGCGGTCCCGGTGACTTCGGCCCGACCAAGGCGCTGGACTTCGAGGCCGAGTTGGGGTTCGTGCTCGGCGGTCCGCCGACCGAGCCCGGCGAGTCGGTGCCGATGGCCCACGCCGAGGAACGCCTGTTCGGTGTGGTGCTGCTCAACGACTGGTCGGCGCGGGACGTCCAGCGCTGGGAGGCCCGCCCGCTCGGTCCGCTGCTGGGCAAGGCGTTCGCCACCTCGATCTCCTGCTGGGTGACCCCGTGGGAGGAGCTGGCGGCCGCCCGGGTCGACCCGCCGCCCCGTGACCCCGAACCGCTGCCCTATCTCCGTGGCCCCGGTGACCAGGGGCTGGACCTGGCCCTCGAGGTGCGGCTGAACGGCGAGGTGATCTCCCGGCCGCCCGGCTCCTCGCTGTACTGGACCGCGCCGCAGTTCATCGCGCACCTCACCTCCGGCGGCGCCACGCTGCGCCCCGGTGACCTCCTCGGCTCGGGCACAATGAGCGGCCCGGAGCGCGGCCAGCGCGGCTCTCTGCTCGAGCTGAGCTGGGGCGGCACCGACCCGCTGCCGCTGGCCGACGGCGGCAAGCTGACCTACCTCCGGGACGGCGACGAGCTGCTGATCACCGCCACCGGCCCGGGGGTCGGCGGCGGCCGGGTAGAGCTCGGCGAGGTACGCGGCCAAGTTCTCCCAGCTCACACCCTGTGAGTGGTATTGGTCGCTATAGCGACCAATACCACTCACGGGTGCTGAGCTGGGCTAATGCAGGGGGTGGGGTTCGCCGAGGGCGTCCAGGATCAGTGGCGGGATCTCCCGCTTCGCGTAGTCCTCGGTGCTGACGACGACGTAGATGATGCGGCCGTTGGTGGTCGCCTCGCCGGACTCCCGACGGATCTGGAAGTCGAGGGTGAAGCTGGTACGGCCGAGCCGGGACGGCGACACCGCTACCACGATCGGCTCGCCGAACCGCACTCCGGACTTGTAGTCGATCTCTGAACGCACCAGCTGGACGTCGTAGCCGGCCGCCATCATCTCCGGGTACGGCAGCCCTCGGTGCCGGAAGAACGCCGCCATCGCCTCGTCGAAGTAGGTGAAGTACCAGCCGTTGAAGACGACGCCTTGGACGTCCACCTCCATGTAGCGGACGGTGACCGGAAAGGTGAACACGGCGGCGTCGGTGGGGGCGACCATGCCGCTCACATTAGTGTTCGCGTGCCGGCCCGAGGTGCGAGATTAACCGCGGGTGCGGAAGGCCAGCAGGCCGTCCAGGCCGCGCTTGCGTGCCTCGTTGGCGATCACCAGCCGCTGGATCTCCGAGGTGCCCTCCCAGATGCGGTCCACCCGTAGCTCGCGCCACAGCCGCTCCACCGGATAGTCCCGGATGTAGCCCCGCCCACCGAAGATCTGTTGGCAGCGGTCGGCGACCCGGTTGGACGCCTCGGACGCGGCCAGCTTCACCGTGGCCGCCTTGGCGTGCAGGGTCTTGCGCACGTTCTCGTCGGTCAGGTCTGAGTTGTCGAACTCCCAGGCCACCTGGTGGGTGAATGCCCGGTTGGTGGCGATGTCCACCACCGAGTCGGCGATCATGCCCTGGATCAGTTGGCGGTCGATCAGCGGCGCGCCGCCCTGTACCCGCTGCTTGGCCCAGTCGGTGGCCAGGGTGAGCGCCCGCTCGGCGGCGCCGATGGTGCGCGCCCCGATCATCAGCCGCTCCTCGGTGAACCAGTCGCGGGTCAACTCGTATCCCTGGCCGAGGAAGTCGCTGCCGCCGAGTACCGCGTCCGTGCCCACCCGCACTCCAGTGAACTCGAACTCTGGATGCTCGTAGACGAAGGTGTGGGTGAACCGGGGCACGCGGGAGATCCGCACGCCCGGGGTGACCGCGTCGACCAGAAACATCGTCGGCCCGGCGCCGGGTACCTGGGCCAGCACGATCAGGAAGTCGGCCACGTCGCCGACCGTGACGAACCACTTCTCCCCGTTGATCACGTACCCGCCCCGGTCCGGCACCGCGGTGGTGGCGATGGCGGACGGGTCCGAGCCGGCGTCCGGTTCGGTGATCGCCACCGCGTCCCGCCGCTCCCCCCGGGCGCCCGGGATGAGATAGCGCTCGCGCTGCTCGGGGGTGGCGTGGATGAGGGGATTGGCTGGGCGCCACACGGTGTCCCACAGCGCGTTGGTCAGCTTGCCCAGCTCGTCCTGCACGACCACCTGCTCCAGCACGGTGAGCCCGGCGCCGCCGTACTCGGTGGGGGTGTTGATCGCCTGCAGGCCGCTGGCCAGCACCTCGTGGCGGATCGCGGCGTGCGCTTCGGGGGTGAGTCCGTTGTGCCGCTCGCACTCGTCCTCGTAAGGGATGATCTTCGCGGTGAGGTCGGCGGCGCGCTGCTTGAGCTCCGCGAGCCGGGGCGAGTAGGCGAAATCCATGGTTTCCTCCCGGTGGTTCGGTGATCAGGCGAGCACGATGTGGGCGTCCAGGCCGAGGGCGCCGTGCGGTGTGGCCAGTAGCGGGTTGACCTCCAGCTCGGCGATCTCCGGGTGCGCGGCGGCGACCTGGGTGACCACGGCGATGAGGGCGGCGGCCGCGTCCAGGTCCACCGCCGCGCGGCCGCGTACCCCGTGCAGCAGCGCCGCCGAGCGCAGCCCGGTGAGCAGCCGTTTCGCCGTGGCGGGGGAGATCGGGGCGAGCGCGAACGCCACGTCGGAGAGCACCTCGGTGAACACCCCGCCGAGGCCCACCATGGCCACCGGACCGAATCGGGGATCGGTGCGCACGCCGGCGATCAGCTCCACGCCCCCGGTCAGGTCGACCATCGACTCCACGCAGTAGCCGGGAGCGCGCAGCCGGTCGGACATGTCGGCGAACGCGGCGCGCAGCTGGTCCTCGCCGGTCAGCCCCAGCGCCACGCCGCCGACGTCGGTCTTGTGCGGCGACCCGAGCGCCTTGAGCACCACCGGGTAGCCGATCTCGGCGGCGGCGGTGGCGGCCTGGTCAGCGGCGGTGATGAGGGCGGCGGCCGGGAATTTGACACCGGCCTCGCGCAGCAGTCGGCGGGCGTCCCAGTACCCGTCCCCGGTGACCGGTGGCGCGACCGGTGGTGGGGTGGCGGCGGTGACCGTGCCGCCCGAGCCGAGCAGGGCCAGGGTGCGCGCGGCGTCCTCCACCGCGCCGAACACCGGGACGCCGCGCTCGGCGAGCACCCGGGCGGCCGCGCTGTCCGGGTACATGGTGTGTACCGCGAGCGGCTTGCTGTGCGCCCGCGCCTGGTCAGCCATCGCGCCGGCGGCGGTCACCTCCGCGCTGGCCAGGGCCGGTCCGTACTCGCCGTAGCCCCCGAAGTACCCGGTGACCAGGGCCCCGTCCACGTCCGCCGAGCCGAGCATGGCGGCCAGCACCCTGGCGAACGTGCTGATGTCCCGCGTGCCGGCGAGGTCGACCGGGTTGCTCACGGCGGCCGACGGGGGCAGCTGACCGCGCAGTTCGGAGGCCAGCGCGAGCGGGAACTCCGGCACCGCCAGCCCGGCTGCCTCGAGCAGGTCGCAGGCCAGCGCGCCGTGCCCACCGCCGTCCGCCAGCACCGCCACCCGGCGCACGGGTACAGCGGCCAGGTCGCCGCCGCCGCACAGCGCTCCGGCCAGGTTGGCCAGCTCCCTCGGCGAGGCGACCCGGTACACCCCGGCCGCCCGACACGCGGCGTCGATCATCGCGCTGTCCGAGGTGAGCGCACCGGTGTGCGAGCGGGCGCCGCGCACCGACCCGGCACTGCCGCCGACGGTGAGCAGCAGCACCGGCTTGCCCGCTCTGGTCGCTTCGGCGGCCGCCGCCACGAACGCCCGCCCGTCGCCGAAGTCCTCGCAGTACACCGCAATCAACTCGGTGCCGGGGTGCGACGTACAGCTGAGGATCAGGTCGGCCACGGCCAGGTCGGCCTGGTTGCCCAGTGAGGCGAACCGGGCGAAACCCAGCCCGTGCCCGGCGAGCACCTGGCTGAGCTCCAGCGCCATGTTGCCGCTCTGCGAGAGCAGGCTCACCCCGCCGGGCGGCAGCGGGTTCGAGGCCAGCGTCAGCCCGGTGGTGGAGTCCGCCACGCCGAGGCAGTTCGGCCCGAGCAGCAGCGCGCCGGCCGCGCGGACCCGCCGGGCTACCCGCTCCTGAACGGCCCGTCCTTCCGGCCCGAGCTCGGCGAACCCGGCGGTGATCCCCACGATGGCGCGGGCCCCGGTGCGCAGCGCGTCGTCCACCGCCGGCTCGAACCCGGCGGCCGGCACCGCGATCACCACCAGCTCCGCCGGCCCGGGAGCCTCGGCCAAGCTGCGATAGGTCGGCCGCCCGAGCACCGGTTCGGCGCGGCGGTTGATCAGGTGTACCGGGCGGGAATTGGCCATCCGCAGGGCCTGCACGCTGATCCAGTTGCCGTACTTGGACTCGTCGTTGCTGGCCCCGAGCACGGCCACCGAAGCGGGGTCGAACAACACGGAGAGGTCCCTGCCCGCCGCCGCCGCGGTCACCGGTGCGCCCTGCCCGGCCCGCGACCTGACATGCCCGCTCGGTGCGCCGAGATCGACCCCAGGGCTGTTTCGGCGGCGCAAAGACAGCCCTGACGTCGATCTCGCCGAATCCCTCCGCGAGCCGTCAACGCCGTCCCCCTGGCCAGGTACTGGATCTGACTGATGCGTCAGTTAGCGCCGCGAAAGGGTAGTTTGTCAAGAAAGGAGCGACTGACTGATACGTCAGTTGGCGTAGGGTCTCGGGGGTAGCCGGAGCACGTCGATCGAGGGGGAGCTAGCGGTGCCGATACAGGTCGACCTGGAGGAGCGGCGGCGGGCCGCGATCCTGGAGGCGGCTGGCGCGCTGATCGCCGAGCGCGGTTACCACGCGGTGCGGATCGCGGACATCGCGCGCCTGGTGGGCACCAGCACGGGCGCGGTGCACTACTACTTCCCGGGCAAGAACGATGTGCTCACCGCCGCCCTGCGGCACAGCGTGGAGCGGGCCTTCGAGCGACAGAGCGCCGTGCTGGCCGCCATCGACGACGCGCACCAGCGGCTGCTCAAGCTGATCGACATGCAGTTGCCCATGGTCGGCGGGGTGCGTGACGAGTGGTCGGTGTGGATCCAGTTCTGGGCGGAGGCGACCATCCACCCCGAGCTACGCCCGGTGCACAACCAGTTCTACGCGCGCTGGCAGGAGACCGTGGCCCGGATCGTCCGCCGAGGTCAGCGGCAGGGAGTGTTCCTCGCCGAGGTGGATGTCGACGGGGTGACCCGCCGGCTGACCGCGCTCACCGACGGCGCGGCGATCCAGGTGCTCACCGGCGCGCCGGGGATGACGGTGACGGTGATGCGTGAGCTGCTCGTGGAGTTCGTGCGACGGGAACTGATCCCGCCGGGGAACAGGTAGTCGGCTGAGGTCAGGCGGGTAGTCGAGTACGCGTGACGGGACGGCCGCGCGGGCAGAGGCTCTTGCCATCGGCCGAGAGCGCGGAGCCGGGCGAGCAGCACTCCCGCTGTACTCGGCGGCGGATTTCCCGGAGGTAGCGGCCATGACCCACACCCTCAACGTCGACATCGAGGCCCTCCGCTCGGGGATGCGTGGTCAAATCGTCGGCCCGGACTCGGCGGACTACGACCAGGTGCGCGCGGTGTGGAATGCCGACATCGACCGC
>DATHIT010000286.1:0-19191 GCA_035489915.1 Pseudonocardia sp. | reverse complement strand
CGGGTGCTGACAGCGGAAACGACCGCAAAGGACGAAAGAGCCCATGAGCATCGGACATTCGCACCACCTCGAGAACCCCAATGCGACTACGCCGCCGCCGAAGGTGCAACTCATCTTGTCGGTGCCCGCGCCGCCGGTGCCCGACAACGCCGAGGCGATGACGATCCAGGTCACGCTGCCTCCGGGCTGCGAGGGCTCTCCGCCGCACCGCCGCACCGGTCCGGCGTTCGGCTACGTGATTAAAGGCGAGATGATCTTCGAACTTGAAGGCGAACCACAGCGGGTCGTCAAGACCGGATAGACATTCTGGGAACCGGGCGGCGACGTCATCCACTACCAGGACGGCAACAACCTCCCGGACGCCGAAAGCGCGTTCGTCGTCACGATGTTCGGTGTGGCCGGACAGCCGATGCTCATCCCGGTGAGCGCGCAAGAACTCGAAGAACGGCGGGACCGCCGGGCCCCCCGCACGCTCTGAGACCTGGTCTCAGAACCGGGTGTGTCGGTGGCGGCGGCGATGTCCGTGGCCGTGGCCGTGGCGAGCCCGTGTTCATCGCGCGAGCTGGGTGACCTACTTGGCGCTGCGGGTGACCCGCCGAAAGATGCGGTCCAGCACAGGTTGGGAGAACCTAGCCGGTGCGTGGTGGGCCAGGGTGAGCGCAGCGTTCCACGCGTTGACCTGCTCCATAGCTTTGCCGCGGCTCGCCGCGCTAATCGCGACTTCGGCGACCTGGGTGGCGGGTGCGACCAGGAACCGCGGTATCCGGGACAGGTCAACGCCTGCCAGCGCCGCCGCGTCGGTGTCAGTGGGGCCCGGTGACACCACGGTGACGCCCACTCCGGTGCCGCGCAGCTCGTAGCGCAGGGTGGCGCTGAGGTTGAGCACGAACGCCTTGCTGGCGCAGTAGGTCGCGGCTCCGGGGCACGGGTAGTAGCCGAGTCCGGATGCCACGTTGAGAATGGTGCCCCCGCCGTGGCGGGTCATCGCGGTCGCTGCCGCGTGGCAGAGTCGCAGCACGCTGACACAGTTCAGTTCAGCCTCGTAGTTGCGTTGCTGCACGGTGTGCGTGATCAGGCTGCCGGCCAGGCCACCGCCGGCGGAGTTGACGAGGAGGTCGATGGCGTTTTGCTCAGCCCCGAGCCGGGCCTCGACCACGTCGCGCTGCGACTGGTCCGCCAGGTCGGCGGTGATGATCTCTGTCCGGATGTTGTGCTGTGTCTGGGTCGCGGCCGCCACCTCGGCCAGTTTCTCCGCGCGTCGAGCCACCAGGACCAGGTTGACTCCATCGACGGCGAGTCGTTCGGCGATGGCTCGGCCGATTCCGCTCGATGCGCCGGTGACCAGGGCCCAGTCCCACTTGCGCGGCCGGTCGGACGTGTCCGCCGCGCCCCCTGCCTGCATTTGGCGCAGAGTAGTCAACTCGCCTGTCCTGCTACGGCCGGAGTGCCATCGTGCTCTCTGCCTCGTCGCCGACCGGCCCGGGTGGCTACCAGTGCAGCCAGCTGATGAGCTGTTGGCCCAGCAGCATTCCGAGCAGCCCGACCAGGGCAACCGGGGGCGGCGCGGGGGAGCGCACCTTGAGCAGCCCGTAGCCGATGCCGACCAGTACTCCGATTCCGAGGGATATTGCGAACTGCCATGAAGTGCTCATGGTCTTTTCCTTGTCCTGCCTACTGGGCCGCGGGTCGCTGTTGGCCGGCGCGCCGGGGTGGCGCGAGCGCGGGGTGCTCCGGGTCACGGCCGGATGACGACGCGGCCCGGCGTGTGGTTGGCCACCGCCTGATACGCGGGTTCGCTCTCGGCGAGCTCAAAGTGCAGGGCCACGGGCAGCGGACGGAACGCGCCGGTTTCGAACTGAGGGGTGAGCAGCGCGAGCCGGGCGGCCGATGCGCTCGCGTCCAGCTTGCCGCTGTCCGCCCCGAGGAGCCGGAGCTCCCGGTGGTAGAAGTCCCTCAGGTCGATCTCGACGGTCCGGGTACCCACCGCGCTGATCACGACCAGCCTGCCCCGTCGGGCCAAGGAGTCCAGCGCGGCCGGGGTGGTCACTCCGCCCACCGCGTCGTAGACCACGTCGGCACCTCTGCCGCCGTTCAGCCGCCTGACCTCGGTCCCGATCGCCGGTGCCGCCGGATCGAGGCGGATGAATTCGTCGATGACCGCCGCCGCCGGGGTGCTGGCTGAGGGTGCCACCAGGTCGACCCCGAGCACCCGTGCCCCGAGCGAGTGGGCGATCTGGGCCACCGCGCCGCCCACACCACCGGACACCCCGAACACCACGATGGTCTCGCCCTTCTCCAGCTTGGCGGTCTCGACCGCACCGAGCCAACCGGTCACGAAGTTGACGCCGACCGCCGAGGCCTCGTCAAAGCTGAGCGACTCCGGTTTGCGGGCCAGCGCGCTCACCGGTACTCCCAGCAGCTCCGCATGCGAGCCGTCCAGGGTGAATCCGATGTCGCCGCCGGTACCCCAGACTTCGACGCCGACCCACTCCGGAGGACCCGCCACGACGACGCCGGCAAAGTCGCGCCCGGGCACCCTGGGCAGGATCGTCCAGTCCATAGCGCCGGCGACGTTCTTCACATCGGACGGATTGACCGAAGCGGCCTTCACCGCGACCACCGCCTGGCCATCCGCCGCCACCGGATCAGGGACGTCCGCAACGTAGAGCACGTCGGGGTTGCCGAACCGGTCGAAACGCAATGCGCGCATCGGATGCCTCCTTGTGGCGATTGGTTCTCTGTCGATTGGTCGTGCACCTTCGATGCTGCCTCCGGCGGACGATCTCGTCCAACGAATGTCTGAGATGATCAATATCTCGGTCTGAGATGATGGATGTCATGGAGCTTCGCCAGTTGGAGTACTTCGTCGCGGTCGCCGACGAGCTGAGCTTCTCCCGGGGAGCGCGGCGGGTCCACGTGGTGCAGTCGGCGGTCTCAACCGCGGTGGCCAAGCTGGAGCGAGAGCTCAACATCGTGCTGCTGGACCGATCGAAGCCGCGGGTCGGCCTGACCGCCGCCGGAGCAGCATTCCTGGCCGAGGCCCGGGCCACGCTGAATGCGGCGCGCCGAGCCAAGGAGTCGGTCGTCGGGTTTCACGGCCAGCTCAGCGGCAGCGTCGACGTGGGAACCATGATGTCCACCGGCCCGATCGACCTGCCAGAGGCGCTCGGACGGTTCCACCGGGCCCACCCCCTCGTGACGGTGCGACTGCGGCAGAACGTGTCCGGTTCGTTGGGGCATCTCGCCGCGATCGCCGACGGCTCACTGGATATCGCGATGGTCGCGGTGCCGGGCAAGCCACCGGCGAGCGTCACGCTGCGCCTCCTGGCCGAGGAGCCGCTGGTGTTCCTGTGCTGGCCGGACCACCCCCTGGCCGGTCGAGATGCGGTGGTGCTGACGCAGTTGGCCGGCGAGGTCTTGGTCCGGTTCGCCTCCGGCTGGGGGATCCGAGACCGGATAGACCGCGCGCTGGCCGACGCGGGTATTGATCCGGTTTCACCGTACGAAGTCGCCGACTACGCCACCGCGGCCGGGCTCATCCACCATCGGCTGGGCACCACGCTGATCCCGCGATCGGCAGCGGTCCGGTTCCCCGAGTTGCGGGCCGTCCCGGTCACCCCGGCGCTGACCTGGCAGCTGTCCCTGGCCACCGCCGCCGGCCGGCGGCTGTCCCCGGCCGTGGCCGCACTGGCCGACACCCTGACCGGCGGAGCCTCCGCCGACTAGGTGCCCGGCTAACCGGCCTCTTGACAACGTACAACCGATTAGTTGTATATTTGTACGGTGAGCGAGAGCGACGAGGAGCGGGCCGATGCCCTGTTCCACGCGCTCGCCGACCGGACCCGGCGCGACATCATGCGCAGGGTGCTGGCCGGGGAGCATTCGGTCTCGGCTCTCGCGGCGAAGTACGACATGAGCTTCGCGGCAGTGCAGAAGCACGTCGCCGTGCTGGAGAAGGCCGGCCTGCTCACCAAGCGGCGCAACGGTCGCGAGCAACTGGCCAGCGGCGACGTGACGGCGGTGCGGTCGGTGGCGTCCATGCTCACCGAGCTGGAACAGGTCTGGCGTGGCCGCATCGCGCGCATCGACGAGCTGATCGCATTCGACACCGCAACCCACCCCGACCAGGAGGACTGAACAATGCCTGTCACCGACGTCAAGCACGACCTGGACAGCCGGACCCTGACCATCACCGCTGAGTTCGCCGCACCAGCGGAGCGGATTTGGCAGGTCTACGCGGACCCGCGCCAGCTGGAGAAGGTCTGGGGTCCGCCGACCTACCCGGCGACCGTCGTCGAGCACGACCTCACCCCCGGCGGCCGGGTGAACTACTTCATGACCAGCCCGGATGGTGAGAAGTTCGCCGGGTACTGGAAGGTCACGGCCGTCGACGAGCCGCGGACCTTCACGTTCGAGGACGGGTTCGCCGACCTGGATTTCAACCCGAACCCGGACATGCCGGTCGCGACGAACGTCTACACCTTCACCGAGCACGACGGCCGCACCCGCGCGACGTACGTGGCCACGTACGACACCGCGGAAGGGCTGCAGAAGGTGCTGGAGATGGGTGTCGTCGAGGGCGCCACCGCCGCGATCAACCAGATCGACGAGCTCGTCGCCTCCTGAGCCGGACCTCGACGAGCCCGAGCAACGAGCACTCGCATTGGGAGCGACAGCAGCAGTGCCACAACCGGATAAGCGCTGGCGTGTGCTACTCGATCCTGCCGGCCACCCGTTCTGCATCACCAGCCTGGCGCCTCCACCGGAGATGTTGAGGGACGTCTACGGCCGCTAGCAGATGTAATGTCAGTGACCGTGGACATCAACGGGGTGAGCGGCTGGTTCAGCGAATACCTCGATTGTGCTGGGTGTGGTGTGCGGGCTTATCAGAATGGGGGTGGGTCAGCGTTTTGTTGGTGTGGTGCTTGTAGTGGGTGGAGGATTGGTTCGCCTCGGCTGCGGTGGGTTTGGCCGAAAGGTGTGCGCCAGACAAATTTGCCCGGTTTGGGTTGGTGGAGTGTCCAGCCGCCTTGTGTTTTCAGGTTGTGGTCGTGCTTGCATACCGGGCCGCCGTTGGTTGACGTGGTCAGGCCGTAGTGCTGGTATTCCCGGGTGTGGTCAAATTCGGATCTGCTGGCCGGCCGCCGACAACCCGGGCCAACACAAGCGCGGTCCGGTTGTTGGATATGTCGCCGTAGCGCCGCGGTGGGGAATCGCCGGTCGGGGTCGGCGTCGATATCGCGGAGTTGCTGTGTGTGCTCGCGATATTGGGTGGCGATATCGACTATGACCTGGCTCCATTCGCCGGCCTCGGGTGGATGGTGGGTGAGTTCGTCGAGGAGGTCGGTCGGGATGAGGAGCTCGACGATCCCACCGTGGGAGTGGTCGCCGGTTCCGGTGGGTCTGCGGCGGGTGATCCCGCCGAAGACGAAGTGGCCGTCAGGGTTGAGCAGGGTGTAGCGCCACTGGGCGCCGCGCTGGCGGGCCGCCACCCGCCGCGCCGCATCCGCCAGGACCGGACCCAGCCCAGGGATCAGGGCGGGGTGGTCGTTTCGGCCGAGCAACGTGGCTAACTCCACGCTCACCTCAACCCCGGCGAGCCGACCACGCGAGATTCTCGTCATGCCGCCCGGCGCGGCGTCACCTCGCGCGGCGGTCTGGCCGGCGGTCGGTTCCGCCCCGCTGGCCGGTCCACGGTCCGGCTCCGCCGGAGGTCCGGGGCACGGACCCGCTGGGGTGTCGGGCGGCGTCGGGGCGTTGGGCTGGGTCGACGTCTTGGGCTGGGTCGAGGTGGCCGCTCGGCTGGCGTGATCGGTGTTGAGCTGGGGTTGGCCGGACTCGGCTGGGCTGGGGGCGACGTCGCTGGTCATGGCGGTGATGATCTGAGTGGTGGTCATGTGGTCGAAGCGGCGGTTGAGCAGCCCGAGCGTGACATCGGCCTTGATCTGGTCCAGGGTGGCAGGGTGGCCGGCGCGTTTGACCTGGGTGGCCAGCTGGTGGATGCGTTCACAGGCGGCGGCCGCTTCATCGGCCGGCAGGCCCGTGGCGGTGAGCGTGACCGTGCCGTCGCGCTGCAGGTAGGCGATCACACTGCGCTCGGTGACGGCCCGTTCATATTCTTCGCGGGCCCGCTCGGGATCGATCGTGATGACCGCCTTCGCCAGGCGGGCGGCGAGTTGGCCGGTGGTGAGCCGACCAGCGACAGGCAGCAGAGCCGCGCAGATCGACTCCATGTGGCCGGCCGCCAGACCGTGTAGATGATGCCAGAACACCCGGGCCTTGGCCGGGTCGATACGCCCAGCCCAGAGCGCCGCGTGCACCTGAGGCAGGCGGAACACCAGGTCATCGGAGTAGCACTGGGTGGCCTCTGCGGCGCGGCGCGTCCAGGCCAACGCCACACGGAGTTCATCGGCGGCATAGCGCGCCTGCTCGTCAAGAGAGGCGACCATGTCCAGCCCGGCGAAAGGGTCACGCCGACCCATTTCGGCGACGACACGCAGGAATTCCGCTTCGTCGTGGGAACGCTGCCGGGATCGCGCCCGCAACACAACCGGTAAATCTCCACCCGCAACCCGAGAAATATCTAGTGAGGCGAGCACAGCGGCAAGTTCTGGACCCGGAGGAATCCCCTCCAAGCCATCGGGAACCTGCTCAACCAACATGGCCACAGAATAACCATCCACACTGACAAAACTGGCCGCCTCGGAACAAGGGCTGCCAGTGGAGATAAGAAAACAGCGAGCGGCGCGGGAGCACAACGACTTCGCACCTGGCCACACTCTCGACGCCGCCGACAACACCAAGCCCGAACCCGCCACTACCCACTTCGCGGCCAACGACCACCGCACTGACCCTTCACACCGAGCACGCGATCGAATACGACTGGCTTGATCGGATACAGACTGCCCGACTGTTCGCCTACCGCCTGCCGGCGCGCCGCTTTAAACCGTTCGGTACGCCAATACCAAACGCTCACGTCGCCACCGAGCCCATTGAACCGCTCGGACCACCCGAACCGGTCGGCAATTTGCTCATGCTGCACGAGAAAGCCGAAATCCAACTACGGGTGCTCAACAACCTCTGGCCGTTCTAGGACGCGGTGACCACCAGCACCCTCGGCTTCAGCGCCATACGACTGCGCAATGCACAACCACGGCCATGACCGCCGGCGATCAGGGTCCAACGGTGAGGTCGTCAGAGCGTCCGGCTTCGAGTCGCGACCACTGGGCGATGGGACGTCCGTTCGTCCGCGTGTTGGAGCCGTCGACTTGCCACTGTTGTGGCCAGCCGGGGGGCGAGTCCTCCCACGGCTCCTGGCGGCCGTACACGGTGAGGTCCATGAGTGCGTAGTTGTAGTCCATCACCTCTACGCCGCGGTAGGTCGTCCAGTAGGTTTCGAAGACGCGGTCGCCGTCCCGCAGGTAGCAGACCAGGTGCATCATGCCGACGTGGCGCCCGACGAGGAGCGCATCGAGAGAGGCCTGTGCGGAGTACCAGGGCATGTCCCAGCCCATGAATTCTTTGTAGCGGATGCTTTCGTCGTAGGGACCCTGGCAGACGACCGCGTAGGTGATGTTGCGCGAGTGAAGGTAGGACCGCTCCGCGACCTGGGTGGTGACCCACGTGCAGCCTTCGCATTGCTCGGCCGCGGGAAGGCCGTGGTGCCACATGAAGTAGTAGGCGATGAGCTGTCGGCGTCCTTCGAACGCGTCGAGCAGGGTGAGCGGCCCGTGGGGCCCGATCAGTTCGAGGTTGGCGTCTACCTCGACCATGGGTAGGCGCCGTCGGGCCGCGGCGATCGTGTCGCTTTCCCGGGTGTGCGCCTTCTCCCGGATCAACAGCGCATCGCGGGCCTGCTGGAACTGCGCCCTTGTCACGATCTCGGGTTGGGCCAGAGGTCGGTCATTCATGACTGCTTCCCCTTCGTTGGTGAGTGTGGTTTGAGAATTCGGAACGTTCCGGCGCTCACGCCGCCACGAGATCGTCGGCGCTCGTCCCGCCCGAATCGCTGGAGTCGCTGGTGGCCGAGGGCCGGGGACGTAGCCCGGTCCAGATGAATGCCACAGCGGTCACGGTCACCAGGACGTTGACGGCGAGGGCCAGGTGGATGCCGCTGAGCAGGCCGGACTGGGTCGCCGCGACCGCGGCGAGGATCGGGACGCCGATGGTGATGCCGATCTGCTGGGTCAGCGTGGCGAGGCCGGTGGCCAGGCCCTGCTCGGAGTCGGGCAGCCCCGCGGTCGCGGTCACCAGGAAGGACACGATCGCCGTCACATGCCCGAAGAATCCGAGGAACAGCGCGGGGATCAGCACCGCGAGCCACCCGTTGCCGGTGCCGAGAAGGACCAACGGGGCGGTGCAGGCGGTCTGTACGAGCATGCCGACGGCCAGGACCTTGCGCGATCCGTACCGGCCGATGAAGCGGCCGGCCAGGATGCCCGCGACCACGGACGCCAGGCCGGGCACACCGAAGACGAGCCCGGTGGTCATCGGCGCGAAGTGCAGCACGTCCTGCAGGTACAGCGTCATCAGGTAGATCGCACCGGGCTCCATTGAGAACACGATCAGCCCGGCGACGTTGCCCCACTTCACCGTGGGCCGGGACAGGATGCCCACCGCGGCGAGCGGCGCTTCGGTACGCCGTTCGATCAGCCAGAACACCACCAGCAGAGCCAGACCGCCGACGAGGGCGAACGGGTTCCGGTTGATGACTCCGAAGACGAACGCCAGCAGACCGAGAGTCACCGTGACCGCACCCGGCACGTCCAGCTTGACACCTCGCGCGGTGCTGCCCGGGCGCACCACGAACGGCGTGGCCACCACGATGAGCACGGCCACCGGCACGTTGATCAGGAACGCCGAGCGCCAGCTCAGCATGCCTACCAGGGTGCCGCCGACCAGCGCGCCGACGGTGAACCCGCCGGACATCAGCGCCCCGTTGAGCCCCAGCACCCGCGCCCGCAGCTTCTCGTCGTTGAATGACGTGACCAGCAAAGACAAGGCGGCCGGCGTGGCGATCGCGGTGGCCAGGCCCTGCAAAACGCGGGCCGTCAGCAGCATCGCGGGGTTCGTGGCGAACCCACCGAGAACCGACGACACGGCCAGCAACCCGATGCCGATGAGGAACATCCGGCGTCGACCGAACAGGTCCGCGATCCGTCCGAACAGCAACGTGAACCCGGCCGCCGGCAAGGCGAACGCCGTGACCACCCACGGCAGCGCGGACAACTCGAGGCCGACGCCCGCGCCCAACTGGGGCAGCGCGACGTTGAGGATCGAGAAGTCGACCGAGAGCATGAACCCCGCGCCGAGCAGCAGAAAGACCGTCAGCCGCTGCCGGCCGGTCATCTCCGCCGCTTTCTTGCTCTGAAGCACCATTGTTCGTCCCTCTCATCGGTTGGATTTGCTCACCGACGAACGGAGCACCGCGGTATTCGACATCGCCGCGAAAAAATCTTCAGAGCTTGATTACCTCCAGGCGCGCCTGGAGGTATGCGTGCTCGACATCGGTCGACACGAGCGCCAGTGCTTCCTCGTACGCCTCCGACCGAGCGCGTACGAGCCCTGCCTGCGCAGCCGCGGTCAGTCCGGGACGACGACCGTGCTCCAGAACGGTTCAGTCTGGATGTCGATCAGCCTCGAAACCTCAGCTGCAACCGCCTCGTGGCTATGGCCCTCTACGAGGCCACGGGAGGCCAGCCGTCCGCTCACGACGACGCCGGCTATTGGTGGCCGATCATGGGCGGGACGCCCGCAGCGTGACGGACGGGGGCTCTCCGAACCGCGCCGTGTACGCGGCGGCGAAGCGACCCAGGTGACCGAAACCCCAGCGGTGTGCGATTGAGGCGACCGTGACCTGGTGCGGGTCGGATGCCAACAGTTCCGCTCGGACGCGAGCGAGCCGGATTGTCCGTAGGTGCCTCAGCGGCGCTTCACCTACGTGGCGCTGAAAGCCCTCCTGCAGGCTGCGCACGCTGACCCAGCAGTGCGCCGCGAGGTCCGCGACTGTCACCGGCCGGTCGGCGTGCTCGTGCAGATACTCAATGGCTCGGGCGACCATCGCAGGTCGGCACGGCTGAGCCGGCTCGTCCAGCAAAGCACGAAACGGATGCCCGGCGGCGGCGAGCAGCCCGGTGAGTAGCCCCTGAGCCAGCGGCGCGGCGACTATCGGCTGGTGGATCAATCCGCCGCTGTTGCGCAGCTGATCGTTGACCAGACAGACGAGCTTTGCCCAGTCGCGTCCCGCCCCCGTGGAGACGTCCAGGATCGGTTCGAACTCGATCGGTCCCACGTCAGACCGGCCCAGGCACCCGGCGAGTGTGGACTCCAGCGCCGTCTTCTCGATCTTGATGCATAGCTGGCGGCAGTCGCCGAACCAGCGGTTGAGAACGGTCGCCCCGGTGGGCCGATACACCGCCGCTGTTCCGGCATCGGCGTCGACCGTTCGACCCCGCTGAGTGGTGCGAAGTCGGCCGGATAGCGGCAGGTTGACGTGGTAGCTGCCCAGTTCACCGGGGTCGATGCCGACGTCCGTGCCGTACTCGCAGTCCGCGATGAGGATTGGGCCGATCTCACCGGCGTACATGACCATGTCCAGCTCGGTGGACAGGTCGAGAAGGTCCAGCCGTTGCGGATACAGGAACGCACTGGCCAACTCGCGGGCCTCGTCCGCGTCCCGGGTACGTGCCATCAGCGACCGCGTTGGCATCGCGCCTCCTCGCGCCTCCTCGCGCCTCCGACCAGGAGCGAGAGAATCGTACGGCCTGGTGGGAGCCACGACCAAAGACCTGTCGTAGGCGTATCCGCGTTCCGCGGACACAGCGCCGCGCTTACCGGCTCGGTGCGGCGGCCGGACGCTTCTAGCGTCGGCAGCCATGACCACGACACCCACGCTGACCGGCCCGCCGGAGTCCACGCACGATCCCTATGCCGACGAGGCACTGCGTGATCCCTGGCCGGGATACCGGCGGCTGCGCGACACCGGCCCAGCCGTGTGGCTGCCCCAGTACGAGATGTTCGCTCTCACCCGCCACTCCGCCGTACGCGCCGCGCTGCGCGACTGGCAGACCTTCTCCTCGGCCTACGGGGTGATGATGAACGAGGAGATGAACCAGGTGCTGCGCGGCAACACCTTGTGCAGCGACGGCGCCGCCCATGACGCGCTGCGCCGCGTGGTGATCAAACCGCTGCGCCCGCACGCGCTGGCCGAGCTGCGCGGACAGATCACCGATGAGGCGGAACGCCTGGTCGATCACCTCGTCGGACGCGGCAGTTTCGACGCCGCCACCGATCTTGCCCACCACCTTCCGCTGGCCGTGGTGTCCAACCTGGTCGGGCTCCCCGAGCAGGGCCGCGAGCGCATGCTGGTGTGGGCCTCGGAAATGTTCAACTGCTTCGGACCCCGCAACGAACGCACCGTCTCCGCGTTCCCCGTGCTGCAGGAGATGATCGGCTACGCCACGACCGAAGCGGTACGCGGCAAGCTGCGACCGGGCAGCTGGGCCGAGGCATTGCACGACGCGGCCGACAGCGGCGAGATCCCCCGCGAGGCCGTGCCGGTACTCATGATCGACTACATGGGCCCCAGCCTGGACACGACGATCTTCGCCATCACCAGCGCGGTCTGGCTGTTCGCCCAACACCCCGACCAGTGGGACCTCGTCCGCGACAACCCCGCGCTCATCCCTGGCGCGATGAACGAGGTGTTGCGCTTGGAGGCGCCAATCCAGAGTTTCTCCCGCTACACCACCACCGACCACGACATCGAGGGCGTGCGGATTCCCGCCGGCTCACGGGCGATCATGTTCTACGGCGCCGCCGGCCGTGACGAGCGCGAGTACCCCGATCCCGACCGCTTCGACGTGCGCCGAGGCGCGGCGAATCACCTGGCCTTCGGCACCGGCCCTCACGTATGCGTCGGGGTGTACCTGGCGCGCTTGGAGATGACCGCACTGTTCACCGCCCTCGCCCGGCGGGTGCGCCGCTTCAAACTGGGTACGGCCGAGCGCGCGCTGCACAACATTCTGAGAGGCTTCACCCGCCTCGACGTCACGGTCTCACCAGCGTGATAGGCAAACGTCGCGGCCGGCGGTGGCGCTGTGCGGGGTGTCCGGGTTCACCGGTGGGCCCCGCGACGCGGGCGGGGAAACTGTACGGGCCGATCGACGATCCCGTACATGCCATCCATCCGCCAGGCTCCATCTCGGCTGCATAGCCAGCAGTGCAGGCCGTAGGTCTGGTTGTCAGGATCAGGACGATTAGTTGCAGTCGTCTCGCTGGTCATCAGCTGTACGTAGTCCGCCGGAACCAGTTGCCGATCGTCGAACTGACCATTGTTGAGCAAGGTTTCACCCAGCTGGGCAATCTCCTCGGTCCGCAGAAACAGACCAACGGCACCAAGCGGAAATCCGAGCGGGCAGCGATGCCATTGTGGATTCGGTATCGCTATCGGTTCAAATAGGCAAGGCATCAGGTAGTCGCGCAGGTCGAGCAAATGCGCCAAAACGGGGTCGTCGAGATCCAGCAGTCCTTCAGCTTGAGCGATCCCGACGGCGACAGACGTGAACGTCTTGGATATCGAGAACACATCACGCCGGTCGTCGGAGACCCACCTGTGCGTTACAGGTGCGTGTCGGTCCCGCCATATGTGCAAGCCTTCGAGGCCGAGATCGCGTTCCGCTACTGCCTGACGCAGTCTCGGCACACCTTGCCGGACTAGATCAAGCGCAGTCACACCCTGACACTACCGACGATCGCAGCAACGACTCATCACTTCCGCTAGTCCGTCCCGCAAGCGGAACCCGTTACGGGAATGGCGCAGGTTGGCGGAGAGGATTCTCCCGCGAGCATGGCGGCTTCGGTCCGGAAGTGGGAGGGTCTTGCCTCGATGACCACCATCAGCGCCGAGGATCCGCTCGCAGTGGCGGCGGTGGGTGCCATCCACGCTGGTGATCTCCGGACCCTGCGCCAGCTACTGGTCGAGCAAGCCTGGCTCGCGACCGCCAGGCTCGGTGTCGACGATCCAGAGGGCATGTCGCGCACACTGCTCCACATCGCCACCGACTGGCCCGGGCACTTCCCTCACGTCGCGGCCACCGTGGCGGCGTTAGCTCAGGCGGGCGCGGACGTCAACGCTCGGTTCCGCGGACCTCATGAGGAGACACCGCTGCACTGGGCGGCCAGCAGCGACGACGTCGAGGCCCTCGACGCATTGCTCGACGCCGGTGCCGACATCGAGGCGCCTGGCGCAGTCATCGGTGGCGGCTCCCCGCTCGCGGATGCGGCCGGTTTCAAGCAATGGCATGCGGCGTTTCGCCTGATCGAGCGCGGCGCCCGGACCACCCTGGTCACGGCGGCGACGCTCGGGCTCGCCGACCACGTCGAGCTGTACTTCGCGGGCACCAGGCAACCGACGCCGTACGAGGTCACCCGCGCCTTCTGGGGAGCGTGTCACGGCGGCCGAGAGCAGGTGGCCGGGTACCTGCTCGATCGCGGCGCCGAGCTGAACTGGATCCCGCCGTGGGAGAACGTCACACCCCTGGATGCAGCGGCGCGTGAGAACGCCAACGAGCTCGTCCGGTGGCTTCGTGCCCGAGGTGCGGAGTCCGCGACCGAGGTGACCCAGTAGGGGATCTTCGACCACCACAGCCGACGTCGCCGTCGGTAGTCGTGGCGTTCTCGATCGAGCGGAACTACATCAGCCTCGTCCTAGGAAGGCGATGAGCCGGTCGCTGGGGCCGGCAGCCGGTGCGAGGGTGATGGGCGCGGCGAACAGCGGGTAGCGGGTGGCCTCGGTGATCAGCAGCGGCGAGATTGCGAGCAGGTCGGTGGCCAGCGACCGCGGGATGGGCCGGCGTTGTCCGCAGGCTTGGGAGATGTCCCAGCTGTGGACGGCGATCTCGAGGGCGCCGACGCTTGCCGTGACGCCGGCCGGGAGTGGGCAGTCCTCGATGGTGATGAGCCGGGCTGGTGGGCCCGGGGCGGTCCAGGCCTCGAGAAGCCGGCGCGCGCGTGCGTGGAACGTCAGGACCGGGTCGGTCGAAGGATCGTCGTCCGGCGTGGCGTGTAGGCCGATACGACCTGTGGCGGCGCCTTGCTGGAGCGCGGTGAGGGACTCGTTCGCGTGCCGGAGCAGTGTCCGCAGATCCCAGTCCTCGCAGGGCGTCGGTCGCGACAGGAGGTCGGGTGTCGCGGCCGGGATGACGTCCAGGGCGTAGGTGATCGCTCGGTGCAGCAGCCCGAGCGAACCGCTCATCGCGACGCCCGCGCCGCGAGATCGGCCGGTAGGTCGAACGTGGCGAGCAGGTCGGCGTCGATGAACGCGGTGATCCGGGCGATCCGCGACGCGGTGATGGTCAGGACTTGGACGCCGTAACCGTGGTGGAGACCGTCGCGCCCGCGTACGTATACGCCGAGCGCGAACTGCCCGTTGGCCGCTGTGGGCACCATCCGGAAGTCGCCGGCCTGGCCGAGGACGTGAGCGGCGAGGAAGCCTCCGACCTGCTCGCGGCCGGCGAACCAGATCGGAATCGGCGGCATCTCGAGCACGGCATCGTCGTGCAGCAACCGCATGAGCGCGGCGACGTCGGCGGTCTCGAAGGCGGCGACGTAGCGGCCCAGCAGGCCGCGCTGCCGCGGGTCGGTCGGCTCATAGACGTCGTCCTCGGTGGGGGAGATCCGGTCGAGCTGCGTCCGGGCGCGTTGCAGCGTGCTGTTGATCGCGGTCGTCGTGGTGTCGAGCAGTGCGGCCACCTCGGCGGCTCGCCAGCCCAGCACATCGCGCAGGATCAGCACGGCGCGCTGCCGGGCGGGCAGGTATTGCAAGGCGGCGATCAGCGCCAGCCGCACGCTCTCGCGTTTCGTCACGGTCGCGGCCGGGTCGGCCACGCCGGGAGCGAACAGCGCATCGGGGATGGGCTGCAGCCACGGCACTTCCGGCGAGGCCGGGGCGAGCGGTGCCCGCGGGTCCTCACCCGGCGCGCCGAATCCGGACGGCAGCGGCCGGCGCTTGCGGTTCTCGATCGCACGCAGGCAGGCGTTGGTCGCAATCCGGTACAGCCACGTGCGCAGCGACGCTCGGCCTTCGAAGTCGCCAGCCGACCGCCAGGCGCGCAGCAGCGTCTCCTGCACCTGGTCCTCGGCATCGTGGACCGAGCCGAGCATCCGGTAGCAGTGCGCCAGCAGCTCAGGGCGGAACGAGTCGGTGAGCTGCGCGAACTCCTCGCTGGCTGGCATGCCCCCTACCCCCATGGCTCCCGGCACAACTGCAGATGGTCATTAGTACAGATCCACCGCTGGCCGGAAACTCATCGCCCGCCACGTGCCTTCCGCCGGTGAGTTTCGGCGCCGACCCGGATCAGTAGGGGGAACGCGCAACACCGCACCCGTCAGGCAGCGGTACGCGGACGGTCCGCAACTATGAGGAGAACGTAATGACAATCGCCGACAAAGCAGTTCTGGTGACCGGAGCCAATCGCGGCATCGGGCGGGCGCTGGTCGAGGAAGCCTTGAGGAGAGGCGCGAAGCGGGTGTACGCCGGTACGCGCCAGCCCTTGGCCCACTCGGATGGGCGCGTCACGCCGGTGACCCTGGACGTGACCAACGCGGCGCAGACTCAGGCAGCTGTCGAGAACGTGGGGTCTCTCGACATCCTCATCAATAACGCCGGCCTGGCGCTTGTCGACGACCTCAGCGATCCTGTCGCACTCCAACAGCACCTCGCCGTCAACCTCTTCGGCACCTATGGTGTGACCCAGGCCTTCCTGCCGTTGCTGACCCGTTCTCGGGGAGCCATTGTCAACGTTCTGTCGCTCTCGGCCCTCGCCACTGTGCCGCTCACTCCGGCCTACGCAATCTCAAAGGCGGCCGCGTTCTCCCTGTCCCAGTCGCTGCGCGCCCTTTTGGCCGGACGGGGCGTGACCGTACACGCCGTCCTGCCCGGCCCCGTGGACACCGACATGATCCGTGGCTGGGACATCCCGAAGGCCTCTCCGGAGTCCGTCGCGCGAGCCATCTTCGACGGAGTGGACAACGGTGAGGACGAAATCTTCCCTGATCCCATGTCGGCGGCGATGGCGGAGAGCTGGCGCAGCGGTGCGGCCAAAGCGCTCGAACGCCAGAACGCGGCGCTCCTACAAGCTGCGTCCGTCGAGGCATAAGCAAAGGCCGGGACACGGTGGGTCCTACCAGGGCACGGGGCCCTGGTCGTCGGTGAAGGTGCCGGTGGGGCCGTCGGCGTCGATGGTGGCCATCCGTACGGCAGCCACGGCGCCCTGGGCGGGGGTGCGGTGGCCGGACTGGTTGTTCAGGTCGGTGGCGCAGTAGCCGGGGCAGACGGCGTTGACCAGGATCCCGTCGGGGCGAAGGTCCCTGGCGTACTGGACGGTCAGGGCGGTCAGGGCGGTCTTGGACGGGACGTAGCCGGCGGAGATGGGGTGGTCGTCGTCCCACCCGTCGGGGTCTGACATGAGGGCCAGTGAACCGCCGCTGCTGGAGACGTTGACGATGCGCGGGGCGGTCGATCGGCGCAGCTGCGGCAGCAGGGCGTTGGTGACGGTGATGACGCCGAAGAAGTTGGTGTCGAAGATGTAGTGGATGGCATCGAGGTCGGCGGAGCGGGGGCGCTGGCTGGACAGGTCAAGGCGGGGGAGCTGGCTGGACAGGTCGCCACCCGGGGGACGGCTCACGCCGGCGTTGTTGACCAGCGCGTCGAGCCTGCCGTAGCGGGCCTCGAGCGCGGCGGCGGCCGCGGCGGCGGAGGCGGGGTCGGTCACGTCGAGCACAACGGAGGTGGCGTCGGCGCCGGTGGCGCGCAGTTCCGCGGCGGCCTTCTCACCCAGCTCGGCGCTGCGGGCGCCGATCACGACGGTGTGCCCGAGGGCGGCGAGCTGGGCGGCGATCTCGCGGCCGATGCCCTTGTTGGCGCCGGTAACTAGGGTGATCATGGTGTCGTTCATGACTCCAGGGCACCACGGTGCGGCCCGCGCGGGCCAATACCGATGTCGCCGCGACCGATACTCTGTGGGTATGGACGCACTGGAGACGCGGGAGCTCGCGTATTTCGTGGCCGTCGCCGAGGAGCTGCACTTCGGCCGCGCGGCCCGGCGGCTCGGCATGGCGCAGCCACCGCTGTCCCGCGCAATCCAGCGGCTTGAGCGGCGGATGGGCGTGGTGCTGCTGGAGCGCACGAGCCGCGCGGTGAGTCTGACGCCCGCGGGCATTGTTTTTCTTGCGGAGAGCCACAAAGCGCTCGACGCGGTCGCCGCCGCGGTGCGGCGGGCGCAGCGGGCCGGGCGGGACGTGCCGCGGTTGATGGTGGCGATGAAGTCCTATGGGGACGCGGGCCTGTTGGAGCGGATCATGCCGATGTACCGGCGGGACCCGGATGCCGTCGAGGTCGAGGTGGTGGTGTGCGGGATCGGCGAGCAGGCGCGGATGCTGCGCGACGGGCGCGTCGACCTCGCGTTCCTGCACGCCCCGCACGACGACCTCAGCGGGTTCGACACCGAACTGCTGCTGACCCAGGACCAGGTGGCGGTGCTCCCTCGCGGCCACCGACTGGCCGACCGCGCCGCCCTGGTGCTGGCCGACCTCGACGGCGATCCGATTCCCTGCTGGACCGGACCGAGTCCGGATGAGCACAGCGGCCCGCAGGTGCGCGATCCGGGGCAGCTGATGCAACTGGTCGCCCTGGGCCAGGTGGTCGCTGTGGTCCCGGAATCGGTGCGGCACCACGCGCGGTCAGATGTTGTGTGTGTGCCGGTGCTCGACGGGTCGAGGAGCTCGATCCTGTTGGCGTGGCCCGAGCGGACGCGGTCGCGGGCGGTGGCCGCGTTCGTCCGGGCAAGCACGGATGTTGCGGCCAGCGGTCGGGTGATTGAGACGGTGGCGGCTCCCTAAGCGGGCATGCCGAGCCCGTCTCGTGTCACTTTCGCCAGAACAGGTGGTGGGTCACGCCGCTCGGACTGGGCACGACCTCGAGGTGGAACTGGTCACGCAGCTCGTCGGGTGACTTCCAGAGTTGCGCTCCGGATCCGAGCTCCACCGACGAGACCGCCACGTGCATGGTGTCGACGAGGCCGGCGTCGAGAAACTGCCGGATGGTGGTGGCTCCGCCGCCGAGCCGGACGTCCTTGCCCTGTGCGGCGTCCCGCGCCCGCTCGAGGACCGACGCAGGGTCGGTGTCGATGAAGTGGAACGTGGTGTCGGAGAGGGTGAACGAAGGACGCTCGTGGTGGGTCAGCACGAACACCGGGGTGTGGAACGGGGGCTCGTCGCCCCACCAGCCGCGCCAGTCGTGGTCGTGCCAGGGCCCCCGCTGCGGGCCGAACTTGTTGCGGCCCATGATCTCGGCGCCGATGTTGCGGGCGAAGTCCCGCGTGAAGTAGTCGTCGAGGCCGCGGCCTCCGCCGGGGTCTGTTCGCATCGGCCAGCTCGCCGTGGCGCCGGCCCAGGCGAACATGTCGCCAGGGTCGGCGTGGCCGAACGGCCTCTCGATGCTCTGGTGTTCGCCGGCACCGAATCCGTCACGCGAGACGGTGAAGTTCTGGACTCTCAGCAGCTGGTTCACGCGGTTCCTCCTGTACTCCTGACGATGGTCAGACTGCGCGGGCCAGACAGACTCATCGGCCGGACTGGCCAATCTTTGGAGACACCGATCACACCGAGGACCAGTTGTCCGGCGGTCTGCGGCCCCAGGCCGTGATCATCGGGGACGTGGCGAGGTCGAGTTCCCCGGCGCGGACGTTGACCAGGTGCTCGTCGATTTCGCGCACCGTGGCGATGCCGCCGCCGACGAGCCGGTCTCGGATCTGCTCGACGGTTGCCCGCTCCAGTTCACTGCCGGCGCTTCCGGTCATCGGGAAGTACGCGTCCGCTGTGACGTCGACCAGCCCCTCGGCACGTAAGCGCCGCGGCAGCGTCCTTCCGTAGGCCAGGTCGACACCGCGCTGCGTCAACAACTGACGAAATCCGTCCTTCAGCCGGTTCGCGAGTTGCTGAGCGGGGCCGGTCTCGTCCGGGCAGACCAGCGGTTGTAGCGCGGGGTCTGCCTCCCTCTGGCGGTGGGTCGAGCCCGACGTCGTGCCGTCTGACCTCGTAGCCCGGGGCGGACTCCACCCAGGCAGTGTCGATATCGGTAGCGAGAACTCGACCGTCCGGTCCCACCTGCTCGGCCAACCAAGACGGCACGGA
>DATHIT010000285.1:0-3197 GCA_035489915.1 Pseudonocardia sp. | reverse complement strand
CCATGCCTGGGACAACCTCCCGGTTGAGTAACGATCCGCGCGAGTGCCTCTCTTCGATCCCCGAAGCGGGAGTCGCGCGATCAGCAGTGACTGCTGAAATACATGAAGAACCGCGGCCCCGCCGGGACGCCGTTGCTTGCTCGATCCGAAGTTCCGCTGCGGGCCTTGGACCGCGCCGCGTGCCTCGCCCCGTTGTAGACCTGTTGGTCCAACAGGCCCCGCTCCGCCCCGGCGAGCGGGGCCTTTGCCTGTCCGGGGCCGCGAGAGGGCGGAACGTGCCGTGCGTGGCTGTGGAAGAGGTGCGGGCCGCGGAGACGGGCCGCAGGGTGATCAGAAGACGTAAGGGATGTCGTGTATGACGCCCTGGTGACGGATGCGCCAGACGCCGTCGGTTCGGCGGAAGGTGAAGCGGTAGTACCCGGACTCGATGGGCTTGATGGTGCCCTGGGCGCCGAAGGTGCCAGCGGGCCACCCGCCCTCGGGCTTCCTGATTCCGACGACGTCGAAGGTGATGAACTGGGTTTCGATGCTGGCCTCGTCGCCGTCGACGGAGACCAGATGGTCGTAGGTGGTGTGGTGGCTCCAGCCCAGGGGCGGGTGCGGCGCCATGGCCGTAGACATAGCCGTTGCGATCTGCGCTCCTCCGGAGAGGGTTCCCAGCGACTCCATCCCATCGGGCCCTCGGTAGTGGACATCGACGACTGCGTCGGCCTCGTAGAGCTTTGCCAGCGCCTCGCCGTCGCGCTGGTCCGCGGCCCGGGTGTATCGGGAAACGATCTCCGTGATCTCGCTCTCGGTGCTCATGACATTCTCCGGTTCTCGCTGTGGTGCCTGTCGGTGTCCGGGCTTGTACGGCAGATGGGCGAACGGGCGCTTGTGCGCCGCAGGCGGGACTTTGGGTGATCTTCTCGGCGCCGCCGCGGGTGCTCAGCCGACATCGAGCACGATCTTGCCGGCTGATCCCGCTTCCAGGGCCGAGTGCGCGTCCGCGACGCGCTCCAGTGGGTAGCTGGCCGCGACCCGTACGGTGAGCTTGCCGGCTTCGACCAGCGCGACCACGGCGGCGAGGTCGGCCGGGTCCATCCGCGCGAAGATCTGCCGGGTGCCCGGGTAGGTGCTGCCGACCACCGTGGCCGTGCGTACCCCCGGTGCCCCGACCGCCGGGGTCGTGGCCAGTACGTCGCGGCCGGCGACATCGAGAACGGCGTCGACCCCGTGCGGGGCGAGCGAGCGGACCTGCTCGACGAGGCAGTCCCCGTAGCGGACCGGTTCGGCGCCGAGCGAGCGCAGGTAGTCGTGATTGCCCGGCGCCGCGGTGCCGATCACCCGGGCACCTCGGGCCAGCGCGATCTGGGTGGCCATCGACCCGGTGCCGCCGGCCGCGCCGTGCACCAGCAGCACCTCGTCGGCGGCCACTCCCAGCCGGCCGACCGCCTGGTAGCCGGTGAGCCCGGCCAGGGGCAGGCCGGCCGCCTGC
Source organism: Pseudonocardia sp. (assembly GCA_035489915.1). Lineage (GTDB taxonomy): Bacteria > Actinomycetota > Actinomycetes > Mycobacteriales > Pseudonocardiaceae > Pseudonocardia. The sequence goes on along the minus strand of DATHIT010000285.1, from coordinate 1,720 downwards.
CGCCAGTCGGCGTTGCGCGGTTTGCGGGCCAGGGTGCGCACGTCGGCGGCCACGAGCTCGGCGTAGCCACCGTTGCGGTGCGCGACCTCGCCGCGCACGTACCCGACCACCTCGTCGCCGGGCGCGAACTCAGGCGCACCCGGTCCCGCGCGCACGACGACCCCCGCCACGTCCCAGCCGGGCACCACCGGGAAGTAGGTCGCCACGAACCCCGCGAGTGCGCCCGCCCGAATGGCCAGGTCAGCCGGGTTGAGTCCGGCGGCCTTGACCCGGACCAGCACCGAGTCGACGTGGGTCTTCGGCTCGTCGAGCTCGGCCACCCGCAGCACCTCGGGCCCGCCGAACCTGTCGTGCACGACCGCCCGCATCACGCCCGCCCGGACGGCGCGGGGCCGGCGTCGGGCAGGGCGAAGGGCAGGTCCTGCAGCACGTGGCGGGTGATCTTCCAGGCGCCGTGGACCAGCCGCAGCTCGGTGTCGTAGTAGCCGACCTCGATCGGGCGGACCGTGCCCTGGACGCCGAGTGCGCCGGCCGGCCAGCCCCCGGCCGGTGGGGCCCCCCCTCGCACCTCGAACGCCACGTACTGGGCGTTGAGCCGGGCGGTGTCGCCGTCGACCTCGATCATGTGGTCGGCCGTAACGTGGTGGCTCGAGCCGAGCGGTGGGTGCGGCGCCATGAAGTTCGCCGCACCGTCGCGCGCATCGGTAGCCCGGACATAACGGGCTAACACCTCCTGGATCCGGCTGCGCTTGCCCATCGCTCCCGCTCCTTCAACCTCTGCCGCCGGCAGCGCCGGCCCCGACTCCCATAGCAACAGACGCGAGCAACACAGGCCATGATCATCTAGGTATCGACCAGTACCCTGTGGGTATGGATCGGGTAGAAACACGCGAACTGCTCTACTTCCTCACCGTCGCCGAAGAACTCAACTTCGGGCGCGCCGCGACCCGGCTCGGCATGGCACAGCCCCCGCTGTCGCGGGCGATCGGCCGGCTGGAACGGCGGATCGGGGTCCAGCTGTTCGAGCGGACCAGTCGACGGGTGGCCCTGACGGGTGCCGGTCAGGTGTTCCTACGAGAGGCTCGCAAGGCCCTCGGCGCGGTGGACGGGGCGGTCCGCCGGGCCCAGCAAGCCGCCGGCCCACGCCGGCTGCTCCTCGCGGTTCGCCCCGACACCGGCGCCGATCTACTGACTGACGCACTCGACAACTACGCTGGCCAACCAGGCGCGGTACCCGTGGAACTCGTATTCACTCGCGACCAGATTGCCGCCGTGCGCACCGGCGCCGCCGACCTCGCACTCGTCTGCGGCACCGAGGACCTCACCGGCTTGGACATCGCCGAACTCGGCACCGAGGCCCCGGTGGCGCTGCTGCCAACTATCGACCCGCTCGCCGCCCGCCGGTCGCTGACCACCCACGATCTACTCGCCGACCCCCGATTTCAAGCCGACTGCCCACCCGTGGAGCTCGACGAAATCCTGGTACGCGTCGCACTCGGACAACTCATCATCGTGGCCGGCCACGGCACCACCAGCCGCCTCGGCACCAGAGTCGCCGCCATCAGAGTCACCGACCTACCTGACACGCAACTCACGCTCTGCTGGCCCCGACGCACCCCACACCCCGCCCGGGACGCATTTGTACACGCCACCACTCTCAACACCACCCATCGGCGCGCGACACCTACCCCCAGCGCCCAACCAACCCTGACCCGATAGC
>DATHIT010000284.1:0-4412 GCA_035489915.1 Pseudonocardia sp. | reverse complement strand
GCCGCCCTCGGTGCCGCCGGTGAGGTGCCAGAGCACCCAGGTGTCCGAGTTGCCGAAGATCGCGTCGCCGCGTTCGGCGGCCTCGCGCAAGCCGTCGACGTTCTCCAGCATCCACTGCAGCTTGCCGCCGGAGAAGTAGGTTGCCGGCGGCAGCCCGGCCTTTTGGCGGATCACGTCGCCCCGGCCGTCCCGGTCCAGCGCGGTGGCGATCCGGTCGGTCCGGGTGTCCTGCCAGACGATCGCGTTGTAGTAGGGCCGGCCGGTGCGCCGGTCCCACACCATGGTGGTCTCCCGCTGGTTGGTGATGCCTACCGCGCCCAGGTCGGTGTGGGTGAGGTTGGCCTTGCTGAGCGCGGTCTCCACCACCGCGCGGGTGCGCTCCCAGATCTCCGTCGGGTTGTGCTCCACCCAGCCCGCCTGGGGCAGGATCTGCTCGTGCTCGAGCTGGTGGCGGGCTACCTCGTTGCCGCCGTGGTCGAACACCATGAACCGGGTGCTCGTGGTGCCCTGGTCGATCGCGCCAATGAAATCAGCCATGTCCGTCGGTTTCCTTTTCGCTCAGGCTTTCTCGAGGTGGGCGGCGTCGGCGGTCGTCGCGGCCGGCCGCGGCTCCTCCGCCGGCATGAACCGTCCGACGAGCAGCTTGTACAGGCCCAGGCCGATGACGCCGCCGACCAGCGGGCCGACGATCGGAACCCAGAAGTAGAGGTCGCCGTACTGGTCGTAGAACGCCGTGCTGTACCCGGTGAAGAAGGAGGCCAGCCGGGGTCCGAAGTCACGCGCCGGGTTGATTGCGTAGCCGGCGTTGGTACCCCATGCCATCCCGATGGCCACCACCAGCAGGCCGATCACGAACGGTGCCATGTTCGCCATCGGCGCGGACTTGTTCCTGGCGTCCACCAGCGCGGCGACGATGAACAGCAGGATCGCGGTGCCGATGATCTGGTCGCGCAGCGCACCGAGATCACTCACCGGCAGCGTCCCGTTGCCCGGCAGGGTGGAGAACACCCCCTGCGTCTTGATCGTGTGCCCCGGGTCCGCCGCGGCCAGCACCTCGCTGTAGTTCCACCGCACCAGCAGGGCGGCGACGAACGCGCCGGCGGTCTGGGCCAGCGAGTAGGGCAGCACCTTCCGCCACGGGAAGTCGCCGAACACCGCAAACGCAAAGGTGACCGCCGGGTTGATGTGCCCCCCGCTGATCGCCGCGGACATGTACACCCCGAGCACCACCCCGAGGCCCCAGGCCCAGGCGATGCTGTCGTGGTCGCCGAGCTCACCGGCCACCACCTGGGCGACCACGCCCACCCCGAACAAGATGAGGACCATGGTGCCGGCGAACTCGGCCAGCAGTTCGCCGAGCAGTCCTTTCGATCTGAGTCCCGCCATTGGAAGCTCCTTGCCTTGTCAAGCGCATCCAACGATGCCAGGCAACGCTATGAGAGGGATCACACGCCCACAACAAACCCCGGTCGACAATGTCGAACGATTTGGCCACCGGGCTCAGCTGCGGTGGTCGCGGCTGTCGCTCGATACGGGGGGCAGCTCGAGAGAATGACAGCCTCCGTTCGGCATTGTCGAACCCCGGACGTCATGGTTACCGTCCCTCCATGCCTGGTGCGGTGCAGTCCATCGAGCGCGCGGCGGCGATTCTGCGGCTACTCGCCCGGGGTTCCGGCCGGCTCGGGGTGGGGGAGATCGCCAGTTCGCTGGAGCTGGCCAAGGGCACCGCGCACGGCATCTTGCGCACCTTGCAGGGCGTCGGCTTCGTCGAGCAGGACTCGGAGACCGGCAAGTACCAGCTGGGCGCGGCGTTGCTGCATCTGGGCACCAGCTACCTGGACGTGAACGAGCTGCGCTCGCGGGCGATCAACTGGGCGGACGCGTTGGCATCGCGCAGCGGCGAGGCGGTGCGCATCGGCACCCCGCTGGAGGGCAAGGTCCTGGTGGTGCACCACGTCTTCCGCCCGGACGACACGCTGCAGACGCTCGACGTGGGCTCGCTGCTCCCGCTGCACGCCACCGCCCTGGGCAAGGTGCTGCTCAGCTATGACGCGGACCTGGCCGCCGCGCTGCGCCGGACCGAGCTGGACGCGTTCACCCGTCGGACCGTGGTCACCGCGCCGGCGCTCACCCGCGCGTTGACCCAGGTCCGGGAGGCCGGCTGGGCCGGGGAGGTCCAGGAGTATCTGGCCGGTGAGGCCGGTGTGGCCGCGCCGATCCGGGGCCACGGTGGCCTGGTGGTGGGTGCAATCGGCATCTCTGGCGCAACCGAGCGCATCCTGGATGGAAAGGGGCACCCGGACCCGAGACTTGTCATCTATGTTCGGGACGCCGCTCGCGCGGTGTCCCGGGACCTCGGGGCCGCCAGATGGTGACCCGGGCCAGTGCGGAGGAAGGACCGGATGGCGCAACGCTGCGTGATGTCGATCGACCAGGGCACCACCTCCACCCGGTGCATGCTGTTCGATCGGCGCGGGCAGCTGCTGTCCGTGGCGCAGCGGGAGCACCAGCAGCACTTCCCCCGGCCGGGCTGGGTGGAGCACGACCCCGTGGAGATCTGGCGCAACCTCGGCAGGATCCTGCCGCAGGCGCTGCGCGACGCCGGCGTGGACAGCCAGGACGTGGTCGCGGTGGGCATCGCGAACCAGCGGGAGACCACCGTGCTGTGGGACCGGCACACCGGTCAGCCGGTCAGCCGGGCCATCGTCTGGCAGGACACCCGGACCGACGCGCTGGTCGCCGAGCTGGCCGCCCGCCCCGGCGCGGACCAGGTGCCGGAGCGCTGCGGGCTGCCGCTGGCCACCTACTTCTCCGCGCCCCGGATCCATTGGCTGCTGGACCGCAAGCCTGAGCTGCGGGAGCGGGCGGAACGCGGTGACGTGCTGTTCGGCACCATGGAGAGCTGGCTGATCTGGAACCTCACCGGCGGCCCGGAGGGCGGCGTGCACGTCACCGACGTGACCAACGCCAGCCGCACATTGTTGATGAACCTGCACACCCTGAACTGGGACGACAGGCTGCTGGAGTTCTTCGACGTGCCGGCCGCAATGCTGCCCAGGATCACCTCGTCCACCTCGGCGTACGGCATGTCCCGCCGGATCGTGCCGGGAATCCAGATCGGCGCCGCGCTCGGCGACCAGCACGCCGCGTTGTTCGGCCAGATGTGCTTCAGCCCCGGCGAGGCCAAGTGCACCTACGGCACCGGCAGCTTCCTGCTGATGAACACCGGCACGGAGCCGGCCAAGTCGAAGAACGGCCTGCTCACCACGGTCGGCTACCAGCTGGGCGAGGAGCCGGCGGTGTACGCGCTGGAGGGCTCGATCGCGGTCACCGGCTCGCTGGTGCAGTGGTTCCGGGACAACCTGGGGCTGATCACCTCGGCGCCGGAGATCGAGACGCTGGCCCGCACCGTGGACGACAACGGCGGTTGCTACATCGTGCCGGCCTTCTCCGGGCTGTTCGCCCCGCACTGGCGCAGTGAGGCGCGCGGCGTCATCGTCGGGTTGACCTCGTACATCACCAAGGGACACCTGGCCCGCGCGGTGCTGGAGGCCACCGGGTGGCAGACCCGCGAGGTGGTGGACGCGATGAACGCCGACTCCGGGCTGACCCTGACCACGCTGAAGGTGGACGGCGGGATGACCTCGGACAACCTGCTCATGCAGACCGTGGCCGACGTGCTGAACGTGCCGGTGGTGCGGGCCATGATGCCGGAGACGGTGTCCCTGGGCGCCGCCTACGCCGCCGGGCTGGCCGTGGGCTACTGGCCGGACCTGGAGGGCGTGCGGCGCAACTGGCACCGCGCCGCACAGTGGCAGCCACGGATGGACGCCGAGCGGCGGGCGGCCGAGTACCGCAACTGGCACCGCGCGGTGGAGCTGAGCTTCGGCTGGATGCGCCCGGACGACCCGCCGACACCCGCTTAGTCTTCGTCGTCCGCGCGCAGCAGCCCGGCGTCGTGGACCAGCAGCGCGATCTGCACGCGGTTGTTCAGGTTCAGCTTGCTCAGGATCCGGGAGATGTGCGACTTCACCGTGGGCACGCTGAGGTAGAGCTCGCCGCCGATCTCGGCGTTCGGCTTGCCGTCGCCGACCCCGAGCGCGATCTCCCGTTCCCGATCGGTGAGCAGCGCCAGCCGCGCGCGGGCCCGGGAGCGGCGCTGGTCACCGTCGGCGCTGGCCACCCTGGCCATCAGCCGCCGGGTGACCGACGGTGACAGCACCGGCTGGCCCCGGGCGACCCGGCACACCGCGTCGACGATCTCCTCCGGAGGGGTGTCCTTGAGCAGGAAGCCGGCGGCGCCCGCGCGCAGCGCCCGCAGCACGTGCCGGTCGGCGTCGAAGGTGGTCAGCACGATCACCTCGGGCGAGTCCGGCTGGGCCCGCAGCCGCTCGGTCGCGGTGAGCCCGTCC
>DATHIT010000283.1:0-3702 GCA_035489915.1 Pseudonocardia sp. | reverse complement strand
CTGGGCGCCACCGTGCTGCAGGGCTACGGGCTCACCGAGTCCAGCCCCGGGACGCACGGAATCCCGCACGACCGGCCGGACATCGACCTCGGCTCGATCGGGGTTCCGATGCCGAGTGTGGAGGCGCGGGTGGTCGACCCGGCGACCGGTCTGGACGTCGCGGCGGGTGAGCGTGGCGAGCTGTGGTGCCGGGGCCCGAACATCATGCGCGGCTACCTGAACAATCCGACCGCGACGGCGGCCACCATCGACCAGGACGGCTTCCTGCACACCGGCGACGTCGTCACGGTGGACTCGGGTGGGGTGTTCCGGGTGGTCGACCGGCTCAAGGAACTGATCAAGTACAAGGGCCACCAGGTCGCGCCGGCCGAGCTGGAGGCGCTGCTGCTCGGCCATCCCGGGGTGGTTGACGCGGCGGTCATCGGCGTGCCGGACCCGGAGTGCGGTGAGCTGCCCAAGGCGTTCGTGGTGCGCCGGGACAGCCACGCCGAGCTGGACGCCGACGAGTTGATGGCCTACGTGGCCGACCGGGTGGCGCCGCACAAGAAGGTCCGGCTGGTCGAGTTCACCGAGCGGATCCCGAAGTCGGCGGCCGGCAAGATCCTGCGCAACCAGCTGCGCGGGCGGCAGACGGTCACCGAGGGCCTCGCCGCACCCGCCCGAGTGGGTCACTGATCGGCCGGTCGCCTGGTTGATTGCCGGGCGCTGTCCGGGCACTTGGCAGGATGCCTTCGGAGTTACTCGGCGGCCGGAGGTGCGTGCGTGGGGCCCGATCGTCCAACCATGGTCGACGAGACGCCGCGCCGCGGTGTCGAGGACACCCTCGCCCGGCACCGGCGATTGTTGATCGGAAGCGTCGCGCTCGCCTTTGTTGCCGCGCTGTACGTGGCGGACCTGGTGTCCGGCCTGGAGCGGGTGCCCCGAGGGGTTGTGGTGGCCGGGGTGCAACTCGGCGGGCTGGATGCCGAGGAGGCCGAGCGGCGACTGCGCGCCGCGCTGCAGCCGCGCACCTCGCGACCGGTGGCCATCACCGCCGAGGAACTGACCGGGCAGCTGGACCCGCGCGCGGCCGGATTGGCGGTGGACTGGGTGGCCACCCTGCGGCGGGCGACCGACCAACCGCTCAACCCGCTGCGCCGGCTGCAGTCGTTCGTGGCCGCGCGCGAGGTCCCGGTGGTCAGCACCTCCGATGGCGAGCGGATGTCCGCCCTGCTCGAGCCGTTCGCCGGGCGTGTCACCAGGCCGCCGACCGAGGGCTCGGTGCGGTTCGCCGGGCTCGAGCCGGTGCCGGTGTACCCGACCGAGGGGCGGCGGTTGGACGTGCCCGGCGCGGTCGGCGCGGTGACCAGCGAGTGGTTGGCGGACCGGCCGGTGGCGCTACCGGTCAGCGAGGTGCCCGCCAGCACCACGCCGGAGGACGTCCGCCGGGTGATCGACACGGTTGCCCGGCCGGCGGTGTCCGCGCCGGTGGTGTTGCTCGGTGACGGGGTACGGGCGACGCTCGAACCGGCGGTGATCGCCTCAGCGCTGCGCTTCCGGGTCGCCTCGGGCTCGGGACTGGTTCCGGAGTTCGACCCCGCCGTGGTGACCGGCGCCGTCGGCGGTCAGCTCGCGGCCACCGAGCGGCCCGGGCGCAATGCGTCGGTGAACTTCCCGGCCGGCGCGCCGGTGGTGGTGCCGGCGCGGGACGGCCGCACGATCGACTATCCGGCCACGTTCCGGGACCTGCTCGGGGCTCTGGCCCGGACGGAAGGGCCGCGCGAGGTCCCCGTGGTGTACCTCGTCCAGCCGGCGAAGGTCACCACTGACGAGGTCAACCGGGCGCTGGCGGCCGGCGAGAGCAGCACCTTCACCACCAGGGGGTTCGCCGCCGACTCCGGGCGGAACATCCGCCGGGCCGCTGAAATGATCAACGGCGCGGTGCTCGGGCCGGGCGAGACGTTCAGCCTGAACGCGGCCACCAACCCACGCAACGCGGCCAACGGCTTCGTCGAGGCCGGCATCATCGAGGACGGCCAGCCGGCGCGAGGGATCGGCGGCGGTGTCTCGCAGGTGGCCACGACGCTGTACAACGCCGGGTACTTCGCCGGCATGGTCGACGTGGAGCACCGCGAGCACAGCTACTACATCAGCCGCTATCCGGTCGCGCGGGAGGCGACGGTCTTCAACAACGTGATCGACGTGAAGTTCCGCAACGACACCCCCGGCGCCGTGGTGATCCGGACGTTGTGGACCCCGTCATCGATCACCGTGAAGATCCTCGGGGCAAAGATCTACGAGGTCACCTCGCGCACCGGCGCCCGGACCAATCCGACCCCGCCGCCGGAGACCACCAGCCGCGGCCCGACCTGCACTCCGAGCCGGGGAAGCCCCGGGTTCACCGCCACGGACACCCGCACCATCCGGGACATCCGCACCGGCCAGACCCGCACGGAGACGCGCACGGTCCGCTACGAGCCCGCCCCCACCGTGGTGTGCCCAGACTGAGCCGCCGCGCGTCGGCCCCCCGCCGCCCTCGACGAGCCCACCGCGTGCACGTCGAGCTCCCGCGGATCCGACTTCGCATAGCAGGGCTACACCTCGCACAGTGCCTGCACTATGCGAACTTGATGCTGGCTGTGCGAAGTGGGGCCGGGACGGCGGTGTCGACCGTCCGGTCAGCGGCGACCGGTGGCCGGTCCTGGGCGGTCGGAATTGCCTCGCGTTGCTGAATCCGAAACGCTACCGTGCGGCGGTGTTGTCGTTTTAGAAACGCCTGGAGGGTTACCGTGACGCCGCGCATCGAACCACTGTCCGAGCCGTACGCACCCAAGGTCGCCGACCGTCTCGAGGCGCTGATGCCGCCGGGCGAACCGCCCATTCGCCTGTTCCGCACCTTCGTGAAGAACCTGCCGATGGCGGCCGGGCTCAATGCCTGGGGCAGCTACTACCTGAGCCGGCAGCTGTCGCTGTCCCTGCGGGACCGGGAGCTGGTGATCGATCGCACCACGGCGCGGTGTGGCTGCGAGTACGAGTGGGGCGTACACATCGCGTTCTATGCCGACCGGGTCGAGTTGACCAAGGACCAGATCCGCTCGCTCACCTACGGAACGGCTTCCGACCTGTGTTGGAACGCCCACGACGCGGTCCTGATCGAGGCCATCGACGCGCTGCACGACACCTGCACGATTGACGACGTGCTGTGGCCGCGCCTCTCCGCCAGTTTCTCCGAGGCCCAGTTGCTCGACCTGTTCATGCTCAGCGGCTGGTACCACGCGATCAGCTACGCGGCCAACGCCGCCGGCGTGGAAGCCGAGGACTGGGCGCCTCGGTTCGCCGACTTCCTGGCCTGACCGGGGCGCACGGCCGGCCCACCAGAGCCCTGGTCAGCGGCTGTGGCCGGCGCGATACCAGTCCACATGCCAGGCTCGGCCGAAGGCTTCGCTGTGCTCACCGAGTGTCACCATGGCCCGGCCGAAGTCCTCGATGTAGGTCGGCGTGAGCGGCAGGTCGAGCCGGCCGAACCAGCGAGCCGGCCGGCCGGCCACCGCCGCCCCGAACAGCCCCTTGGCCAGCACCGACTCGACCGACGGGCCGTAGAGCTCACCGGCCCGCGCGATGGTCACGGCAACCCGGCCCTGATCGTGTGCACGCAGCAGCTTCTCGGCCAGCCAGGCCCGCAACACGCCCCGATTCGACACCGGCCGCGACGGTAGGTTCTCG
>DATHIT010000282.1:0-7484 GCA_035489915.1 Pseudonocardia sp. | reverse complement strand
GGACGGCTCAGCGCGGTCGGACGGCTCAGCACGGTTGAACGGCTCGGCGCGGTTGAACGACTCTGCGCGGTTGAACGGACATGTGGCCGACCCGAGGGTGGGGATGGCGGCGGCGGTGGTGCTGGCTCCCACCGATACCGAGGCCGAGGAGCTCTACCTGAGCGCGCAGGCGGTGTTCGGTCGCCAGCTCACCCAGTTGTGGCATGAGCACGATGACCATCGGGTGGACCGGATGGCCGACGGTGCCGCCGCCCTGCGCGCCGGAGCGGTCTGTGTCGGCACCCCCGCCACGGTGCGGGACCAGTTGACGGAACAGCTGCGGGCCACCGGGGTGAACTTCTTCCAGATGCAGATCTTCTTCGGCGACATGACGGTCACGCACGCGCACCGCACCCTGCGCGCGTTCCTCACCGACGTCGCCCCCACGCTGCGCGCCGAGCTCACCCCGAGCCGCGCCGGATGACGCGACGCGGAGTCAGGAGTGCAGCCCCTGGACGTCGAAGAGCCAGACCGCCGAGGTCAACCAGACACCGATCAGCGCGGTGAACAGCACCCCGCCGAGCACGGGCACCATCCAGCCGGGCAGCCCAGGCCGGGTCAGCGAGAGCATCTTGGACACGAAGGCGCCGTAGAACAGACAGCCCAGCAGCGAGTGCACCAACACCCGCGGCGTGGAGGCCTCGAAGCCGAGCGCGAACAGGCAGTGCACCATCACCGGGACGGTGAGCAGCACCGCGATCCGCCCCGACCAGCGGTGCAGAGTGGACACCCAGGCGGGAGCGGCGGCCTTGCCGTACATGATCCGCGCGGAGAACAGCTGGACCACGCCGAGCAGCGCGGCAAGCGTGGCCAACCAGGCCTTCGCGTAGGCCCCGCTGCTGAACCCGATGAGGTTGACCGCGTATCCGGTCGGTTCGTGCAGCCTGCCGTACACGCCGAGCAGTAGCGCGACCACACACCCCGCCGCCAGCGGGAGCAGGATGCTGACGGCCTTGGGGTCGGGAGTGTGCGGCGTACCGACCGACTGGGCCGGAGCGGGCGACTGCTGGGTGGGATACGGGTCCGGGGGCTGGAACGGTGGGGTACTCATTGGTGCTCTCCTCGGTGCCTCGCTGCTTAGCCGGTGGGAGCTGTACCTAGGAGCGCCCTAGTCGCCGCCCTCGATGGCCTGGGCGCTGTTCGGGTCCAGCGGTGGTGCTGGCTTGACCGCGCCCTTGTCGTTGGTCAGCCCGGTGACCTGGCCGTTGGAGTCTTTCACCCAGCCTGTGGTGCCGGTGGCGGTTTTTGCCCGGTACAGCCCGGCCGGGGCGGAAACCGGCGCCGCGGCGTAGGACCAGGAGCGGCCCTCGGCCGAGACGGTGCCGGACAGCTTCCCGTCGGTCAGCGAGCCGGTGAGCTGGTTGGTCCCCTTGCCCTTCGCGTCGACCTTCCCGTCGGTCACGCTGCCCTTGTACCAGCCTTCGATGGCCTTGCCGTCGCACAGGTACGCGGAGACCTTGTTGTCGCGCACGGTGATCGCGATGGCCGCGTTGTTGCCCTCGGTGCGGCCGGTGTACTTCGCCTGGCCCGGGAACGGCGCGGCCGGCGCATCCGCGGCCTTCGGGTCCGCGGCCTTCGGCGGGGCCGCGGCCGGAGCCTGGGCGGGCGCGGCGACCGGCGCGACGCTGGAGGTCGCGGCCTGGTTCGAGTCGGCGGGCGTCCGTGCCAGGTTGACCAGCAGGAGAATCCCGCCGAGAAGCACCACGACGATCAGGGTGATGATCGGGCCGCGCATTTTCATGATCTTCTTCTTTCGTTCGTGCTCGGTGGCCGGCCGACCGGGCGCTCGCGAGCGGCTCCGCCCCCACGCCGGAGACCTGGGCCGACTCGGTCCGGTTTTGCGTAGCTAAAGGCTGACAGCGCGGCCCGGCCGGAGCGATGGTGCGCTCTCCCCGAACCCGCGGAGCCAGCCCCCGCTCCGAAGTAGGGCACACCCCCGCCGCTTGATCTCGTCGGCCGCGGCCAGGGCGATCTGAAAACGGTGACTCCGGTCACCGTCGTCAGCCAAGATGACAGCTGACGCCGGGAATGGCCAGTGCTATGGGCGTCGCCGGCCGAAAGGAAGCAACATGTCGAGCACCGCGGCGGTCAGACCGGCCAGGTCCAGCGACAACGCCCGCAAGGCGGCCATCTCCGGGTTCCTCGGCAGCGCCCTGGAGTACTACGACTTCTTTCTCTACGGCTCGGCGGCGGCGCTGGTATTCGGCAAGGTCTTCTTCCCGGACGCCGGCTCGACCGGCACCCTCATTTCGATCAGCACGCTGGGCGTCGCGTACGTCGCGCGGCCGGTCGGCGCGGTGCTCTGGGGCCATTTCGGGGACCGGCTGGGCCGGCGCAACGTACTGCTCATGACGCTGGTGCTGATGGGGGCGGCCACCTTCCTCATCGGCTGCCTGCCGTCCTACGGCCAGATCGGCGTCGCCGCGCCGATTGCCCTGGTGTTCCTGCGCCTGCTGCAGGGCATCTCGGCCGGCGGTGAGTCGCCGGGGTCCAGCTCGCTGACGCTCGAGCACGCGCCAGACCACCGGCGGGCGTTCTTCGGCAGCTTCACCATGTGCGGGATCATGTCCGGGATCGTGCTGTCCAGCCTGGTGTTCGTGCCGATCACCCTGCTGCCCGAGGAGCAGCTGCTCTCCTGGGGTTGGCGGATCCCGTTCTGGCTCAGCGTGGTGGTCACGTTCGTGGCCTACTTCCTGCGCCGTCAGCTGGAGGAACCGCCGGTCTTCCACGAGCTCAAGGAGCAGGAGGCCATCGCCGCGCTGCCGGTCGTGGAGCTGTTCCGCACCCAGTGGCTGGCCGTGCTGCGGGTCACCGCGACGGCCCTGTTCACCATGGTCAACACCATGGTCAACGTGTTCGGGCTGGCCTATGCCGTGGAGGTCGGGATCGGTAAGGCCACCATGCTCTCGGTGATCGCGGTGGCCAACGCCGCCGCGGTGTTCACCCAGCCGGTGTTCGGCCTGATCGCCGACCGGATCGGGCGCAAGCCGGTCTTCGTCGGCGGGTTGCTCGGTGTCACGGTGATGCTCTTCGTGTTCTTCCACGCCATCGGCACCAAGGACATCCCGCTGGTGTATCTGTCCGGCATCGTTCTCATGGGCCTCTGCTACGCGGCGCCCAACGGCATCTACCCGGCGTACTTCCCGGAGCAGTTCCCGACCAGGGTCCGCTACAGCGGCATGGCGATCAGCCTGATGGTGGGCCTGCTGGCCGCCGGGTTCACCCCGGCCATTGGCTCGCTGCTGACCGCCGGTAACCCGGCCAACTGGCTGCCGGTCGCCTGGATGTCCACCGGGTTTGTGGTGGTCGCCGCGCTCGCGGCGCTCACCGGCCCGGAGACCTACCGGACGCCGACCGCCCAGCTCGGTCTGCCGCCGGTCAAGAAACCCGCCGCGGCAGCCACCGTCGGTTCCACGCCGTAACGACTACCGGTATTCCGGGGTCCACCGGGTGGCGCTGATCGCCTGGTCGATCTCCTCGTCGGTGAGCTTCGGTGCGACTCCGTCCGCGATGGCCGCCCTGGCCACCGCCCTCGCCACGGCGGTGGCGGTGTCGGCCAGCTGGCCGCGGGCCGGCAACAGCGCGCCTCGGGGGTCGTCGTGGATGGGGGCCGCATGGGCGACGGCCGCCGCGGCGACGGTCATCATCGAGTCGGTCACCCGGGTGGCGCGCACGGCGGTGACGGCCAGCCCGATCCCGGGGAAGATGTAGACGTTGTTGCACTGGGCGACCGGCATGTCCCGGTCGCCGTCGATCCGCATCGGCGGGAACGGCGACCCGGTGGCCACCAGCGCCCGCCCCTGAGTCCAGTCGGCGAGATCCTGCGGGCGGGCCTCGCTGCGACTGGTCGGGTTCGACAGCGGCATGATGATCGGCCGCTGCACCTGCTCGGTCATCGAGCGCACCACCTCTTCGGTGAACGCACCGGTCGCGGTGGACAGCCCGATCAGCGCGGTCGGCCCGACCGCCTTGACCACGTCGAGCAGCGAGGGCTGCCGACCGGCCGCGGGGGAGGGCACCGCACCGGGAGGCTGGGCCAACCGACGCTGCGCCGGATCCAGGTCGGTGCGGTCGCTGGTGACCAGCCCAGCGATGTCCAGCACGTATATCCGGGCGCGGGCGTCGGCCTCACTCAGCCCGTCGGCGACCATCGCCCGGACGATCTGCTCGCACACCCCGATGCCGGCCGAGCCGGCGCCCAGCATGACGATCTTCTGTTCGGCCATCCGGCCACCGATCGCGGTCACCCCGGCGGTCAGCGCGGCGAGCGCCACGGCGGCGGTGCCCTGGATGTCGTCGTTGAAGGTGAGCAGCCGGTCGCGGTAGCGGTCCAGGATCGGCAGGGCGTGCGGGGTGGCGAAGTCCTCCCACTGCAGCAGCACGTCCGGCAGCTCGGCTGCTACGGCCTGGACGAACTGGTCGACGAAGGTGAAGTACTCGTCGCCGGTGATCCGGCGGTGCCGCCAGCCCAGGTACATCGGGTCGTCCAACAGCTCGGCGTTGTCCGTTCCGACATCCAGCACGATCGGCAGGGTGCGCTCCGGGGCGATGCCACCGAGCGCGGTGTAGAGGGAGAGCTTGCCGATCGGGATGCCCATCCCGCCGACCCCTTGATCGCCGAGGCCGAGGATGCGTTGCCCGTCCGTCACCACGATGACATCGATGTTCGGGCGGGGGCGGTTGCGCAGTATCTCCGCGATGTGGTCCCGGTCGGGGTAGGAGATGAACAGCCCGCGTGGGCGACGGTAGATCTCGCTGAAGCGCTGGCAGGCCAGCCCCACGGTCGGGGTGTAGACGATCGGCAGTGTCTCCTCCACGTGCTCGGTCAGCAGCCGGTAGAACAGCGTCTCGTTGAGGTCCTGCAGGGCGCGCAGGTTGATGTGCGCGGCGATGTCGGTGGCCTGGTCGCGGAAGGCCGCGTGGGCCCGGGCGACCTGCTGTTGCAGCGTCTCCTCCGTGCTCGGCAGCAGGCCGCGCAGGCCGAGCCGGGACCGCTGCTCCTCGGTGAACGCGGTGCCGCGGTTGCGCACCGAGTCCTCGAGGATCCGGAGGCCGAGCGGTCGCTCGTTGTCCATGGTTGTCCCTTCCTCTGGTCCGGGGATGATCCTGCCGGTCGCGACGGGGTCCGGCTGAACCGAGGCGACGAATTCCTCAGTTTGGCGCGGATGATCTCGTGAATAGTTTATGAGCGACGTTCGTTAATCGTCTGCTAGGGTTCGCAACCATGAGCGGCTCCTCAGATCCACTCGCCGCCCAGGCCCCACCGGGGCGAAGGCCACGTGGCCGGCCACCCAGAATCGACCGCGAGCAGGTGATCACCGCCGCGCTGGAGCTGCTGGACGACGTCGGCCTCGACGCGCTCACCATGCGCCGGCTCGCCAGTGCACTGGATGTCCAGGTCGGAACCTTGTACGGGTATTTCGTCACCAAGCGTGCCCTGTTGAGCGCGATGGCCGAATCGATGCTCACCGGGTGCGCGGCGCCGCTCCCGCCGGATCTGGAGTGGGCGGACCAGGTCGTCGAATTGTCGCGCCGGATGCGGCGGGCCTTGCTGCGGTTTCGAGACGGCGCCCGCATTTATGCCGGAATCCACTCCGGCGGCCCGAATACCCTCAGCTTCTCGGACATGTTCATCGGCGTCATGTGCGCATCGGGCATGCGGGTGGACGATGCAACGCGCGCGACCTTCACCATTATCCGCTTCATCATTGGCCACGCACTCGAGGAACAAGCCGTCGCGAATGCCTCGGACGACGACCTGGCGGCGGATCTGGACGCGCTGCGGAATGCCGTTGACTCCGGCAATTACCCGAACCTGTCGCACATCGCACCATTGATCTCCGGTACCGACTTCAACGTCTATTTCGAGTTCGGTGTGCGCATGCTCGTGCGCGGCCTTGGCGACCTGTCCAGCGCCAGGACGTGAACGCGGGGGCGCACGGACGGCCGGCGGCCCCTGGGTGTTCGCCGGGTGGTCCGGTGCGCCGCCCCCGGATCTGGCTGGTGGGGTTCGGCACGGTGGGCCAATGGGTGGCCGAGGCGCTCGAGGCGGGTCGGCGACGGCTCGCGGACCGGTACGGCGTGGGCGTCACCGTGGTCGGTCTGGGCAACGCGCGCGACGGGTTCATCTACCGCGCGGACGGGCTTGATCCGCGTGCCGCCCTGGACTCGGTCAGGGGTGGGCGGTCGATTGCCGAACAGGCCGGTGCGCGGCATTGGTCGAGCGCGATCGACGGGATGCGGGCCACCGACGCTGACCTGTTGGTGGAGGTGACCGCGAGCCCGTCCTCGGACGGGGAACCTGGCCTCACCCATATCCGGGAGGCGCTGGGCCGGGGGATCCCGGTGGTCACCTCGAACAAGTGGCCGATCGCGCTGCACGGCGTGGAACTCGCCGAGCTGGCCCGCGCCCGGGGTATCGCCCTGCGCGCGGAATCCACGGTCATGTCCGGCACGCCGTTGCTCAGCGCGCTCACCGACGGGCTTGCCGGCGCGGTCCCTGTCGGGGTGCGGGGGCTGCTGAATGCCACGACCAACGCCATCCTGTCCCGCATGGCGGAGGGGGCGAGCTACCCGGACGCGCTCGCCGAGGCGCAGCGGGCCGGCCTCGCCGAGCGCGACCCGGCGGCGGATGTCGACGGCCACGACAGCGTGGCCAAACTGATGATCCTTTCTGCGCTCGTCTTCGGCCGGCAGCTTCGGCGAGAGCAGGTCAGCTGCCGAGGAATCGCCGAGCTCACCGCGACCGACGTGGAGCGCGCGGCCGCCGAGGGGGGTCGGCTCAAGCACGTGGCGACGCTCGGTTTCGCCGAGCCGGACGGAGTAGGCGATGTGCTGGCTCGGGTTCGTCCCGAGGTCGTCCCGAATGACGATCCGCTGGCGGGCATCGAGGGCACCACCAACGTCGTGGTGTGCCAGGCGCGCCCGCTCGGCCAGGTCAGCATCAGCGGACCCGGGGCGGGGCCAGAGCTGGCCGGGCAGGGTGTGCTCAGCGACCTCATCGCGGTCGCCAGGGTCAGCGGCGGCCGATCATGACGCGGCCCGTGCCTCATTGGCGGCGTCCGCGCTGTTGTTGTCGCGCACCGCGTCGAGATAGTCGGCTATGGCGTCCCGGTTGTGGATCAGGCAGTTGATGCGGTCGGTCATTCGATCGCGTTCGTGTTCCAGCATGGCGATCATCTCCGGGGTTGCGTCGGAGAAGTAGATGACCCGGGGCTTGTTGAGGCAGGGCAGGATCTGCTTGATGATCCGGGTCGGCAGCCCGGCATCCAGCAGGCCTCTGATCTGCATGACCCGATCCACGTTGTAGTCGTCGTAGGCGCGGTAGCCGTTCGCGCAGCGACCCGCGACGATCAACCCCTGTTCCTCGTAGTAGCGGAGCAGCCGCCGTGGTGTACCGGTGCGTTCCGACAGCTCACCA
Organism: Pseudonocardia sp.; assembly: GCA_035489915.1. Taxonomy (GTDB): domain Bacteria; phylum Actinomycetota; class Actinomycetes; order Mycobacteriales; family Pseudonocardiaceae; genus Pseudonocardia. The sequence continues at coordinate 25 of DATHIT010000282.1, read as the reverse complement.
ATGCGCATGCGCTCGACCTCGCCCG
>DATHIT010000281.1:0-8189 GCA_035489915.1 Pseudonocardia sp. | reverse complement strand
GGCAACGCCGGCACGGTGATCAGGGTGGCGGACGCCGCCGGCGCGGACGCCGTGGTGCTGGCCGGCGACGCCGTCGACCCGCACAACGGCAAGTGTGTGCGCGGCTCGGCGGGCAGCGTCTTCCACCTGCCGGTGGCCGTCGAGCGGGACGTTGCCAGGGTGCTCGCCGAATGCCAGCGATCCGGGCTCCGGCTGCTCGCCGCGACCGCCGACGGTGAGCGCGAACTGTTCGCGGCGGCGACCTCCGCGATGCTGGCCGGGCCCACCGCGTGGCTGTTCGGCAGCGAAGCGCACGGGCTGCCGGCGCACGTGGCCGCCGCCGCCGACGACCGGATCCGGGTGCCCATCTACGGGCGGGCGGAAAGCCTCAACCTGGCCACCGCCGCATCGGTGTGCGTGTACGCGACAGCCCACGCCCAGCGGGCGACATAACGCCCGCGCGCACCGCGCCGAATATCCGTCGACAACCCCGCACGCCAACGCGGACACTCTGCGGCATGGGCGCGGACCACGCGGTTGGCAGAGCACCAGGTGCTCGCATCGCTTGGTGGCCGTGGGCGCTGATCGCCGGGGGAGCGTCGCTGTTCGTCGGCGGGATGCTGCACCCGGAGCAGGCCCCGGCGGCGTCCGAGGCGGCCGGCCTGGCCGCCTGGATCGGTGACCCGCTGTGGATTCCGGCACACACCCTCATCCTGCTCAGCTCCATCCTCTTCGTGCTCGGCCTGGTCGGGCTGCTGACCCACCGGCCGGACCTGCCGGTGCCGGCCCGCCGAGCCGGCTGGTTGGCGGTGGCTGGAGCGGCCCTGTCGGCGGTGGAGAACGTGCCGCACCTGGCGGCCACCACGGAGAGCGCCGCCGCGGCGGCCGGCCACGCCACCCCGCTGCTGCACGCGCACATGACGCTCGCGCTGATCTCGTTCCCCCTTTTCGGGCTCTCCCTCGGCGCATTGGCCCTGCTCAGCGGCGGCCGGCTGGCCTATCCGCTGTTCGGTGCGCTCGCCGCGATCGGTGGCACCGCGTGGGCAATCGGTCCGTGGGCGGTCGGGCCGTTCGCGATCGAGTCGCTCGACGTGCTGTTCATCGTCGGGATGCTGATGACGCTGTGGTTTGTCGCGGTTGGCGTACGCGCGTTGCTGCGCCGCCGGTCGGACGCGCCGCCCGCGACCACCGCCCCAGCCGGCGCCTGACAGGTTCCGTCACGGCCGCTCCGGCGCGTTCCTCTAAGATTTCTGGGAATCGCTTGTTCGAGATGCCTGTTCGAGACGCCGCCGCCGGGTTATGGCGGCGTCGGCTGAGAGAGAGACCCCCGTCCCGATGTCCGGTGTGAACGACAACTACGACCCCAAGCAGGTCGCCGTGCTCGACCCGGAGGCGCTCCACGGCGCCGTCGAGGACGCCGAGCGGGCGTTCGCCGACGCCACCGACCTGGCGGCGCTGACCGTGCTGCGATCCGCACACCTGGGCGACCGCTCGCCGGTGTTGTCCGCCCGCAGGGAGATCGGTGCGCTGCCCCCGCAGGCCAAGGCGGAGGCGGGCAAGCGGGTCAACGAGGCCAGGGTCGCCGTGCAGGCCGCGTTCGATGCCCGTCGCGCCGTGCTGACCGAGGAGCGGGACGCCCGGGTCCTGGCCGAGGAGCGGGTGGACGTCACCCTGCCCTACGACCGGGTGGCCCGGGGTGCCCGGCACCCGATCACCCAGATTTCCGAGCGGATCGCCGACGTGTTCACCGGGATGGGCTGGGAGGTCGCCGAAGGCCCCGAGGTCGAGGTGGCCTGGTTCAACTTCGACGCGCTCAATTTCGGCAAGGACCATCCGGCCCGCGCCATGCAGGACACGTTCTACGTGGCAGGCAAGGACGGGGAGGCCGGCGACGAGGCGTTGGTGCTACGCACCCACACGTCGCCGGTGCAGGTCCGGGCGCTGTTGGAGCGGCCGCTGCCGGTCTACGTGATCTGCCCTGGCCGGACGTTCCGCACCGACGAGCTGGACGCCACGCATACCCCGGTGTTCCACCAGGTGGAGGGCCTGGCGGTGGCCGAGGGCATCACCATGGCGCACCTCAAGGGCACCCTGGACGCGTTCGCCCGGGCCATGTTCGGCTCCGCCTCGACGACCCGGCTGCGGCCGTCCTACTTCCCGTTCACCGAGCCGTCCGCCGAGGTGGACGTCTGGTTCCCGGAGAAGAAGGGCGGCGCGGGATGGGTGGAGTGGGGAGGCTGCGGCATGGTCAACCCGAACGTGCTCCGCGCCTGCGGGGTGGACACTGAGCGGTACACCGGATTCGCGTTCGGCATGGGCCTGGAACGCACCCTGCAGTTCCGCAACGGGCTGCCGGACATGCGTGACCTGACCGAGGGTGACGTGCGGTTCACCAGCGCGTTCGGCGTGGACGGCTGAGCGCGGGCGCAACCCGAGCCCGAAGAAACTTGCGAGGAGCGAGCACGTGCGTGTTTCGGTGTCGTGGCTGGCCGACCAGGTCGAGCTGCCCGACGGCATAACCGAGGCGGAGATCGCCGAGGCTTTCGTCCGGGTCGGGCTGGAGGTCGAGGAGATCCACCAGCCGCCGGAGGTGACCGGTCCGCTGCGGATCGGTCGGGTGGTGAGCCTCGAAGAGCTGCCCGGGTTGAAGAAGCCGATCCGGTACTGCCAGGTGGAGGTCGGTGAGATCGCTCCGCGCGGCATCATCTGCGGTGCCACCAACTTCGCGGTGGGCGACCTGGTGGCGGTCGCGCTGCCCGGCACGGTGCTGCCCGGCGGTTTCGTCATCTCGGCGCGGCAGACCTACGGCCACACCTCGGACGGGATGATCTGCTCGGTTCGTGAGCTCGGGCTGGGCACCGAGCACGCCGGGATCCTGGTGCTGCCACCGGACACCGGTGAGCCCGGCGACGACGCGATCCCGGTGCTCGGCCTGGCCGATCCGGTCATCGAGCTGGCGGTCACTCCGGACCGGGGCTACTGCTTCTCGGTCCGCGGCCTGGCCCGTGAGCTGGCCTGCTCGCTGGACGCGCTGTACAGCGACCCGGCCAGGGTGGAGGTGCCGCCGGCGGGCGGCGAGGCGTGGCCGGTGCGCATCGAGGACCCGGTGGGCTGCCGCCGCTTCGTGGCCCGCCGGGTGACCGGGGTGGATCCGTTCGCGCCCAGCCCCTGGTGGATGCGCCGCCGGTTGCTCGCCGCCGGGATCCGGCCGATCTCGCTGACCGTGGACGTCACCAACTACGTGATGATGGAGCTCGGCCAGCCGCTGCACGCCTACGACACGTCCAGGCTGACCGGCCCCATCGTGGTGCGCCGGGCGGTCGCGGGGGAGAAGCTGACCACCCTGGACGGCGCGGCCAGGGCGTTGGACCCGGACGACCTGCTGATCACCGACGGGAGCGGGCCGATCGGGCTGGCCGGGGTGATGGGCGGCGCGTCCACCGAGATCTCCGAGGGCACCCATGATGTGCTGCTGGAGGCGGCCAACTTCGACCCGGCGGTGATCGCCCGGGAGGCGCGCCGGCACAAGCTGCCCAGTGAGGCGTCCCGCCGCTTCGAGCGCGCGGTGGACCCTGAGCTGCCCGCCGTCGCGACGGAGCGGGCCGCCACCCTGCTGGTGGAGTACGGCGGGGGGACGATCACCGCCGAGCGCACCGACGTGGGCAAGGCACCGAAGCTCGCCCCGGTGGTCATGCCGCTGGAGCTGCCGGACCGGATCGCCGGGGTGCGCTACGAGCGCGGTGTCACCGCCCGCCGGCTGAGCCAGGTCGGCTGCACGGTCGAGCTGCGCTCCTCGGTGTCGGGGGACGTGACGCCGGAGATCGTCGCGGTGCCGCCGAGCTGGCGCCCCGATCTGGTGGCCCCGGCCGACCTGGTGGAGGAGGTGCTGCGGCTGGAGGGGCTGGAGTCCATCCCGTCCGAGCTGCCCACCGCGCCCGCCGGGCGTGGTCTCACCCCGGCCCAGCGCCGCCGCCGCACGGTGTCCCGGGCGCTGGCCGAGGCCGGCTACATCGAGGTGTTGCCGTTCCCGTTCATCTCCGGCGCGGTGTTCGACGCGTTCGGCTGCCCGCCCGACGATCCTCGGCGGCGGACCCTGCGGGTGGTCAACCCGATCGACAGTGACCGCCCGGAGCTGGCCACCACGCTGCTGCCCGGCCTGTTGGACGCACTGGTGCGCAACGTGGCGCGGGGGATGACCGACGTATCGCTGTTCCACATCGGCCAGGTGGTGCTGCCGCACGCCGACCCGGTGTCGATCCCGGACGTCGGGGTCGATGCGCGCCCGTCCGACGAGCAGATCCGGGCGCTGATGGACGCGCTGCCCGCGCAGCCGGTGCACGTCGCGGTGGCGCTGGCCGGCGCGCGCGAGCGGCCCGGCTGGTGGGGGCCCGGTCGCCCGGCGAGCTGGGCGGACGCCGTGCAGGCCGCGCGCGTGGTGGCCGAGGCGGCCGGCGTTGAGTTGACCACCCGGGCGGTGGACTTCGCCCCGTGGCACCCGGGTCGGGGCGCGGAGCTGCGCATCGGGGACCGGGCGGTCGGATACGCCGGCGAGCTGCACCCCAAGGTGGTCGAGGCGCTCGGGCTGCCGGCCCGCACCTGTGTCATGGAGATGGCCATGGACATGTTGCCGCTCACCGAGCGTCGACCGGCCCCGGTGATCTCTCCGTTCCCGCCGGTGCTGCTGGACGTGGCGCTGGTGGTGGACGCCGGGCAGCCGGCCGCCGAGGTGGCCGATGCGCTGCGCGAAGGCGCCGGGGAGCTGCTCGAGTCGTTGCGGCTGTTCGACGTGTACACCGGTGACCAGGTGGGCGAGGGCCGCAAATCGCTGGCGTTCAGCATGCGGTTGCGGGCCATGGATCGGACGCTGACCACGGACGAGGCCACCGCCGCCAGGGACGCCGCGGTAGCCGTCGCCGCCCAGCGCACCGGCGCCCTCGTCCGAGGCTGATCGAGCGAGCCCAGGCCGGCAACCGCCAGTCCCCGGACTATCCGGCGGGTCACGCCCGGCGGAGGTGCTTGAGCGCCTCCCTCCTGGACAACGGCGAGAGCCGGGGGTGCGCGTCCACGAACGCCAGCACCCAGGCGGGATCGGTCCTGGCGTACTGGCGCAGCGCCCACCCGATGCCCTTGCGAAGGAAGAAGTCCGGGTCGCCGGCGGCGGCCTCGATGCAGTCGGCGAGCAGCTGGGTATCGGTGTGCTCTCTTGCGCCGAGCTGGCAGATGATCGCCGTGCGGCGCAGCCACCGGTCCTCGGACGCCGCCCACCGCCGGATCTCCGGTTCGAGCTGGCGGGGGTGGCTGCGCAGCAACGACCCGACGCGCCGGTTGGCGATCTCGTCCACGTAGTCCCACCAGGCGCCGTCCACGATCCAGTGGTGGTAGAGCGGGAGGAAGTCCGGGGTCAGCCAACGGGCGTACCGGCGGTGCCCGGTCAGCGCCAGCGCCAGGTAGCGCTCCTCGCGGTAGGCGGCCTCGTCCCAGAGCGTCCGCGCGGCGTGCTCCAGCGCGCCGGGGGAGGACAGCGGGCGCTCGGCGACCAGACGTAGCTCCAGGGTGCGCCGGGGCGGCCGAGGGACCCCAAGGAACGGCATCTCAGAGCGCATGTACCGCTGCATCTTCGGTGCCGCAACCGGGTCGGACAGCTCGCGCAGACCGTCCCTCACGGCGGTGAGCAGCGCCGCGACCTCGGGTGGATGTGCCACGCCCGGGAGGGTAGCGAGCGGGTCGGACAGCGTCGGCTCACCCGGACCTTGCGCGGCGGCCGTGATCGATTGAACGCCACGTTGCCCATCGCGCACCTGCCCCGGCCGCTCGTTACCGAGCTACCCAGGAGGCAGGTTTCCGGAGCAAGGAACCCGCCGCGTGTGTAGTTCGGTAACCACACGCGGCCTCGTCGAGCACGCCGCCCGGTTGCATAGATCTGCATCTTCGTGCATAGTCATGCGCATGGTGCGGATCGCGGTGGCGGGAGCGAGCGGCTATGCGGGAGGCGAGCTGCTGCGGCTGTTGCTCGCGCATCCCGACGTGGGCGCGCTGGAGATCGGCGCGCTGACCGCCGGTGGCAACGCCGGCAGCCGCCTCGGCGAGCACCAGCCGCATCTTCTCCCACTGGCCGACCGGGTGCTCGCCGACACCGACCCGGCCACCCTGGCGGGGCATGACGTGGTGTTCCTGGCGCTGCCGCACGGGCACTCCGCCGCGATCGCCGCGCAGCTCGGCCCGGACACCCTGGTGATCGACTGCGGCGCGGACCACCGGCTGGCGGACCCGGCCGCCTGGGACCGCTGGTACGGCGGGGAGCACGCCGGCCACTGGCCCTACGGCCTGCCCGAGCTGCCCGGCCAGCGGGCCAAGCTGGTCGGCGCCACCCGGGTCGCGGTGCCCGGCTGCTACCCGACGGTGGCCAGCCTCGCGCTCGCGCCCGCGCTGGTCGCCGGCCTGGTCGAGCCGGACGTTGTGGTTACCGCGGTGTCCGGCACGAGCGGCGCGGGCAAGTCGGCCAAGCCGCACCTGATCGGCTCCGAGGTGATGGGCTCGGTCAGCGCGTACGGCGTCGGCGGCGCGCACCGGCACACCCCGGAGTTGATACAGAATCTGTCCGCCGCGGCCGGAAAGCCGGTCGGCGTGAGTTTCACCCCGATGCTCGCCCCGATGCCGAGGGGCATCCTGGCCAGCTGCTCGGCCCTTACCCAAGCCTCCCGCGAGGAGGTGCTGGAGGCCTACCAGAAGGCCTACGCCGCCGAGCCGTTCATCGCGCTGCTGCCCGACGGCAGCTGGCCGAGCACCGCCATGACCCTCGGCGCGAACACCGTGGTCATCCAGCTGACCGTGGACCCGGACAGCGGCCGGCTGATCGTGGTGGCGGCCATTGACAACCTGACCAAGGGCACCGCCGGCGGGGCTATCCAGTGCATGAACCTGGCGCTCGGCCTGTCCGAGACCGCCGGCCTGCCGCTCACCGGGGTCGCTCCGTGACAGTGACCGCTCCGTCCGGTTTCCGCGCGGCCGGGGTGGCCGCCGGAATCAAACGCACCGGGGCGCTGGACCTCGCGCTGGTGGTCAACGACGGCCCGCAACGGCACGCCGCCGGGCTGTTCACCACCAACAAGATCCAGGCGGCGCCGGTGTTGTGGAGTCGCCAGGTGCTCACCACCGGCCGGCTGCGCGCGGTGGTGCTCAACTCGGGCGGGGCCAACGCGTGCACCGGAGCGCAGGGCTTCCAGACCACCCACGCCACCGCCGAGAAGGCCGCCGAGGTGCTCGGCTGTGGGGCGGCCGAGGTGGCGGTGTGCTCCACCGGCCTGATCGGCGCCCAGCTGCCCCGGGAGCTGGTCCTCAAAGGGGTGGAAGCGGCCGCCAAGAAGCTGTCGGACACCGGGCAGTCCGCGACCGAGGCGGCCACCGCCGTGCTGACCACCGACACCCGCCCGAAGCAGGCGGCGTACCGGGACGAGGCGGGCTGGCGGATCGGCGGGTTCGCCAAGGGCGCCGGCATGGTCGCGCCGGCGATGGCCACCATGCTCGCGGTGCTCAGCACGGACGCCTCGGTGGACCCGGTGGAGCTGGACCGGGCGCTGCGCACGGTATCGGCGCGCACCTTCGAGCGGCTGGACATCGACGGGTCCACCTCGACCAACGACACGGTGCTGCTGATGGCCTCCGGCGCGTCCGGGGTGAGCGTGACCGCGGACGAGCTGGCCGCCGCGCTGACCACGATCTGCACCAACCTGGTGGACCAGCTGCAGGCCGACGCGGAGGGGGTCACCAAGCACGTGACCATCGTGGTGCGCGGCGCCGTCTCCGAGCGCGACGCCCTCGCGGTAGCCCGAGCTGTGGCCCGCAACAGCCTGGTGAAGACGGCGTTCTTCGGCGCCGACCCGAACTGGGGGCGGATCGCCATGGCCATCGGGAACACCGAGGCCACCATCGACCAACACCGGCTGGAGATCGGCATGAACGGGGTGACGCTCTGCCGGGACGGGGCGGCGGTCGACCACGGACCGGCGGTCGACCTGTCCGGCCGGGACATCCTGGTGGAGATCGACCTGCATGTCGGGCCGGGCCAGGCGGAGATCCGCACCACCGACCTGTCACACGCCTACGTCGAGGAGAACAGCGCGTACCCGTCATGACTGATACCGAGACGGCACAGACAAAGCCCCCACCCGGAAGCGCCCGCCAGCGGCTGATCCACGCGGGGGAGAAGGCCG
>DATHIT010000280.1:0-14000 GCA_035489915.1 Pseudonocardia sp. | reverse complement strand
CTGGGCGTGGATCCCGCTACCCCAGGACACCCGGGCCACTCCCAACTCGGCCAGCCTGGGCAGCGTCAGGCCGCCGGGGCGGAACATCACGTTCACCGTGCCGAGCCCTTCGGCCAGCACGGCGATGTTCTGCTCGCCGGTGACCAGGATCGGGTAGACGCAGTCCGCGCCGGCGGCCAGGTAGCGGCGACCCCGGGCCAGCGCCTCGGCCAGCTGGTCGGCGGGGCTCACCCCCGTCTTCGGGACGTACACGTCCACCCGGGCGTTGATTACCACCGGCACTCCGGCGTCCGCCGCCGCCGCGCGCACCGCCGCCAACCGCTCCGCGTGCCGCTCGGCGTCCACCAGGCGCCCGGTCCCCGGGTCGGAGTCCTCCAGGTTGCAGCCCACCGCGCCGGCCCCGAGCAGCTCGTCGACCAGCGCCTTCGGCTCGAGCTGGTAACCGGACTCCAGGTCGGCGGTCACCGGCAGCTCACCGGCGGCGGCGGCGATCCGGGCGACAGCGGTGAACATCTCGGCGGCCGGGATGTGCTCGCCGTCCGGGTAGCCCAGGCTGGCCGCGACGGCGGCGCTGCCGGTGGCCACGGCGGGGAAGCCGGCCTCGGCCACGGCGGCCGCGCTGGGCGGGTCCCACGCGTTGGGCAGGATCACCGGTCGACCGGGCAGGTGCAGTGCGCGCAGCCGTTCGGCGCGCTCAGCGAGACTGGTCACTCCGGCGACGGTAGTGACGCCGTCCGCCCGGGGACAGGGCCAACGCCGGCTGGATCCGACAGGCCACTCCGGGCGTCCGGCGACCCCGGCCAGGCTGTGCCCGGTGTGCTGAAACGCGCGACTCAGTGTGCTGAGAACGCCGACTCGCGGAACGGGGTTAGGGCGGTTAGGTGGTTAGGCGGTGCGGCGGGGGCGTTTGGTGCCTTTTGACTTGGCGTCGGACTTGGGTTTCGGGGTTGGTTTTGCTGGTTCGGGCTCGGTGTCGTCGGCGGCGCCGGTGCGCGGTGCGGGTACCGAGGGCGTGGACCCGGCCTTGGCCGCTTCCACGCTGCGCTGCAACGCGGTGAGCAGGTCGGTCATGCTGTCCGCGCCGTCACCACCGGCCCCGGCGGCGGCCGGTACCGGCGCGGTCTCTCCGGTGCCCCGCTTGCGGTCGATCAGCTCGATCATCGCGTCGCGGTACTCGTCGGTGAACCGGGTCGGGTCGAACTCCGCGCCCAGGCTGTCCACCAGGGAGGCGGCCATCTGCATTTCCTGGGGCCGCAGCTCGACCTCGGCGTCCAGGATGTCGAAGTCCGCCACCCGCACCTCGTCCGGCCAGAGCATGGTCTGCAGCACGATCACCTGGTCCCGGACGCGCAGCAACGCCAGCGTCTCCCGGGACCGGATTGCCACCTTGACCAGCGCCATCCGATCGGTCTGGCGCAGCGCCTCGCGCAGCAGCGCGTAGGGCTTGGCCGCCTTGGCATCCGGCTCCAGGTAGTAGCTCTTGTCCAGCAGCAGCGGGTCGACCTGGTCGGAGGGCACGAACTCCATCACGTCGATCTCGCGGTTGCCGCTGGCCACCGGCAGCGACTCCAGGTCGGCCTCGTCCAGGGTGATCAGCTCGCCGTCCTCGGTCTCGTAGCCCTTGACGATGTCGGCGTACTCGACCTCGTTGCCGCAGACCTCGCACACCCGCTTGTACCGGATTCGGCCACCGTCCGCGCCGTGCACCTGGTGGAACCGGATGTCGTGGTTCTCCGTCGCCGAGTACAGCTTCACCGGCACACTGACCAGACCGAACGACACCGCGCCGCTCCACATCGCGCGCATGGTGCCTCTCCTCCCCTTGACGTGCTGTCCGGGTGACAGCATGAGCCTGTGGACCCCATGCTCGCCACCCCTGGACCACTCCCGGTAGGCCCGGAGTGGAGCTATGAGGTGAAATGGGACGGCATGCGGCTGCTCGCGGACATCTCCTCCGGCGGCCCCGGCGGCCCCGGCGGCACCGAGCAGCGGCTCCGATTGGCCAGCCGGACCGACCGGGACATGACCCGGCATTTCCCCGAGCTGGCCGGCCTGGCCGACCAGGTGGCCGACGCGCTGTTGGACGGCGAGGTGGTGTCGCTGGCCGCCGGCGCGCCCTCGTTCGCCGCGCTGGCCGACCGGTTCCACCGGGTACCCACGCCGGCCGAGGTGGCCGCCCGTCCGGTGGTCTTCATGGTGTTCGACGTACTGCGACTGTACGGCGTGTCGCTGCTGGACCGCCCGCTGTCCGAGCGCCGGGCCACCCTGGAACGGCTCGGGCTGGACGCCTTCCCCCGGGTTCGGCTGTCCCCGGTGTACGACGACGGTCCCGCGCTGCTCAGGGCCACCGCCGAGCAGGGCCTGGAGGGCGTGGTGGCCAAGCGGCGGGACTCGGTCTACCGGCCGGGCCGGCGCAGCCCGTCCTGGGTGAAGATTCCGCATCGGCGCACCGAACACTGCCTGGTTGGCGGGTGGCGCCCGGAGCGAACTTCCCCGTCCCGGATCGGCGGGTTGTTGCTCGGGGTGCGGGACGCCGACGGAGCGCTGCGGTTCGCCGGCCGGGTCGGTTCCGGGGTGGCCGGCGAGTCGGTGCAGCGCGCCTTGCGGGACCGGCTGACCCCGGCCGAGGCGTCCCCGTTCGTCGAGCGGTTGCCGAGGGAGGACGCCGCCGATGCCCGGTGGTGCGAGCCCACCCTGCTGGTCGAGGTGAGCCATACCGGGTGGACCGATGGTCACCGGCTGCGCCAGCCGGTGCTGGCCCGCCTCCGGTTGGATCGCTGATTTCCGCTACCACTCGTGTGAGTGGCCCGGTCCTGCCCTGATGGGTGTCACGCGCTGCGCGGGTGCGGCGTTGCGACCAGTATGGGCCGCGACCGTGATCGCCAAGCTCAAGCAAGGAGGACGCGATGGGTTTCCTTGAGAAGGCGAAGGAAATGCTCGGCAAGCACGACGACAAGGTCGACCAGGCGATGGACAAGGCCGGCGAGTTCGCCAAGGGCAAGTTCCAGGGCCACGACGAGCAGATCGACAAAGCAGCCCAGATGGGCAAGGACTACGACTTCAGCGGCGGTACGGCCGCGCCCGGCGAGGCCGCGCCGCCAGCCGAGGGACCTGAGGGACGGCCGCCCGCGCCGCCCGCCCCGTGACCCACGCATAGCCTGATCTGCCTGCCCGCACGGCGGTGCGCCTGACCTGACGAGTCGGCGCGCCGCCGTGCGGCTATCTTGTCGCGGGTGACCACGATGTTCACCTGGCAGAGCAGTGATGGCCGGGCATTGGAGAGCGCCCGGGTACTGTTCGGCGCGACCGGACTGCGCGCACTGGGTCGAGCGGTCCACGCGCCACTGGACGAGCCGGCGTTCACCGCGTCCTACCGGCTTTTCGTCGATGATCAGGGCGTGCTGGCCAGGCTCTCGGTCACCAGCGCCACCGAGGATCGGGAGCGGAACCTGACGCTCAACCACACCGAGGACGGCTACTGGATGCTGGACACCGGATCCGGTGGGGGCCGCTCGGAGTTCGACGGGGCGCTGGACGTCGACCTGCACTACAGCCCGTTGTTCAACGCGTTGCCGATCCGGCGGATGGGGCTGCACCGCCAGACCGGGGACCGTGAGGTGCCGATGGTCTTCGTGACCCTGCCCACCCTGCGGGTGGAGCTGGTGAAGCAGCGTTACCGCACGGTGAGCCCGCTGGATGAGCAGCGCCGTTCGGTGGTCCACTTCAGTTCGGAGACCTTCCACGCCGATCTCGTGGTGGACGCCGACGGCATGGTGCTCGACTATCCCGGCCTGGCCACCCGGCTCTAGGTACCGAGGTCTACTCCCAGCCCACGATCAGCTGGCCGCTTCGGCCGAGCTCGCCCAGCCGCGCCACCGGGGTGTCCCTGGCCACCTTGACCTCGGGCGCCGAGCGCGCCGCCCGCCACAACTGTCGGGCCTGGTGGCCGGCGTTCACCGTGGCCGCCAGGCCCCCGGTCGAGGCCAGCGAACCGCGCGCCGCGCCCAGCCGGCCCAGTGCATCGTCCACCGAGGCGAGCAGCGCCGGCCGGTTCCCCTCGCACATGGCCAGCACCAGCTCCGGGCGGGTATCGGCAACCCGGGTGGCGTCGGCGAAGGAACCGGCGGCCAGCGTCATCGGTAGGTCGCCCAGCTCGGGTGAGGCGGCCACGCTGGCCAGCACGGCGGCCAGCAGGTGGGGCAGGTGGGAGATCCGGGCGACCGCGGCGTCGTGCTCCTCAGCGGTGGCCGGCACCACCCGCGCGTCGCAGTCCCAAGCCAGCTCGGCGACGTCCGCCCACACCTCCATGTCGGTGCCGGGAAGAGTGCCGCTTTCCGCCGGGTCGTCCACCGTGACCACCCAGTTCGCGCCGGCGAACAGGGTGGCGGAGCCGGCTGCCCAGCCAGACTCGGCGGTGCCGGCCATCGGGTGTCCGCCCACGTAGCGCGCGGTCGGCGCATACCGCTCCACCGCGTCCCGCACGGCGACCTTGACGCTCACCACGTCGGTCAGCCGACAGCGCGGCGCCACCGCGTGGACCCGCCGCAGCACTCCAGGCACCGCCGGCAGGGGCATCGCCAGCACCACCAGCGCGTCCGTTTCCTGGGCCCGGACCAACGCCTCCTCGGTGGTTGGCGCGACGTCGTATCCGTCCGCGAGGGCCGCCGCGGCGGTGGACTCCGAGGCGGTGGCTGCCCACACGGTCCGGCCGGCGGCCGCCGCCGCGCGGGCCAGCGAGCCACCGATGAGTCCGAGCCCGAGTACGCAGATCGGCCGTGAGGTCACGGGCGGGCAGCCTACGCCGCGCCGTTGCGCCGATGGCCGGGAGGAAGGCCTACCGTTGCCCGCGAGGGCAGGGCCTTTCGGCGCAAGGCGCTCGCTCCCAGGCAACCGTTGTCCACCCCCGGTGCGTCACCCGTTCGAGCGAGGAAGTAACTTCGGGTTGCGAGTTCCGGGGGGCGCTGCCGGCCATCCCCAACCGGCGGCGTCGGATAACTCGCCTGGAGTCGAGAAGGCGTCTATGCCCGCGATCGAACAGCGCCGGTCGGCCGTCCCGTCCTTGCTGGCGCGTGGTCGTTGTCAACGATGTGGTGGCCCGGTGGTCGATTGCCAGGACCCCGAGGGCGGCATCGTCCCGGTGCACCCGGTGGCCGTCCCGGGCGGCGAACTGATCATCAATGGCAGTCAGTGCCGCATCGTGCAGGTACTCACCCCGAGGGAAGCATCTGCCGCGCACCGTCGCGGTGACCTGGGATTTGTTCCCCATGTCCGGCTCTGCCGGCTGCCCCACCGGCGGTGATGGCGCGGCGTTTCAGCGCAGCGCGTCGAGCGCGATGGCCGCGTACATGGCGACCCCGTCGGGCATCGCCGACTCGTCGAACAGCACCCGGTTGGAGTGATTCGGCTCGATCCGGTCCGGGTCCAGGCCGGGCGGGCAGCCACCCAGGAAGGCCAGCGCGCCGGGCACCCGGTCGAGCACGTAGGCGAAATCCTCCGAACCGAGGATCGGGCTGGTCATCGGGTTGACCCGGCCGGGCCCCAGCACCGCGCCGGCCAGCGCGTCGACCCGGGCCGCCGCGCCCGCGTCGTTCACCGTGATCGGGTAGCCGGCCTCCAGCGTGACGCTGGCCGTGCAGCCATACGCGGCGGCGGTGTGCTGGCAGACGGTTTGGACCTGTTCGTGCAGGAAGGTCCTGGTGTGCTCGGACAGAGTGCGCAGGGTGGCCTCCAGGAACGCCGACTCCGGGATGACGTTGGAGGTGGTGCCAGCCCGGATCTGGGCCACCGTGAGCACCGCCGGTTCCAGCGCGGTGACCCGCCGGGTGAGCATCGTCTGCAGCGCGCCGACCATCGCGGCGGCCGCCGGCACCGGGTCCAGCGCGTCGTGCGGCGCGGAGGCGTGCCCACCTCGGCCCAGCACGGTCACCCGCAGCACGTCGGCGGCCGCCATGATCGGTCCTGGACGGGTCTGCACCGTGCCGGTCGGAATCGTGGCGCTGATGTGCAGCGCGTAGGCCGAGATCGGCACGCCGGCCGGGCCGGACGCGTCCAGCAGGCCCTCCTCGATCATGTGCCGGGCGCCGTGCCAGCCCTCTTCGCCCGGCTGGAACATCAGCAGTACCCGCCCGGCCAGCAGGTCTCGCCGGTCGGCGAGCAGCCGGGCGGCCGAGGCGAGCATCGCGGTGTGCGTGTCATGCCCGCACGCGTGCATGGCGCCCTCGATCAGCGAGGCGTAGGGCAACCCGGTCTGTTCGGTCAGCGGCAGCGCGTCCATGTCGGCGCGCAGCAGTACGGTCGGGCCCGGTCTGTCGCCCTCCAGAACCGCGACCACCGAACTGCTGGAGCGCCCGGTGTGCACCTTCACCGGCAGGTCGGCGAGCTCATCGAGCACGGCGGTCCGGGTGAGCGGTAGCTCCAGGCCCAGTTCCGGGTGGCGGTGCAGCCGCCGGCGCAACGCCACGGTCCGGGGCTGCAGCGCGCGGGCGGCGTCGGTCAGGCCCGCGAGCCGGTGATCGGGGTTGTCCGGCATGCCCCGATCCTGGCATCAACCGCCGCGGATCCAGCAGGGAGTGCCAAAGGATCTTTGACCGGGCACCGAGGGTGGAAAGCCGGGTCGCTCCATGGACCCTCGGTCGTAGCGATGCGTGACGACCACGGAAGAGCTATTCCCCAGTCGTCCGAATGGACAACTCTGATGGACCAATGGGTCAACTTCGGGTTGTGGTTTGAACCACATACCTCCATGGGCTTACCGTGGTGGTATGGCTGTCCAGTCTGTGCGTGACTCCGTCTCTCCAGGGACCGACAAGGGGACCCAGGCGAGGGACGAGGTGCTGCCCGGATTTGCGGTTGCCGCGATCCGGGAAGAAGGCCGGTGGAGATGCGCCCGACTGGACGCGGAGGCGCTGGTCGACCTTGACGCGGCGATCACCGAGTTGCGTTCGCTGCGCTCCACCGGCGCGGTGATCGGGCTGCTCGCCGTGGACGACTGCTTCTTCGTGCTGCTGCGGCCGGTGCCCGGCGGGGTGTCGCTGATGTTGTCCGACGCGGTCGCCGCGCTGGACTACGACGTGGCCGCCGACGTGCTGGACCTGCTGCGCGTCGATCTGCCGCCGGACGACGCCGGCGACGACGAGCCGTGGCCGGAAGGCGACATGGCCATCGTGGCCGACCTTGGGTTGCCCGCCGACGAGCTGGAGGTGCTCGCCGGGGAATGGGAGCTCTACCCCGACGAACAACTCGCCGCGATCGGTAGGCGGTGCGGCTTCGCGGACGCGCTCGCCGAGGTCGTAGGCGGTCGCTGACCTCGGGTGCACACCGAGGCGGACGAAGCCCTGGTCCGGCGCGCACTGGAAGTCGCCCGGACCGCGCTGGCCACTGAGGACGTACCGGTCGGCGCGGTGGTGGTCGGCGCGGACGGCACTGAGCTGGCCGCCGCCTGCAACGCCCGAGAGGCCCTGGGTGACCCGACCGCGCACGCCGAGGTGCTCGCGCTGCGCGCCGCCGCCTCGGTGGCCGGCACCTGGCGGCTGGACGGCGCCACCCTGGTGGTGACCGTGGAACCGTGCACCATGTGCGCCGGGGCGATTGGGCTGGCCAAGATTTCCCGGGTGGTGTTCGGGGCCTGGGAGCCGCGTACCGGTGCGGTCGGCTCGCTCTGGGACGTGCTGCGCGACCGGCGGGTGCTGCACCGTCCGCAGGTGGTCGGCGGGGTACTGGCCGAGGAGTGCGCCGCGCTGCTGGGCAACTTCTTCCTCTCCCGCCGCGACTGAGCTCCTCGACGCCCAGTTCAGGAAACCGTCAGGGGGCACCTGCACACTGTTCCCCGTGAGTTTCCGCACCCGTTTCCACCGGCACCGGCCGGGCCCGGCGTCCGGGCTGACCGTCGAGATGCTTGCCGACGAGCTGCGGCGCGTATCGGCGGGCTGCTCGGTCAATCGGGATTGGCTGGCGCGAAATGTATCGTTGCTGGTCGCGGGCGCTTCGGGCGCGGAGCCGTTCGGCTCGGCCGCAGATCTGGCGCTGTCCGGCGCGCTGGCGGGCTGCTGGCGGCGGGGCTGGCAGCCGGTCGACGTATGGCAGATCCTCCGTCGTCGGTCGCACGCCGGCCTGGTGGATTTCGTGGTCGGTGCCATCGCCGCCGAGGCCGTTCGGTACGCGTCTGCCGCGGTGCACGCCCGGTGGCGGGCCCAGCTGGCGGAGCTGGATGCCACGGTCTGGTGGGAGCGGAGCGTGCCCTACTCCGACGCGTGGGCCGAGCGCGCCCGCGCCGACCTGGCCGGCATGGTCGGGGCGGTGCTCGAGGCGTTGGACCACCTGTCCGGGCTGCCCGCGCAACCGGTGCTCATCCCGCCGCCGGGCAGCGTCGAGGCCAGGGCGGCGGGTTCTCCCGGTGAGCCGGCCGGCTCACCCGAGGTGGACGCGAAGGTGCTGGCCAAGGTGCGTGCGCTGCTGGCCAAGGCGGAGTCCACGGAGTTCCCGGACGAGGCCGACGCATTCTTCGCCAAGGCGCAGGAGCTGATGAGCCGGTACTCCCTGGAGCGGGCGGCGATCGACGCGCTGGCCGATTCAAACGGCGCCGGCACCATCCCGGTGCGCACCGCCGGCCGGCGGATCTGGCTGGACAACCCCTACCTGGGCGCCAAGTCGATGCTGGTCGGCGCGGTGGCCGAGGCGAACCGCTGTCGCGCCGTGTTCGCCTCCGGTCTCGGCCTGGTCACCGTGATCGGCGAGGAGACCGACACCGACATCGTGGAGGTACTCACCACGTCGTTGCTGGTGCAGGCCGGGCGGGCGATGCTGGCCGCCGGAAGCCGAACCGACCAGCGCGGCCAGTCACGCACCAAGTCCTTCCGGCAGTCGTTCCTGATCTCCTATGCCCAGCGCATCGGCGAACGACTGAACGCCGCCGCCGAACAGGCCGAGTCGGAGGTCAGCGAGTCGGTTGGGGATGGCCGGCTGCTGCCGGTGCTCGCCGCCAGGGAGCGGGCGGTGCAGGAGCGGGTGAGTGAGCTGTTCCCCCGGCTGGTCTCCCGGCGGGTGTCGGTGTCCAACAACGCCGGCTGGACGGCCGGCCGAGCCGCCGCCGACCTCGCCGTCCTAGACGTCCGCCGAGCCGTCCGCCGCTAACCCAAATTCCCGCGAGTCGGCGCTCTCAGCACACCGAGTCGGCGCTCTCAGCACACCACGCGACACGCCGGGCTCTGGGCCGTCACCGACCGGCGGCCACCACATCGGCCACCACGCAGGCGACGTTGTCCGGCGCCCCGGCCCGGTGGACCAGCACAATCAGCTCGTTGACCACCGCCTCCGGGTCCGCCCAGCGCAGCAGCGTGTCGCGGATCACGAACGGCGACAGCACTGCGTGCAGGCCGTCGGAGCAGAGCAGGTAGCGGTCGCCGGGTCGAGGGTCGTACTGCGGCGCTACCGTCGGCGGCGTGTTGTCCCCGCCGTGCAACGCCCTGATCAGGGTCGCCCGCCGAGGGTCGAACCTGGCCTCCTGGTCGGTCAGCTCACCCTGGTCGATCAAGCTCTGCACCAGGGTGTCGTCGTGGGTGAGCTGCAGCAGGTCGCGGCCGCGCAGCAGGTACGCGCGCGTGTCGCCGACGTGCACCAGGGCGAGCTCGGAACCGGACCAGGCCAGCGCGGTCAGCGTGGTCCCCGCGCCGTCCAGTGCGCTGTCCGAGGTGATCAGCTCGCGGACCGCGTCGGCGGCGCGTTGGGCGGCCAGCCGCATGCCGTCCAGCAGCGCGCCCGGTGGCGGCGCCGGCGCGGTGGCCATCGCCTCGATCGCGAAGGCGCTGACCAGCGAGGTCGGGCTGGGCGGCCCGAAACCGTCGGCGACGGCGAGGAGCCCATCCCCGGCCCAGGCCGCGTCCAGGTTCTGTCGCCGCACCAGGCCGCGATCCGTGTGCGCCGCGTAGCGCATGGTCAGCGGCATGCTCGACTCGGTCATCGCGGCCCCCATCCGACACTCACGTGCTCCCGGGCAGCGCAAGTATCC
Source organism: Pseudonocardia sp. (assembly GCA_035489915.1). Taxonomy (GTDB): domain Bacteria; phylum Actinomycetota; class Actinomycetes; order Mycobacteriales; family Pseudonocardiaceae; genus Pseudonocardia. The sequence continues at coordinate 3,997 of DATHIT010000280.1, read as the reverse complement.
GGGCAGGGCACCCGCGACCGCTCAGCGGACTCGCACCATGTCCTCGTGGTGCTGGGCCAGCATCTTCTCCAAGGTGACCGCGTCCCGATCCCGAATCGCCGCGACCAGGTTGGTGTGCACCTCCATGTTGTGCCGCCGGGGGCCCTCCTGCCCCGCCACGAAGCTGGCCTTCGTCATCGTGGCGCTCAGCACCGAGACGATCGTCTGGTACAGCCCGACCAGCACCTCGATCCGGGACGCCCTGGCGATGGCCAGGTGCAGCCGCAGGTTGGCGTCCATCCAGGCGCGCGGATCCTCCCGGGCGGCGCGCATGTCGTCCAGCGCCCATTCCATCGCCCGGATGTCCTCCGGGGTGGCGCGCTGCATGGCTACCGCCGGGAACAGCGTGTCCAGGTAGCGGCGGGCCTCGAAGAGCTGCTCGGGGTCGACCGCGAGCCCGAGGTGCCACAGGTCGATGCCGCCCAGCCGGACCTGTGGTGGCGGGTTGGCCACGAACACCCCGCCGTTCGGCCCCGGCTTGACCTCCACCAGGTCCCGCTCGCGCAGGATGCGCAACGCCTCGTTCATCACCGACGGACTGACCCCGAATTGGCTGATCAGCTCGGTGCGCAGGCCGAGGCGGGTGCCCGGCCCGGCGTGGTCGGCCAGGATGCGCGCCTCAAGCTCGGCCGCCACCTGCTGCGCCCGCGAGCCCGCCATGCCGCTCCTCCCGCCGGGGCGTGTACTGATGATTCTACGCATTCTGACGAAACCTTCAGTGAAGAAGCTAGCAGCGACCAGCACTTTTAGTGAAGGTCGCAAGTCAACCCTTGAATTCTTGTACCAGGATTCCTATGGTCGGTGACACCGCGCGGCGCTCGACGGAGAGTGCCCGATGAGCCGGAGGTACGCCGATGACCGACGGTGCCGCGGACGGCGGCGGCCTGATCGACCTGCATACCCACGCCATCTCGCCCCGCATGCCTGACCTGGCCGCACACAGCCCCGGGTATCGCTGGCCGTCCGTCGAACAACTCGACGAGACCAATGCGCGCATCCTGCTCGGCGGCATTCCGTACCGGGCGGTGGACGAGCGCTGCTGGTCGGCGCCGAGGCGGCTGAAGGACATGGACGCCGACGGGGTCGAGGTGCAGGTGGTCTCGCCCACCCCGGTGACCTTCTGCCACGACGCTCCGGCCGACGGCGCCGCGGTACTTGCCGCCGCACAGAACGAATTTCTGGCCGAGCTCACCGGCAGTCAGCCGGACCGGCTGAAGGCACTCGGCGCGGTCCCGCTCCAGGACCTCGAGCGGGCGATCAAGGAACTACAGCGCTGCGTGCAACAACTGGGCTTCCTCGGCGTGGAGATCGGCACCCGGGTCGGCGACCTCGAGCTGGGCGACGAGGAGCTGGACCCGTTCTTCGACGCCGCCGCCGACCTGGGCGCCCTGGTCTTCGTGCACCCGGCCGACGTGACGTTGGATCCCCGGCTGGCCAGGTTGGGCATCCCGTTCGGCGCCGGCATGCCGTCGGAGACCGGGATCGCGGCGGCCGGCCTGCTGGTCAGCGGCGCGCTCGGGCGCCGAAGGCCCGGCTTGCGCATGTGTCTGGCGCACGGCGGCGGCACGTTGCCCTGGCTGTTGCCCCGGTTGGACAAGGGTGAGCGGATCAAGGACGCCGACGTGCCCGCCGAGCGGCTGCCCAGCACGCTGGCCACCCAGCTCTACAGCGACTCGCTGACCTACGACGTGAACAGCCTGCTGCTCGCGGTGGACCGGTATGGCCCGGAACACGTGGTGCTGGGCACCGACTACCCGTTCGCCGCGCGGGAGGAGCCCACCGGGGCGGTCCTGATGGCGCCGGACGACCACCTGTCCGACCAGCTCAAGGCGGCTATCGGCCGGGACAACGCACGGACACTGATGGAAGGCAGTTGAATGGCGGACTTCCTCGGACTCGGGATCACCCACTACCCGCTGCTCGCGGTCACCGACGAGCACATGGCCGACCTGCTGCGCTGGACGCTGGGCGACCCCGGCATCCCGGAGGCGGAGAAGGACCCGGCGAACTGGCCGGAGCTGATGCGCCGGGAGTGGGCGAACGACGGCGGCACGGCGGCCGCCGCCGGGCACCGCAAGCAGCTGTGCGAGCAGTTGGCCCGGGTGCGCCACAAGCTGGACGAGTTCCAACCGGACGTGGTGCTGGTCTGGGGCGACGACCAGTACGAGAACTTCCGCGAAGAGGTGGTGCCCCCGTTCTGTGTGCTGGCCTACGGGGAGACCGAGGTGGACCCGTTCACGCTGATGTTCAACCGCGGCGCGCCGAACGCCTGGGGACTGCCCGAGGACACCACCTTCACCCTGCACGGCGACGAGGACGGCGCCCGAACACTGGCCAACGACCTGCTCAACGACGGTTTCGACGTGGCGTACAGCTACCAGAAGCGGGAGGCCGGGCACTTCCCGCACGCAATCGCGAACACCCAGATGTTCCTGGACTACGACCATGCCGGGCGGGAGTTCCCGTACAAGATCCTGCCGATCACGGTGAACTGCTACGGCCAGCACGCCATCGCCCGGCGCGGTGGGCTGGCCCGCTTCGCGGACATCCACGACGAGCGGCTGGACCCGATCGGCCCGACCCCGGCCCGCTGCTTCGCGCTGGGCGCCTCGGTGGCCCGGGCGTTCCAGCGGACGGACAAGCGGGTCGCCCTGGTGGCCAGTTCCAGCTGGTCGCACGCCTTCCTGAACGACAAGGACTGGCACCTGCGCCCGGACACCCCCGCCGATCAGCGCCTCTATGACGCCTTCGCGCGCCGGGACTGGGACGTCTGGACCGCGACCACCGGCAAGCAGGTTGTCGATGCCGGCCAGCACGAGATGCTCAACTGGTTCTGCCTGGCCGGCGCGATGCACCAGCTGGGCCTGCCGCTGAGCTGGTCGGAGCTGGTGGTCTCCGACGTCTTCAACTCCAACAAGTGCTTCGCGATCTTCGAGCAGGGAGCCGCCGGGTGAGCACCACCGCGGAGACCACCGGCCGGACCGTGGACGCCGGCGGCATCGCCACGCACTACCACGACGTCGGGACCGGCGACCCGGTGTTGCTGCTGCACGGCTCCGGGCCCGGGGTGTCCGCGCACGCGAACTGGCGGCTGAACATGGCGGCGTTGGCCGAGCAGGGCCACCGGGTGCTCGCGCCGGACCTGGTCGGCTTCGGCTACACCGAGCGCCCGGAGGACGTGTACTACTCGCTGGAGACCTGGCGGGACCACGTGTGGGCGTTCCTGGACGCGCTGGGCATCGAGCGCGCCTCGATCGTGGGCAACTCGCTGGGCGGGCGGATCGCGCTGGCCATGGCCGGGCAGCACCCGGAGCGGGTGGACCGGATGGTGCTGATGGGCGCCCCCGGGGTGGGCATGACGATCACCGAGGGTCTCCGGGCTTTGCGCGCGTACCAGCCGTCCGAGCAGAACATGCGCCAGCTGCTGCTGGACTGCTTCGCGGTGGACAAGTCGATCATCACCGACGAGCTGGTCCGGGACCGGTACCGGGCCAGCGTGGCGCCGGGCGCGTTCGAGGCGTACCGGGAGATGTTCTTCTCCGACCGGCACGCGGGCAGCCAACTGGGCATCGCCGAGGAGCAGGTCACCTCGGTGGGCACGCCGACCCTGCTGGTGCACGGCCGCGAAGACAAGGTGGTGCCGGTGCAGGTGGCCTGGAACATGGTCCAGCTGCTGCCGGACGCCGACCTGGCGGTGTTTGCCCGCTGCGGGCACTGGACCCAGATCGAGCGGGCCGGCGACTTCAACGATCTGGTCGGACGGTTCCTCGGGAGGCAGCCATGACACTGGTCGATGCCCGGCTCACCGGGTTCCCGCTGGTCGACGAGGACCCGGAGCACCACCGGTTCCGGGTGCACCGGGACACGATGACCTCTGAGCAGGTGTTCCGGGACGAGCTGGAGCGGATCTTCCAGCGCTGCTGGCTCTACGTCGGGCACGAGTCGGAGGTGCGCAACC
>DATHIT010000279.1:0-2329 GCA_035489915.1 Pseudonocardia sp. | reverse complement strand
CGCCGGCAGGGACTGCGCCCGCTGCTGGTCACCGGGGACAACCTGCTCACCGCGCGGGCGGTGGCCGCCGAGGTGGGCATCCGCGATGACGTGGACGTGGTCGCGGACACCCTGCCGGAGGACAAGGTGTCGGTGGTCCGCACGCTGCAGCGCCAGGGGCACCGGGTGGCCGTGGTGGGCGACGGTGTCAACGACGCCGCCGCGCTGGCCGCCGCCGACCTGGGCATGGCGATCGGGCACGGTACCGACGCGGCCATCGAGGCGGCGGATGTGGTGCTGACCAGGGAGGACCTGCTCGTCGTGGCGGACGCGGTGGAGCTGGCCCGGCGCACCCACCGCACCATCCGCGGCAACCTGCTCTGGGCGTTCGGCTACAACGTCGCCGCACTGCCGCTGGCCATGCTCGGCCTGCTCAGCCCGCTGATCGCCGGCGCGGCCATGTCCCTGTCGTCGGTGTTCGTGGTCTCGCACAGCCTGCGACTCCGCGGTTTCCAGCCAGGCACGGCCCAACCAGGCACGGTTCAACGCGGCGCTGACCAGCGCAGCGGGCGCTGGTGACCGGGTCTCCGGTGCGCTCGCCGCTGGCGCGCTGGCCGACCCTGCCACTGGCCTGGCTGGCGGTGGCCGGGCTGGCGGTGGCGGTGCTGACCGGCGGGTTGCTCGCCGCGTTCGCGCCCAGCCTCTCGGAGCTCTACGGCCTGCCGCCGGCCGAGGCACTGGTCACCGCCGGGTTGCCGGCCGCCCGGGTGATCGCGATCGGCGCGGCGGCCCTCGGCGTCGGGCAGCTGCTGTTGGCCGCGGTGCTGGTCCCCGGCGAACCCGGTGACCTGGTCTCCCCCGCCGGCTACGCGGCGCTGCGGGCGGCCCGGTGGTGCGCGCTGACCCAGGCGGTGGCCTCCGTCGCGGTGGCCGTGCTCACCGTGCTGGAGAACACCGGTCTGCCGGCCAGCCGGGTGTTCACCGGCGGGGCCGCGCTGGTGATCGGCCTCGAGCAGATCGAACCGGCCACCGGGTGGCTGATCGGCGGCGCGCTCGCGGCGGTGCTGGCCGGGTTGGCCGGCTGGGTGCTCACCTGGCGCGGAGCGGTCGGCCTGCTGGTGCTCGCGCTGGCCGGGCAGCTGCCCAGCGCGCTCACCTCGGCCACCAACGCGGAGCGTTCGCACGACATTGCCGGCGACGCGTTCGCGCTGCACACCCTGGCCGCGCTGCTCTGGCTGGGTAGTACCACCGCGGTGCTCGGCCACCTGGCCCGGCGAGGTGATCGGACGAGTGTGGTGCTGCGCCGGCATGCCGCCATCGCGACCTGGTCGTTGCTGGTGGTGGGCGGCTCCGGGCTGGTCTCCTCGGCGTACGCGCTGCCCCCCGGCGACCTGCTCAGCAGCGGCTTCGGCCGGGTGGTGCTGCTGAGCGCGGTGGCCCTGGTGGCGCTCGCCGGGCTCGGCCACCGGCTGCGGCGGTTGGCCGCGACCGGCGGGTCGGTCGGCTCGGCGATCCGGTTGCTGGCGCTGGAGTTCGGGTTGCTTGCCACCGCGGCCGCGCTGGGCACCGGGCTGACCCGGCTCATCCCACCCACCGAGCTGAGCTACCAACCCAGCCGGTACATCTACCTGATCGGCTACGACCTGCCGGCCCGGTTCAGCGCACTGGACCTGCTCTGGCGCTGGCGGTTGGACCTGGTGTTCGCGCCCGCCGCCGGGCTCGGCGTGGTGCTCTACCTGCTCGCCGCGCGGCGGCTGCGCCGGCGGGGGGAGGACTGGCCGCGCCGCTACACGCTGGCCTGGCTGGCCGGGTGCGGACTGCTGCTGGTGGCCACCTCGTCCGGGCTGGGCAGCTACGCGCCTGCCATGTTCAGCGCGCACATGGTGCAACACATGCTGCTGGCCACCCTGGCGCCGGCGCTGCTGGTGCTCGGCCACGGCGCCAGCCTCGCCCGGCGGGCCGTCGCGCCCAGCACCGAACGCCGGCTGACCAGCCTGCTGCACTCCCCCGCCGCCCGGCTGGCCAGCCATCCGCTGATCGCGTGGGCGGCGGTCGGCGCCACCCTGTTCGGGCTGTACCCCACCGGCCTCTACGCCGCCATCCTGCAGCAGCACTGGGCCCACCTGACGATGAACGCGGCGATCTTCGGCACCGGCCTGGCGCTGTTCTGGTCCATCCTGGGCATGAGCGGGGGCCGTCGCGCGCTACCTCCGATCGGCCAACTCGTGATGATCTTCGCGGTGATGGCCCTGCACGCCGCGTTCGCCGCCTGGCTGCTCGGCCAACCGACCCCGGTGGCCGCCGAGTTCTACACCGCGCTGGGCATCGTCGGCGACCCGCTGGCAGACCA
>DATHIT010000278.1:0-10727 GCA_035489915.1 Pseudonocardia sp. | reverse complement strand
GTCGACTACGTGATCCGCCTCGAGCAGGGCCGAGGGCTGCGCCCGTCGCCGGAGGTGCTCGAGGCGCTGGCCCGGGCGTTGCGGCTCAGCATCGACGAGCGCGCCTACCTGTTCGATCTTGCCCAGCAACGGCAGGTGAGCAGCCGGCAGCCGACCGTGCAGGCGCCGCCCGAGTCGCTGGCCCGGCTGGTCCGCGACCTGTCACCGCTGCCCTGCATGCTGGTCAATCACCGGTTCGACATTCTCGCGTGGAACCCCGAGATGGCCGCCTTGATGCTGGACTTCGGTGCGCTGCCGGACGAGCAGCGCAACACGCTGTGGCTGTGCATGCTCCATTCCCCGCTGTACGACTTCTACCGCGATCGTGAGCGCGTTGTTCGGGAGGGAATCGCCGACCTGCGCGCGGCCTGGGCGGCCCACCCCGAGGACACCGCGCTCGGCGAGCTGGTCGAGGAGTTGACCTCACACAGCACCGAGTTCGCCCGGTTGTGGCCAAAGCGGTGTGTCAGGGTGAACGGCCGGGGGCTCAAGCCGCTGCTGCACCCTCGGGTCGGGCCGCTGACCGTGGAGTACGAGGTGCTCACACCACTGCAAGATCCGGATCAGCGGGTCATCATCTACCGCGCCGCGGACACCGCGTCCCAGGCGGCCCTGGACACCATCGCCCGCGAGGCCGAGCGCCGCTCACCCGCGCTCCAGGCGCTGTAGCACCACGCCGCGCACAGACCGGGTCTAGCTCGCACAGACCATGCACAGTCTGTGCCGGCCGCACCCAGTCTGTGCCGGGCGAGACTCGTAACCAGCCCGGCAGTGGCGGGTGGTCCACACTGACCACCCGCCACTCCCAGCGGATCAACGCAACGCGCGCAACGCTGAGCGCGCCGCGTTGAAGCCACACATGCCGTGCACGCCGGCCCCGGGCGGCGTGGCGGCGGAACAGAGGTACACCCCGGCGACGCCGGTGGCGTAGGGGTCGAGCGCGATCCGGGGACGCAGGGCGACCTGCAGCGGGTCGTTCGCACCGGTGGCGATGTCCCCACCCACGTAGTTGCGGTTGTACTCGGCCAGCTCGGTGGGCCGCCGGACGAACCGCGCCACGATCCGCTCCCGCACCCCCGGGGCGAACCGCTCGATCTGGTCGATGATCGCTTCGGTGGCGTCGCCGGGGTAGCCGTGCGGCACGTGCGCGTAGGCATAAACCGGGTGCAGGTCGCCCACCGAGCGCGTCGGGTCGGCCAGGTACTGCTGCCCGACCAGCACAAACGGCCGCTTCGGCAGCCGCCCGGCCTGGATGTCCCGCTCCGTGCCGGCGATCTCCTCGATCGAGCCGCCGAGGTGCAGGGTGCCGGCCCGGCGACAGGCCTCGTTCCTCCACGGCACCCCACCCTGCACCGCCAGGTCGATCTTGAACGCCGCCGGGCCGTGCCGGTAGCGCCGGTAGGCCTTGGCCACCCGGGCCGGCATCGCCGAGCCCAGCAGGTTCGCCGCCGCGCCGGGGGCGAGGTCCAGCATCACCACGTCGGCGTGCGCCACCTCCTGGTACGACTCGACCAGCACGCCCGTTTTGATGGTGCCGCCCAGCTCGGTCAGCCGGGCGGCCAGCGCGTTGGTGATCGCCCGCGAGCCGCCCTCCGCGACCGGCCAGCCGTAAGCGTGCCCGGCTGCGGTGAGCATCAGCCCGACCGCCGAGGTCAGCGGGCGGCCCAGGGGGTAGAACCCGTGTGCGGCCACCCCGCCGAACAGCGCCCTGGCCTCGGCGGTCCGCCACACCCGGGCCAGCACGGTGGCCGGCAACAGCGCGCCGACCCCGAACCGGGCCAGCGACAGCGGGTGCCGGGGCAGGTGCAGCACCGGCCGGAACACCTCGGCCACCACGTCGTCGTAGTGCGCCACCAGCGGCCCGAACACCCGCCGCCAGGCCGGCCCGTCAGCGCCCAGCCCGGCCACCGTGTCGTCCAGCGAGCGGAGCAGCACGCCGGCCGACCCGGAGTCCAGCGGGTGGGCCAGGTCGACCTCCGGCCACCGCCAGCGCAACCCGTGCCGCTCCAGGTCCAGCGAGCGCAGGAACGGCGAGGCCAGGGCGGTCGGGTGGATCCCCGAGCAGTCGTCGTGCAGCAGCCCCGGCAGGGTGTTCTCCGAGGTACGGGTGCCGCCGCCGATGGTGGCGGCCGCCTCCAGGACGGTCACCGCGACGCCCTGCTGGGCGAGGGTGACGGCGGCGGCCAGCCCGTTCGGGCCGGCCCCCACCACGACCGCTTCGGTCACTCGGCCCCGCTCGAGGCGCTGGTGGCACGCGACTTCTCAACCGGCGCCTGGTCGACCTGAGCCAGGTTTTCCGGAGTGGCCGCAGCGGTGTCCGTCGCCCGCCAGTCGACCTGGTACGGGATCGGTCCGTCGGCCAGCCAGGGCTGAGCGGCGATCATGTCGTGCACGTCGACCACCCCGCGCTCGATCACCCCAACGGCCGCATCCACGATGCGGTACTTCTGCGTCATCGTGTGCCACGGCTGCGACTCGAGCAGCACCACGATCAGCTCGCCCGGAGCGTACCCGCATCGCTCCTGTACCGCGTTGATGAAGAACTCGTCGTGCAGGTGGCCGTCGCCGAACTGCCAGCCCACCACCGAGCTCATCACGAACTCGCCCTCGCGGATGTCGTAGTTCTCCGCGTCATCCAGGTGGGTCAGCATGAGCGAGGACAGCGCCCGCCCGTGGCTGTTCATGTACCGCCAGGCCACCGCCTTCTGCAGGAAGATCTCCGCGACCTCCTTGCTGTACAGCTCGGTGAGCTGGGTGATCTGGTTCTTGGACGACTTGACGATGTTGAGGTCGATCCGCTCCTCGCAGCTGGGCTGGCCCTCTGGAGTGCGCCGGAACGCCCACAGCCCGGTCGCCCAGTTGCCCGCGTAGTACCGCGCGGCGGGCAGGAACGAGATCAGGTCCGGCCGCAGGTTGCCCAGCACCGGGACGCCGAACAGGATCACCATGATCAGGATCGGCAGCCACACCGAGCTCATCGAGCCCAGCCCGAACTCCCCGGCCGGGTGCAGCACGAACAGCCAGACCAGCGAGAACGTGTAGAAGATGTTCCATTCCAGCGGCACCGCCAGCGGGAAGTTGGACGTGATGTACAGGTGGAAGATGACCATGATGGCGGCGGTCACCAGCACCACCGGCCGGTTGGTGACGAACAGCAGGATCACCGGGGCGCCGAACTCCAGCACCGTGCCGGTGTGGCCGAGGAAACCGGCCAGCCAGGAGGGCCGGATGTCGTTCGGGAAGTCCCGGCAGAGCTTGTGCCGCAGCCACTTGGAGACCATCAGCGGCGCGTTGGTGGTCATCCCCTGGATCACGTAGCCGAAGTGCTTGCCGATCTTGGACGCGGCCGCGCCCCACCACACCGCGCACATCACCAGCTTGGCGCCGACGATCATGTCCACGAACGGCAGCGCGGCGAACATGATGCACATGACCCAGTACTGCTCGCTGCGCGCGGCCAGGAACACCAGCCGGTCGCGCAGCCCGGCGACCAGGGTGAACCCGATCAACGCGGCGAGCAGCCTCGGGTCCAGCAGGCCCACACTGTCCGCCGGCTGACCGGCCTTCGGCACGCCGTCGGAGAACAGCAGCACGATCGCCGAGACGATCATGCCGGCGTACAGGAACACGTCGAACCAGGTGCGCCGGGAGCCACCGGCGATCGGGTTCTTGCCCGGCCACGGCGGCAGCTTGATGGTGCCGGGGCGCAGCCAGTAGGTGCAGCCGCCGACCCAGGGCTTGAACCGGAACGCGAGCGGGCCGCAGGAGGCGCCCAGCCCGAGCATCTCGTAGAGGATCACCCAGACGACCAGCTTCTGGTAGAAGATCGGCTGGGTCCACCAGGAGGCGATGTCCCCGATCGAGCCGATCCCGTCGGTGCGTGAGGCGAGCAGCAGGCCCACCGCGACGAAGAACAAGATCTTCGCGAGGTACATCACGTGGATCACCTTGGGCGTGCCGAACCCGTAGTCGATCCAGTGCAGCGCGAGGATCTTGATGCGCTCCAGGTGCGGCCGGTCTTTCCAGGTGGCCAGGTCCACGTCAGGTAGATCAGCGTTGATGAAACCCACGGTGGTTCTCCGATCGGTGTTCCAGGTCGGTCATGCTGGATAGATCAATCACGAGGTGGTGGCGAGGGCACGCCGCAGCGTCGGCTTGTCGATCTTGCCGACCGAGTTCTTGGGCAGGGTGGGCAGCACGGTGAGCTCCACCGGGACCTTGTAGCTGGACAGGTTCGCCCGGCAATGCGCGAGCAGGTCTTCGACGGTCACCGCCGCGGCCGGGACGGAGTCGCGCAGGGACACGTAGCCGACCGGGACCTCGCCGTAGATCTCGTGGGCCCGGCCGATCACGGCCGCTTCCAGCACGGCCGGGTGCTGGTAGATGACCGACTCGATCTCCTTGGGATACAGGTTCTCGCCGCCCCGGATGATCATGTCTTTGACCCGGTCGACCAGCACCAGGTAGCCGTCGGAGTCGAACCGGCCGATGTCTCCGGTGTGCAGCCAGCCGTCCACGACGGTCTTCGCGGTCTCCCCCGGCCGGTTCAGGTAGCCGCGCATCACGTTGGGCCCGGAGATCACCACCTCGCCGGACTCCCCGGGCGCGACCGGGTTGCCGTCCGGGTCCCACAGCTCGACCCGCTGGCCGGGCAGCGGCAGCCCGACCGTGCCCGGCTTCCGGACCCCGTGCAGCGGGTTCACCGTGGACGCGCAAGTGCCCTCGGACAGGCCGTAGCCCTCCACCAGGGTGACGCCGAAGCGCCGCTCGAAGCGGGTGATCAGCTCCGCTGGCATCGGTGCCGCGCCACACACCACGAAGCGCAGCGAGGAGGTGTCCGGGCGGACCGTCTCCGGCAGGTTGGACAGCATCGCGTAGATCGCCGGTACTGCCGAGAAGTAGGTCGGTCGGCAACGCCGCACGTCGTCGAAGAACCGGCCCGGGGAAAACCGGCCGGCGATCGTGGTGCTCGCCCCGGCCAGCAGCGGGCTGAGCACACTGACCACGATCCCGTTCACGTGGAACAGCGGCAGCACCAGCAGGCAACGGTCGTTCTGGTCCAGCTCGAAGGCGTCCAGCATCATGGCGCACATCGCCTCGAGGTTGGCGTGGTCGAGCATCACGCCCTTGGGCTTGCCGGTGGTGCCGCTGGTGTAGATCAGCAAGGCCAGGCCGGCCGGATCCAGCACCGGGTCTCCGGTCTCCACCTCGATCGGCGCGGTCCAGAACTCGGCGACCTCCAGCGCCAAGGCGGTGCCGGACGGGGACGGGCGGTTGTCCACCACGACCAGCCGGGCCGCCGAGTCCTCGAGCTGGTAGGCCGCCTCCGCGTCGGTGAGCGCCGGGTTGATCGGGGTGACCGCCGCGCCCAGCTGCCACGCGGCGAACAGGGTCAGCACCAGCTCGACCCGGTTGGCCAGCAGGGTGGCGACTACATCACCTCGCCGAACCCCGTGTTGTGCCAGCAGCCCGGCTACGCTGCGCACACGAGCCGCGAACTCGCCATTCGTCAGCGCCACCGCATCGTCGCTGATGCAGCGGCTGAAGACGGCGCGCTGGGCACGCGCGTCGGCCAGTTCGGCAAGGTGCATGACTACTCTCGGTCGTCGAATGCCAGGTAAAAATGTGGCGGCGCCCACGGTAGCGGGCTAGTCCGAGTGGCCCACATGGTGCAGGGATACGAATCGGGCATTCGGGTTCGTGCTCCGAGCACAAAGGCGCTGTTCCCGGCCCGGTCCTGGACCGGTTCTGGACCGGTTCGGGGGTGGAGCGCGGCCGGGTCAGCTCGCTCTGGCGGCCCGACCGGCGAACACGATCTCCCTGGCCAGCTGGACCCCGGTGGCCAGCGCGCCCCGGACGACCGCGTCCGCGCCGAGCGCGCCGACGGCCAGCCGTGGGGTCATCGGGGTGAGCTGGCTGAGCGCCGCCCGGGTGGGGCGCTCCAGCAGGTCCAGGTGCCGGCCGATGCCGCCGCCGAGCACGATCAGCTCCGGGTCGAGGAAGGCCGCGATGCTCGCGACGAGCCGGGCGAGGTGACCGGCGAGCTGCCCAACCACCCGCTCGGCCCGCTGGTCACCGCCGCGGGCCGAGTCGAACAGGCCCTCCGGGGTGCGGCAGCCGGCCAACCCGGCCTCCCGCGCGTAGCGCACCACGGCCGCCGTCGACAGGTGCTCCTCGAGCATCCCCAGCGTGCGCTTCCGACTGGCACTGTACCGGGCCGGCGCGGGGTCCGCCGGGGCCAACGGCAGGTAACCGACCTCCCCCGCCGCACCGGAAAAGCCCTGGTAGAGCCGCCCGTCCAAGATCATGCCGATGCCCACGCCGGTGTCCACGTGGGCGTAGACGAAGTGGTCGGTGTTCCGCCCGGCGCCGTACGCGTGCTCGCCGAGGGCGGCCAGGTTCGCGTCGTTGTCCACGGTGAGCGAGGTGCCCAGCCGCTGGCCGAGAGTCTCGGCCAGGCCGACCCGCTGCCAGCCGGGCAGGTTGGCCGCGTACAGCACCCGGCCCCGCCCGCTGTCGTAGACACCCGGCGAGCCGATCACCGCGTGGGTGATGTCCGCCGGGTCGATCTCGGCGACCCGGGCGGCTGAGGCCACCGCCTCGACGATCCGTTCGACCAGTGCGGCCGAGGTGCGCGCGGTGTTGCGCAGGTCCAGCTGACCCAACTGGTTGCCGGCCAGGTCGGCGACGGCCACCCGCAGCCGGTCGCGGCCGACGTCCACGCCGACTACGTGCCCGGCGCTGGGGTTGGCTTCGTAACGGGTCGCCGGGCGGCCCTGCGCGGTGGCGGACCGGCCGGCCGGACGGACCAGTTCGGCGTTCTCCAGGCCGGCGAGCGCGGCGATCACCGTCGGCAGGGAGAGCCCGGAGCGCTTGGCCAACTGGGGTCGGGTCGCGGGGCCGTCGGCGAACAGCTGGTCCAGCAGCAGCCGTTGGTTCATCTCGCGCAGCACCGAGGGGGCGATCGCTACGGCCCTCGGACCAGCGCCGTGCGCTGCCGGTTCCAGCCGCTCGCCGGTCATGGCTCACCTCGTGCGGTCGGGGGCCGAGCTCGTCGCATCCAAGCACGGCCCTGCCCTTGACAAGCAAAGGCATTTACTAAAGTCTCCTTAGTATGTCGGAGAACCTACCGCGCGGATGGTCCACGCCCCCGTTCGGAGCCCACCGGTGAGCGCGCCGCCGGCCACCCTGATGGGCGCCGAGATGGCCGAGCAACCCGCCGTGCTGGCCCGCCTCGCGGCGCGTTTCGACCAGATCAGCGAGCAGGTCGCCGGGCTGTACGTGGGCGGCGTGCCCGGGGTGGCGTTCGTCGCGCGCGGGTCCTCCGACCACGCCGCGCTGCTCGGCCGCTACGCCGTCGAGCTGTACACCGGGCTGCCCACCTGCCTGGTGGCGCCAAGCCTGACCACCGCCTACGCCCACCGCCCCAGCGGCTTCGCCGGCTGGCTGGTGGTGGCGCTGTCCCAGTCCGGGCGCACGCCGGAGATCGTGAGCCTGGCCAGGGAGTTCCGCGCGGTCGGCGCCTCGGTGGTGGCGATCAGCAACGACGGCTCCTCCGAGCTGGCCCGCGCCGCCGATCTGTCCATCGCGCTGGACGCCGGGCCGGAGCGCGCGGTGCCGGCCACCAAGACGGTGACCGCGCAGATGCTGGCGGTGCTGGCGGTGGCCGGCGGGCTCGGTTCCACCGGGTTGCGCGGCGATGAGGTCGCCCAGATCCCCGACGCGGTGGGCACGGTGCTCGCCGATCAGCACGCCATCAGCGAGGTGGCCACCGAGCTGGCCGGCACGGACCGGATGGCGGTGGTCGGTCGAGGCTTCTGCTACCCCGCCGCGCTGGAGACCGCGCTGAAGCTGCAGGAGACCACCGGCGTGATGGCGCACGGCTTCTCCACCGCGGACTTCCGGCACGGCCCGATCGCCGTGTGCGGGCCCGACTCGCCCGCCGTGCTGCTCGCCGGCTCCGGGCCGGCCGACCAGGACACCGCCACCCTGCGCCCGGAGCTCACTCGGCGCGGCGCGGCCAGCACGCTGATCGGCACCGCGCCGGAGGCCCGGGTCAGCTGGCCGGCGCTCGGGCACGCCGGCGAGTGCCTGCTGGCCACCGTGCGCGGCCAACAGTTGGCGCTGGCCCGCTGCCACGCGCTCGGCGTGGACCCCGACCAGCCGTCCGGCCTCTCCAAAGTCACCCTCACCCACTGACCTGGCCCGCCGCCGCATCGCTCACACAGCTCGCGTGCGCTCACACAGCTCCCGTCCCGCTGACACAGCGGCCCAGGCCGCTGTGTCGAGCCGGCAGAGCTGTGTGAGCGAGACCGCGCCCTGCGGTGGGCGGTCAGCGGCCAGGGCGAAGGCCGCAGCTCGGCGCCCCCGCCGCAGTCCGCAGCTCGGCGTCCCCCGCGGCCGCCGTCACCAAACCGCCGCCGTCACCAACAGCCGCCGTCGTCCGCCGTCGCTTCGCTCACACAGCTCGCCTGCCGCTGACACAGCTCCCGTCCTGCTCACACAGCGGCCCAGGCCGCTGTGTCGAGCCGGCAGAGCTGTGTGAGCAGCGGGACCGGACCGCGGCGGCGGCGATCAGGACCGCGGCGGCGATCAGGACGGCGGCGGCGATCAGGATCGCGGCGGGTGATTAGTGCGGGGGGTGCTCTGGTAGGCCGAACCGGGGCAGCAGGTCGGGGTCGTGGAACGTGACGATCCGCGCGATGCCCCGGTCTGCGAGGGTCAGCACCTGTATGGCGTGCGGGAGGAACCCGCCGGCCTCGTTGCGCAGGTAGAGGCCGAACGCGGGCTGCCCGTTGGCGTGGGTGGCCAGCAGCCGGAAGTGGTCCGGCGCCAGTACCCGCGCCACCAGGAAGCGGGCGATGCGGTCGCGCCCGGCGAACCAGGTCGGGATCGGCGGCATCTCAAACACCGCGTCCTGGGCGAGCAGCCGGGTGAGCGTGGTGATGTCGGCGGTCTCGAAGGCGGTGGCGTACTGGTCGAGCAGCTCGCGCGCCGCGGCCTCGCTCGGCTCGGTCACCTCGTCCTCGGTCGGCGCGACCTGCCGCAGCTGCGACCTGGCCCGCTGCAGCGCGCTGTTCACCGCCGCCTCGCTGGCGCCGATCAACTCGGCGACCTCGCTGGTGCGCCAGGCGAGCACGTCACGCAGGATCAGCACGGCTCGCTGCCGGGGCGGGAGGTGTTGCAGCGCAGCGACGAACGCTAGCCGCATGCTCTCCCGGGAGGCGACGGTGATCGCCGGATCGGCCGGCGCGGCCCCGTGCCACGGGATCGGCTGCAACCAGGCGATGTCCGTGCGCCACTGCCCGACCTGCGCCTCCGGGTCGTCAGCCGACGCCCCCAGCCCGGAGGGCAACGGCCGTCGGACCCCCCGCTCCAGCGCCTTCAGGCAGGCCCGGGTGGCGATCCGGTACAGCCAGGTGCGCAGCGAGGCCCGGCCTTCGAAGGACGAATAGCCGCGCCAGGCCTGCAGGTAGGTGTCCTGCACCAGGTCCTCGGCCTCGTCGACCGAGCCCAGCATCCGGTAACACAGTGCCAACAGCTCGCGCCGGAACGGCTCGGCGAGCCGACCGAACTCCGCGCTTGCGTTGTCCGTTGCCGCACTGGCCGTTTCGATCGACACCGACGCTCCGTTCGTCTCGACCGACATCAATGGTAGTGCCCCTCGGACACCCCATATTGATCGTGATAGGTGAACTCGTTGATGTACTTCTGCCGACCCAGCGGTGTCATATCGAGATAGCGGTACGTGCCGACCAGCGAGTCCATTCCGCGACCAGAGCTGGAATAGGTGTGGAAGACGCGGTCACCCTCGCACAGGAAGACGCTCGCGCCTTGGCCGTCCTGCCCGGGTTGGGCGTAAAAATCCAGACCTTCGCGTTCCAGGGCCGCCTTGTCCTTGTAGTTGTACTCGATCGGGGCGACCGCTTCGTCATTGGTGACGTGGAAGTCGTAGTTGAAGTCGCTGCCGTGTGAGGAATACCAGGGCACCGTCCAACCCATTCGGGACTTGAACTTTTCGATGCTGGTCAGCGGGGCGCGGGAGACCAGCGCGAGCGAGGTGTCACAGTTGTGCAAATGCGCGAGGTGGCCAATGTTGTCCGCCACCATGGAGCAGCTCGGGCAGCCCTGGTCGCTGTCGAATCGCCACATGAAATGGTAAATGATGAGTTGTCGGCGGCCCTCGAAAAGATCGATTAGCCGGGCTGGACCGGCGGGTCCTTCAAACACGTACTCTTTGTCGATCTCAACCATGGGAAGGGCCCGGCGGGCAACATTAACGTCCTCGGTAACCCTGGACGCCTCCTTTTCCTGGGCCAGCAGGGCAAGTCGGGCGCTAAGCCATTCCTCGCGAGTCACAATTTCTGGCGCGTCCATCACACACCCTCCGTGCCAAAGCGGTACGAGCCGACCAGCGTGGCCCGGCTCGGCGTCGGTGGCCCGGCCAACCGATCGGGCAGCCCGCGCTGGAACTCGGCGAACGCGGCGGACCGGGAGAGCGGGTCGGCGTCGCCCTCCACGGAGACCACGTGGACGAAGCTGACCCCGTCGGCCAGCCGGAACGCCGCGTAACGCAGGCCGTCCGGGCGCTCGCGGTTCAGTTCGGCGAATACCTGGCGCACCAGGTCCTGGTTCCGCTCGGCCGCCTCCGGCCTGGTCTGGTACCGCACCACCACCGCGGTGCCCTG
>DATHIT010000277.1:0-4616 GCA_035489915.1 Pseudonocardia sp. | reverse complement strand
GTCGTCGGGTGGATCAACGCTGGACGCCGGGTTCGATGAAGGCGGCGGCGCGGGCTTTCGCGGCGGAGAACAGCAGGTCGGTGTCGAAGCCGGTCAGGTGGACCGGGCTGACCCCGAGCGCGGGCAGCGAGTCGACCACGGAGCGGTCGGAGATGCCGCCGACCATCAGCAGCTTCCCGTGGCGCTTGCACGCCTCGCCGGCCGCGGCGATCGCCTCGCGTACGGCGGAATGCCCGTACTGGCCGGGGATGCCGAGCTCGGCGGTCAGGTCGTTGCACCCGATGGCCAGCATGTCCACCCCGTCCAGCGCGGCGATGCCGTCCGCGTTGCCGATGCCTTTCGGGGTCTCCAGCAGGATCTGCACGATCGTCGCGGCGTCGAGTGCCGGGTTCAGCTCGCTGGCCGGGGTCGGCCGCATCCCGTACTGGGGCACCATGGACAGCTGCGAGCGCTGTCCGTGCGGCGGGAACCGGCAGGCCCTGCTGATCAGCTCGGCGTCGGCGACCTCCTCCACCCTCGGCGCGACGATCCCGTGCGCCCCGCAGTCCAGGAGGCGGCCGATGGCGCCGTAGTCCCGCTCGGGGATGCGCACGAACGGCGTCATGCCCAGGTCGCCCGCGGTACCGCACAGCACGGCCGCGACGTCCAGCGGCATGGTGGAGTGCTCGAGGTCGATCATGAGGCCGTGGTGGCCGGTCGCATGCGCCACCCGGACCACGTCCGCCGTGCGGCTGGAGCGGATGCCCAGCACCAGGGTCGGCTCGCCGGCGCGCAGCCTGTCCAGGAACGGGTTCGACCGGGTAGCGCCGTTCGGCTCGACCATGAGCGGATTGCCTTTCTGGCGGTGGAAGGGTGTTACCGGCCAGTGGGGTAGGTGACCCGGTCGAGACCGGGGACGATCACCCGGGTCGGGTCGTTGTCGTTGGCCACCAGCTGCTCGACGGCGTAGTCGGCGACGCACCCGGACAGCAGCTGCCGGGGGTCCTCCAGCACCACCCGCAGCCGGGTCACCATGGCCAGCATGTCGTCTGCAGAGTGGATCTTCGGCATGTCGCTGATCTCGGTGTGCCCGTGGTGCAGGTCGGGGGCCTCCGCCCCGCCCGGGACATAGCGCGGGTAGCCGTCGAACATCAGCGGGCCGAGCTCCTGGGTGGCCCGGATGTTGTTCCAGATCGCCCGGAACGTCGGCTCCAGCGCTTTGACCTCGCTCAGGTCACCGTGTTGCGGGGTTGCGAACACGGGCGCGTGCGGGGCCATGTAGATCCGCTCCACCGGCAACCGACGGCCGGAGGCGCCGAGGATCATGGCGGCCACGCTGCTGGTGTTCCAGGTGACGCCGGCGGTCACCCGGCCCTGCTTGCCGGCGATGACCACCATCGCGCGGGTCCAGTCGATCTGGTGGGCGTCGAACCAGCGCAGGATCCGGTGCGCGATGTCCATCCCGGTCAGGAAGAACGTGGCGATCATCATGTGGTTCATCGGCACGCCCGGCTCGTCGGTGCCGGTGCCGGCCAGGTAGTCCTCGCGCAACGTTTTCGGGTTCAGGTAGCTCTCGTCGGCCAGCGCGGTACGCAGGTAGCGGGCGGTGACCGCGCAGCTGTAGTCGATCAGGTCGGCGATGGCCTGCTCCCGGCCCTGGTAGGCCTGCACGGCGATGGTGTCCCGCCACAGCTCGACGCTGTTCGCGGCGCGTGCCGTCTCGACCTGGCCGAGCAGCCGCCGCCCGTCCTCCTGCCACGAGCCCTCTCCGCGCACCGCCCGGATGTTCACCAGGGAGGCCAGCGCGGGGGGAAGGTGGGAGATCCCGGCCAGCTCCTTGAACCCCCGGGTGGACAACCGGAAGCCCTCGACCGACGGGTCCTGCCCGCCGCCGGGGTACAGCGCCAGGTCGGCGCCGGTGGCCACGATCAGCGGGTCGTCCACGGTCCGGCTCGCGGTCGCCTGGGTCAGATGGCTGCCGATGCTGTCCGGGCTGGCGGTGTAGGTGGTGAAGAGCGCGATCAGCTCGGGGCTCTCCTGGCTGGCCATGCGCGGTCCTCCTGGTTGGGGTGGGTCAACCGGTGAATCGGTAGATCCGCGTGTCGGCGGCGAACCGGATGTCCGGGCTGAGGCTGTTGCTGATC
The DNA here is from genome assembly GCA_035489915.1 of Pseudonocardia sp. Lineage (GTDB taxonomy): Bacteria > Actinomycetota > Actinomycetes > Mycobacteriales > Pseudonocardiaceae > Pseudonocardia. Next base: position 2,493 of record DATHIT010000277.1, on the reverse strand, counting down.
CCGATCAGTGTGTCGCCAGCCGGGTCGGCGAACACCGCGACGTCGGTGCCGCCGGTGGTCGGGAACTCCTCCACCACGTGCAGCGCGCCGGATTCCCAGCGGTAGAGCTGCGAGGTGAGCGCGCTGGTCGGGGCGTCCGGGGTGCCCCGGATGAAGTTGACCCGCAGCACGTAGAGCCCCCGCTCGCCGTGGATCACCGCCAGCTCGCGGGCGCCCGGGTTGTCCAGCTTCTGGTGGCGCACGAACCGCTCGCCGTCCCAGCGCAGCAACTCCGACTCACTCTGCAGCCGAGCCACCAGCAGGTAGTGCTCGCCATCCGCGGTGAAATCGGCGAAGGCACGGCAGTGCCGGTCGGCCAGCTCCTGGTACTCCACGAAGGTGTCGCCGTCCCAGCGGAACAGCATCGAGGGCGCCACATTGTCCGCGTGCGCCAGGAAGTGCTGGTCGCCGAGGGTGAACGGGTGCCAGTTGTAGGCCCACTGGGAGGAGATGTCCTGGAACGGGGCGAATCGTTCCCCGTCCCATTCGTAGAGGCGCGACGGCAGGTTGTCCGCCTCGGTGCCGGGCAGGGAGACGCCCTGGGCCAGCCCGAGGAAGTGCCGCTCGCCGATCGGGATGTGCTTCCACTGCTTGCCGGCGAACCCGGGCACGGACTGGAAGGGTACGAATCCGTCGCCGTCCCAGCTGAAGATCCGCTGCTCGGGGGCGAAGTTGTAGGGGCCGGAGCCGGATCGGATGCTGGCCGCGGCCAGAAACGCGCGGTCCCCGATGCGGAAGAACTCAGCGTCCTCGCCGCCGGGCACGGGCAGCCGTTGGTGCTCCTGGTACCCGCTCGCGTCGGCGCGCAGGATCAGCAGGTCGGTGTTGCTGTCCCCACCGTTCATGTGCGCGGGGGCTCCCGGCACGTCCATGGCCAGCTGCGGGATGGCGAGGAAGGACCGGCCGTCGAGCTCGAACGGCTCCACCGCGCGCGCTCCGGAGGTGGGGATCCGATAGAGCTCGGTCAGCCGAGAACCGGTCACCCTCGGTCTCCTCTCACCGTGCCTTACGTGCTCCCACCTGCGGGAACATTCTTACCGTATACATTGTGTGCAGGAAAGGCAAAGCTCCACCGACAAGCTCACAGCATCAGTCCTGGGGTTCGGCCAGGGTGGCCAGGTACTGGGCGGTGCCCTCCCGGGAATGTGCCCTGGCCGCCGCGGCGGCGCCGGCGGGATCCCCGTCCACAATGGCGTCCAGCACCACCCGATGGTGAGCATGCGGAGGCGTCAACCGCCGGCGGCCGCGCAGATTGTGCAGCGTCACAATGGCGAACCGTGCCCAGATCCGGTCCAGCGACTCGACCAGCAGCGGATTCCCACCGAGCTCGGCGATGAGTTGATGAAAGCGCAGGTTGGCCCGCCACACCCCGAGGACGTCGCCGGTCGCGCCCAGTTCCTCCACCTCGGTGGCCGCCGCCCGCAGCTTATTGATCTCCGCGGGGGCCAGCATGCCGTCCCGCTGCCTGGTCGCGGCGAGCTCGGCGGCCAGCGATTCCAGCGCGCCCTGCACTTCGAGGGCGTGCCGCATGTCCGCCGCGGAGAGCGAGGCTACGATCACTCCCCGGCCGGTCGGGGCGACCAGGCCGTCGCTCTGCAGCCGGCGCAGGGCCTCGCGGATCGGTGTGCGGCTCATGCTGAGCGCGGCGGACAGGTCCATCTCGTTCAGTCGGTCGCCAGGCTGGAACTTTCCGGCCACCAGCAGGTCTCGGACTTGCTGATAGGCCTGCTCGGCCTGGTTGTACGGGCCGGGCCGCCTTCGGGTGCGCGCCGTGGACGGGATCATGTATGCATTGTATGTAGAGAATCAGTGCGCTCGGAGGTAACGGATGATCACACTTGGTCACGCTCGCACGATCGTCGACCGGGCGCTCGAGCATGCCCGGCAGCGCGACTGCCCACCCATGACGGTCGCCGTGCTGGACGCCGGCGGCCACCTCGTCGCGTTCGCCAGGGAGGACCGCTCCAGCCTGCTGCGCGAGAAGATCGCCCGGGGCAAGGCACACGGCGCGCTGAACATGGGCGTCGGCAGCAGGAGCCTGGCCGCCCGGGCGCAGGCACACCCGAACTTCGTGAACGCCCTGGTCGGGCTGTCCGACGGGAACCTCGTCCCGGTCCCCGGCGGGGTGCTGGTGCGAGACGCCGACGGTGAGATCGTCGGCGCAGTCGGCGTGAGCGGACACCTGCCGGACCTGGATGAGGAGTGCGCCGTCCAGGGCATCGAGGCCGCCGGCCTGAACCCCGACCCCGGCGCCTGAGCCAGGAGTCGGCGACCGGCGTCGGAGCCGGCGACCGGCGCCGGAGGTCGGAGTCGGCGACCGGCGCCGGAGGTCGGAGTCGGCGACCGGCGCCGGAGGTCGGAGTCGGCGACCGGACTTGGAGGCCGGAGCCCGGAGGCCGGCCGGCTGAGCCCGGAGCACGGCGTCGGAGGCCCGGAGGCCGGAGTCGGCGATCG
>DATHIT010000276.1:0-4164 GCA_035489915.1 Pseudonocardia sp. | reverse complement strand
ACCCGCTCGTAGTCCGCCAGCACGCCGGCCAGGGTCTCGCCGGGCTGCATCTGGAACGCCTCGGTGTACTTCGCGTAGTCGCTCTCGTCCCAGTCGGCCCAGTCCTTGCCGTCGCTGGCCATTGCCGAGGGGCCCTCCAGGATGAAGTTCACCCACTGCTCCTCGCCGTGGGCCACGTGCTTGATCAGTCCACCCAGGCACAGCTCGCTGGCCGTCGGGCTGGCCGCGACCTGCGCCTCAGTCAGGTCCTTGGTGGTGTTGCGCAGGAAGAAGCGGTGCGTGCCGAGCGTGTCGAGCAGGTCGGCCCGCTCGCCGGACAGGGTCGGGGTGCCGGTCTCGGTCGTGGTCATCGGTTTTGCCTTTCCGAAGGGGGCGCTACGGGTAACAGCAACGCTAGAGGCCATAGGTGCCACTTTCTGACCTAAATTGCGCGAGAATTGAACTCATGGCGAACACGAGCTCGCGCACCCTGCGGCTGCTGTCCCTGCTGCAGACCCACCGCTACTGGCCGGGCGAGGAGCTGGCCCGCCGGCTGGAGGTGTCCATCCGCACCCTGCGCCGGGACGTGGACCGGCTGCGCGAGCTGGGCTACCCGGTGCAGGCCAGCCGGGGGGTGGACGGCGGCTACCAGCTCGCGCCGGGTGCCGCGCTGCCGCCGCTGTTGCTCGACGACGAGGAGGCGGTGGCCCTCGCGGTCGGGCTGCAGGCCGCCGCCCAGGGCTCCATCGCCGGGATCGCCGAGTCGTCGGTCCGCGCGCTGGCCAAGGTGGTTCAGGTGATGCCGCCCAAGCTGCGCCGCCGGGTGGAGGCGCTGCGCGCGATGACGGTGTCCCCGGGGTGGGGCGAATCCGCGCTGGCCGCCGAGCCGGAGGCGCTGGTCGCGGTGGCCCAGGCCTGCCGGGACACCGAGCGCCTGGAGTTCGCCTACACCGCCGCGAATGGCGAGCGTTCCGCTCGGCACGTGGAGCCGCTGCGCCTGGTCTCCCTGGGCCGGCGCTGGTACCTGGTCGCCTACGACCTGGGCCGGCACGACTGGCGCAGCTTCCGGCTGGACCGGCTGGAGGGCCCGCGCGGCACCGGCGTCCGGTTCCGGCCGCGCGAGCTGCCCGCCGAGGACGCGGCCGCCTTCGTCCGGGCCGGGATGCGCGGCGTGCCGAACTCGTTCACCGTCGAGGCGGCGGTGGATGCTCCGGCGGATCGAGTGCGCGCCCAGATCGGCCGCTGGGCCGAGGTCGAGGAAATCGGGCCGGATCGCTGCCTGGTGCGGATGCGTACCGACTCGCTGGACTGGCCGGCCATGGCGCTGGGCTCGCTGGGCGCGGACTTCACCTCGGTCTCCCCGCCCGAGTTCGTCACTCACCTGCGGGACTGGAGCGTGCGCTTCGGCCGGGCGGTAGCTGGCTGAGCGCGGTAGCTCGCTGACTGGTAGCTGGCTGAGCGTGCGGGCGAAACTCGGTGGAAGCCTGCCGAGTGTGCGCCTACCGTGAGATCACCGAATCCGCGAAACGACCCTGTGGCACACCCATGCCATGAGAGGGGTGATCAACTATGCAGCGAACGCTCCCCATCCGGACCGTCCTGCGTTTCTGTTGGCGCGCGGCGTGGCGCTATCCCGGCCTGGTGGTCGGCTGCTTCGTCGCCGTGCCGCTGACCGTATTCGCCAATACCGTGATCCCCCCGCTGATCGTCTCGGATGTGCTCAACCGGCTGAGCCGGGGCGACTTCCAGCCTCACCAGGTCTGGGCCAGCTTCCACACCAGCCTGGTCAGCTACCTGATCGTGATGTTCCTGGGCGGCCTGGTGACCTGGCGGCTGGTCGACTTCTTCGCCTGGCGGCTGGAGGCCAAGGTCGAACGGGACCTCGCACAGCGCTGCTTCCGGCATCTCATCGAGCAGTCGGCCGACTTCCACGCCAATACCTTCGGCGGCTCACTGGTCTCCCAGACCACCAAGCTGATGGGCAGCTACATCCGGATCGCGGACACCACGATCTTCCAGATGCTCCCGTTGATCTGGGTGCTCGGCGGCATCGTCGCGATTATGGCCTTCAAGGCCAGCCTCTTCGCGGTGCTGCTGGTCGCGCTCTCGATCGCCTACATGGTGACGGCGGTGGTGGTGTCCGGCCCGGTGCGGCGGATCGGCGGAGTGCACGCGGCGGCGGAGAGCGCGCAGACCGGCAACCTCGCCGACGCCATCACCAACGTCATGGCGATCAAGAGCTTCGCCCGCGAGCGGCACGAACGCGCCCGCTTCGCCGAGGCCACCGAACGCACCCACGGCACGCTGCTGCGGCTCTCCCGCGCCCACACCAAGCAGATGGCCTACTTCGGCGGAATCACCAGCGTCATCTCGGTGGTCTCGCTGGTGGTGGCGATCTACAGCGTGGTGGCCTGGGGCGCCGACGTCGGCGTGGTGTTCCTGATCGTGAACTACACCGGATCAGTGGTCCAGCAGCTGTTCACCTTCAGCAACAGCAGCCTGCGGATGTACAACCGCGCCTTCGGTGACGCCAGCGACATGATCAAGATCCTCGCCCTCGACTCCGTGGTGCGGGACCCGGCGGAGCCCGAGCAGGTGCGCATCGGCGCCGGCGCGATCACCTTCGACCAGGTCACCTTCCGGCACGTGGGCTCCGACGACGCGCTGTTCGACGGCTTGAGCCTGCACATCCGGCCGGGGGAGAAGATCGGTCTGGTCGGCCACTCCGGCGCCGGCAAGACCAGCTTCACCCGGTTGCTGCTGCGCTTCTCCGACGTCGACGGCGGCCGCATCCTCATCGACGACCAGGACATCGCCCGGATCACCCAGAGCGACCTGCACGCCAAGATCGCCTACGTGCCACAGGAGCCGCTGCTGTTCCACCGCTCGGTCAGGGAGAACATCGCCTACGGCAAGCTCGACGCGGACGACTCGCAGATTTGGCTGGCCGCCGCCCGGGCGAACGCCACCGAGTTCGTGGACACGCTGCGCGACGGCTACGACACCCTGGTCGGCGAGCGCGGCGTGAAGCTCTCCGGCGGTCAGCGGCAGCGCATCGCGATCGCCAGGGCGATGCTGAAGGACGCGCCGATCCTGCTGCTGGACGAGGCGACCTCGGCGCTGGACAGCGAGAGCGAGGCGCTGATCCAGAAGGCGCTGTGGACCTTGATGGAGGGGCGTACCACCATCGTCATCGCCCACCGGCTCAGCACCGTGCAGAAGATGGACCGGATCATCGTGCTGGACGAGGGCCGGGTCGTGGAGATGGGTTCGCACCGGCAGCTGTTGGACAACCCCAGTGGCATCTACGCCTCGTTCTGGGCGCGCCAGTCCGGCGGCTTCCTGGACGAGGACGAGGACGAGTCGGTCAGCGTCTAGTCCGGCCAGACCGGGTGCCGCTTCTCCAGGAACGCGGCCATGCCTTCCTGTGCGCCGGAGGTCTGCGACATCGCGGCCATCACCTCCACCGCGATGGCGTAGGCGTCCGCCTCCGGCCGGTCCAACTCGGCGTAGAGGGTCTGCTTGCCGATTCCCTTGCTCACCCGGCTGCCCCGGGTGGCCCTGGCAAGCAGATCCTCCACGGCGCTGTCCAGCTCGTCGTCCGGCACCGCTTTGTTGATCAGCCCCCACTCGGCGGCGGTGGCGGCGTCGACCACGTCCCCGGTGAGTGCCATCTCCATCAACCGCTTGCGCCCGATGTTGCGCGCGACCGGCACGGCCGGGGTGTGGCAGAACCAGCCACCCTTGCCGCCGGGCAGGGCGAACCCGGCCGACTCGGCGGCCACCGCCAGGTCGCAGGACGCCACCAGCTGACAGCCGGCGGCGGTGGCCAGCGCGTGCACCCTGGCGATCACCACCTGCGGCACCGACTGGATCAGCTTCATCAGCTCGGTGCACTGGCGCAGCAGGTCGCGCACGCCGGGCAGGTCACGGGATGCGACGTCGGCGAAGTCGTGGCCGGCGGAGAACACCTTGCCCTCGCCGGCCAGCACGATCCCGGTGGCCTCGGTTCGGCCGGCTGCCCGGAACGCGTCGGTGAGCTCAGCCAGGTGCGCCGAGGACAGTGAGTTACGCCGCTCCGGGCGGTTCATGGTGATCCGGACGGTGTCGCCGTCCTGCTTGACCAGCAGGTACTCGTAGTCGGCCATGCCCCGACGGTAGTCCCGCCTGGCCGGTGGGCAAAGT
>DATHIT010000275.1:0-8159 GCA_035489915.1 Pseudonocardia sp. | reverse complement strand
GGTGGTGTTCGGCTATCTGTGGGTGAACTCCGGCGGCAAGATCCCGGGCGTCACCACGACGTCCTACCGGGTCACCGCGTACTTCCCCAGGGTCGCCAACCTGGTGTACTTCGGCGACGTCATGGTGGCCGGGGTCAAGGTTGGCAAGGTGCAGGAGGTGACCCCGGAAGGCGGTCGGGCCAAGGTGGTCATGGACCTGGACAGCTACACGCCGCTGCACCAGGGCGCGACCGCGCAGGTCCGGGCCAAGACGCTGGTCGAGGAAAGCTTCGTGGAGATCCTCGACGGCACCGGGCCGGCCATGCCCTCCGGGTGGACGCTGCCCCCGGAGTCCGGCAAGGCGCCGACGCAGCTCAACGACGTGTTGGTGTCCCTGGACGGCAAGACCCGGGGTGCCCTGGCCTCGGAGATGCGCTCGCTGGGCGCGGCGACCGAGGGCAGCAAGGAGTCCATCGCGGCGGCTGTCCAGGGCCTGGGCGCCATCGGCAGGGGCGGACACACCGCGCTGGATGCGCTGGCCGCCCAGTCCGATGACCTCAAGCAGCTGACCGGCAACACCGCGGCGATGATGACCGCGCTGAACACCCAGCGCGGGGAGATCGCCGAGCTGGTGGAGTCGGCCAACCGGCTCACCACGGCGACCTCGGACGGCCAGGAGGACCTGAAGAACGTCATGCGGACGCTGCCGTCGGTGCTGGACAGCGCACGGCACGCCACCAGCAGCGTGGAGGACATAGGTGACGCGCTGGACCCGGTCGCGAAGCACCTGCGCGACGCCGGCCCGGACCTGTCCAAGGCGTTGGACGAGCTGCCCGACGTGTCCCGTGACCTGAGGGATCTGGTGCCCGACCTGAACGATGCGCTGGAGAAGGCCCCGGATACCCTGCACCGGGTCCGCCCCTTCTCGGACGCCACCAACGACCTGATTCCGCAGACCATCACCGACCTCACCGACCTCAACCCGATGCTCGGCTACCTCAAGCCGTACGGGCCTGAGCTCGGTGTGGTGCTGGCCAACTTCGCGCAGACCCTGGCGCACGGTGACGCCAACGGCCGGTACTTCCGAACCCTGCTGTTGGTGAACGAGCAGTCCGTGAAGGACTCCCCGATCAATACCCAGATTGGCCCGCTGGCCAAGTTCAACCCGTACCCGAACCCTGGCCAGGGCTACGAACCCGGCCCACCCGGACGGCCGTTCACCCGGGTGGAGAAAGAGCCGCCCGGATGATCCGACGCCTTTTCGGCAAGAACAACGTGGGGCAAGCCGGCCAAGGCCGGGGCAAGGACAGTGCTGGCGGGGGCCGGTGGAGTCGCGTTTCGCGGCTCCGCCGGCCCCCGGCCGTATCAGCGCTGTTGTCCCCGCGCGGACTGGCTTCAGCCCTGTCCCCGCGCCGGTTGCGGGCGGCGCTGTCGCCGCGCCGGTTGCGGGCGGCGCTGTCGCCGCGCCGCGTGTTGGCAGGTGTGGCGGTCCTGCTGGTTGCGCTGTTCGTGGTCGGCGGGCTGGCCAGGACCCAGGTGCAGACCGGTATCGACTCGTTCCTGCCGTCCAGCGATCCCACTGTGGCCGAGCTCAACCAGGTGGGCCAGCTGTTCGGCGGTGACCCGATCGTGGTGCTGGTCGAATCCGATCAGCCCCGCGCGCTGTTGGGGGACCAGAACATCATCTCGTTGGTCCAGCTGGAGGGACAGTTGGCCGGCCTGCCCGACGTGGCCGCGGTGTACGGGCCGGGCACGCTGCTCAATCAGATCGCCGGCCAGGCCCAGGATCTGCTCGCCGAGCTGATCGGCCGCCGGGACGGGGACGCCAGCCGGGCCGAGGTGGCGGCGCTGCAGGCGGGCAAGTCGAAGGCCGAGGCGGCGGCCGCGCGCGCTCAGGTGCAGGCCCAGTTCGATCGGCGCTACGGCACGCTGATCGTGCAGGGGCTGCCGGCCGGGCTGCCCACGCTGCGCAACCAGGCGTTCGTGAACACCGTGGTGTACGGCCCGGGTGGACCGCGTCCGCAGTGGCGGTTCGTGGTGCCGTCGGACAAGGCGGTGGCGATCCTGGTCCGGCCCAGGGAGGGTGCCGACGCGGCCGCCGTCCAGCGGCTGGTCGAGTCGGTGCGCGGCACGGTTGGCTCGGCCAAGCTGCCCGCCGCGAAGGTCACCGTGTCCGGGGTGCCGGCCGTGGTCGCGGCGCTGAGCGCGGCGGCCAAACGGGAGGGTCCGCTGCTCGGCGGGGTTGCCCTGCTCGCCGTCGGGCTGTGCTTCTGGCTGGTCCCGTGGACCCGCCGGGCCCGGCGGCTGGTCCCGCTGTTGACCACCCTGGCGGCGATCGGGCTCACCCTGGCGATCTTCGGCTGGTTGCACCGGCCGCTGTCCATCGGCGTGGTCGCGTTCCTGTCCGTGGTGCTCGGCATCGGCTGCTACTACCCGACCTACTTCGCGGTGCGGGCCAGGGTGCGCACCGTGCTCACGGTGGCCTGCGCGACCGCGGCCAGCTTGGGCACCCTGGTGCTGTCCCCGCTACCGCTGGTCCGTGACCTCGGCATGACGCTGTCCATCGGCGTGCTGCTGTCCGCGCTGCTGGGCATCCTGGCCCGTCGGTTGGTGTACCGAGGGCCGGAGGACGCGGAGGTGGAGCCGTCGCCGCCGGCGGGCGCGTCACCTGGTGTCCGGAGTGTCCGGGGCTGGGCGGCCGTGAGGGCCAGGGTGTTGGCGCGCAAGGGTCCGGCGGCGGTGTTCGCGGCCGCCCTGGTGCTGGCCGGGTTCGGTTGGGCGATGCTGCCCAGGCTCGGGCTGGAGACCGACGTGGAGCAGTTCGCCGCCGGCCTGCCCGCGCTCTCCGACGCGCGCCATGTGGAGGACGTGATCGGGTCCTCCGGTGAGCTGGACGTGGTGCTGACCGGCAAGGACATGACCACGCCGGAGGCGGTCGGCTGGATGGACCGCGCCGAGCAGGTGATCGTGACCAAATACGGCGACCAGGCCCACCGGGTGATCTCGCTGCCGATGCTGTTCACCTTCCTCGGCGACGCCCCGACCCCGGGGCAGATCGATGCGGCGATGCGGCTGCTCCCGCAGTACCTGACCGGTGCCGTGGTGAGCCTGGACCGGGGCACCTCGGTGCTGGTCTACGGCGTGCGGATCGATGACCTGGCCGGCATCGAGCAGCTGCGCACCGATCTGCTCCGCTCGCTGCCGCCGCCCCCGCTCGGCTACCAGGTCAAGCTGGCCGGTCTGCCCATCGTGGCGGCCAGGGGGCAGCAGCTGGTCTCGGCGGACCGGCTCGAGGCGAACCTGCTCGGCGTGCTCGCCGCCGGCCTGGTGCTGGCCGTGGGACTGCGTCGCCGGTCGGACGCCCTGCGGGCGGTGGCGGCCGCCGTGCTGGCCACCGGAGGCGGGCTTTTTGTGCTCTGGTTGACCGGTACCCCGCTGTCGCCGATCACCGTGGCGCTCGGCTCGCTGACCGCCGCGGTTGGCTGCGAATTCACCGTTTTGCTGTCTGAGGCCGGTCGGCGCCGTAACCCCGCACTGCGCCGGGCCGTTCTACTGGTGACAGCGACGTCCGTTGTTGGTTATGCGGTCTTGGTCATATCCAGGATCGCCGTCGTCAGGGAGTTCGGCCTGCTGCTCGCGGGTGCCGTGCTGCTGGCGCTGCTCTCCTCGCTATGCGTGGTCCGGCTCAGCTCCGCCGAGGACACGCCGGCGGCGGAACCGGGCAGCCCAGGCCAGGCGCGGCGGGACTCGCTGCTGGGAGTGCATTGATGAAGTCGAAGCAGGACGAGGTGGACGAGTCCGTGGCCGTGCCCGCTGAGCAGGACAACGCACAAGCCGAGCCGAGTTCGGAGGCTGCCGCTCCCGAAGCGGCGGCCGCGACGCCGGCTCCGGCGAGGACCAGGACCGCGGTGAGGACGAGGACCGCGACGAAGACCGGGACCGGTGCGCAGACCGAGGCCGCGGCGAAAACGCGGGCTCCGGCGAGGCGGCGTGCCACCGCAAAGACCGGCGCCGAGGAGAACGGTGCCTCGGTGACCGGGGCTGCCGCGAACGGTGCCTCGGCGAACGGTGCCTCGGCGAACGGGGCTGCCGCGGACGGGGCTGCCGCGGACGGGGCTGCCGCGAACGGTGCGTCGGCGAACGGGGTGACCGCGAAATCCGCGACCCCGTCGAGGACCGGCGCCGCCACGAGGACCAGGACGTCTGCCGCCCGGACGCGGGCCGCGGCGGCCGAGGTCGAGCCTGGCGCCGAGGCGGCTGCGCCGACTCGGTCGAGGACTCGGGCCGCCGCGAAACCCCGGACGCCGGCGAAGACCGCGGCTGCTGAGGAGACCGAACCCGCCGCGGCGACCGAGTCGGTCACGCGGGCACCCACGAGGACTCGAGCGGCGGCGAAGACCACGACCGCGGCGAAGACCACGACCGCGGCGAAGCCCCGGACCAGGGCGGCCGCCGCCAAGACAGGGACCGCGGAGAAGACCGCGGCGGCCCCGTCGAGAAGGACCTCCGCGGCGAACGGCGCCAGCGCTCGGAACCGCGCGTCGACGGCGGCCGCGGCCGCCGTACCGGCCGCGTCGGAGACCGTCGAGGCGGCAGAGTCGGTCAAGGCCGCTCAAACGTCGGTTCCCGTGTCCGCCGCGCAGGCGGCTCCGGTCGAGCCGGTGGCGGCGGAGTCCCCGGCTCAGCCGGTGATTGCGGCCGAGCCGGCAGTCCTGGTCGAGCCCGAGACGGTCACCCCGTCAGCCGAGGCCCCAGCCCAGCCGGTGGTTGAGGCCGATCCCGTGGTTGAGGCCGAGCAAGTGAGGCAGCTGGAGCTCGAGACGGCCACCGCCGTGTCGCACCGCCCAGTCGAGCCGGTGGCGGAGGCCGAGCCGGTCGCTGAGGCCGAGCCGGTCGCGGAGCCAGTGGCCGAGGTCCAGCCGGTCGCGGATCCGGTCGCTGAGGTTGCCGTCGAGCCCGAGTCCGAGCTCAAGACTGAGCCGGTGGCCGATGCCGTCGTCGAGCCGGTGGCCGAACCCGAGGTCAAGCCCGAGACCGAGGCCGAGCCGGCGGTCGAGATCGCCGTCGAGCCGCTTGCCGAGACCGAAACCGAGGTCAAAACCGAGACCGAGCCTGAACCGGTGGCCGAACTTGCCGCCGAGCCGACGGCCGAGCCCGAACCAGCGGCCAAGGCCGCGTCGGCGGTCCACGCGGAGCCGGAGGCCGAGGCCCCGGCCAAGGCGGGTGACCAGAGCGAGCCCGCGCTGAGGCCGTCCGGGCTAGCCGGGAAGCTGCGCGCTGTCCGGGTTCCGAGGACCCTCAAGGGGCGGATTCTGGCGGGCGCCGCGCTCGTTGTACTGCTGGGCCTGGTCGGCGGCGGCGTGTTCTGGTACCAGACCACCCACCTGCCGGATGGCGTCGCGTTCCGGGTGTACGGCCAGAACGTGACCATCACCGAGCTCAACGACGACGTACAGACCGACCGCGCGCTGTTCGGCGTCCAGCCGCCTACCGAGGGCCCCAGGCTGGATCAGTTCCGCCGCGACTTCGCCAAGGCCAGCGCCGTCTCCATGGTCATCGACAAGGCGGCCGCCGACCGGCACATCACCATCGCCGACCGCCAGGTCTCCGACATGCTCGCGCGGTACATTGCCGAGTACTACGGAGAGGGCCCGCAGGGCCACGACCGGTACGTGCAGGCGCTGGCCAACCAGGGCACTTCGGAGCCCAAGGTGCTGGCCGAACTGAAGCGGCAGATGGCGCTGCAGCAGCTGATCAACCAGGTGACCGCCGGCGTGACGGTGTCCGACCAGGACCTGCGGCAGGCATTCGACCTCCGGCGTGACCAGCTCGCCACCCCGGAGCGCCGGGACATCCACAACATCGTGCTGGGCAACAAGGCCGACGCGGACCAGTTGGTCGCCCAGCTGAGCCAGGGCGGCAACTTCGAGGTGCTGGCCGGGCAGCGCAGCCTGGACGGCAGCACCAAGGACAAGGGCGGCGACCTCGGCCTGGTCGGCGCGCGCGACCTGGAGAAGCCGTACGCCGATGTCGCGTTCGCCACGCCGGTCGGTGCGGTGTTCGGGCCGGTGCAGACCCAGTACGGCTGGAACGTGGGCAAGAGCGTCCAGGCCCAGCCGCCGGCGCCCGCGGTGTTCGACCAGGTCAAGGACCAGCTGCGGCAAACGCTGATCAGTGAGCGGGCATCCGCCGAGTGGACCAGCTATCTGCGTGGGCTGATCAAGGACGCCGGCGTGCGGTATTCCGACGCCTACCGTCCGGCGGATCCGGACGCACTCCCCGGGCCGGCCGACGCTCCGGCCCCGGAGGGCTCGCCGGCCGCCGGCCAAGAGCAGCCGGGCCAGCCGCAGCCGGCCCAGCAGCAGCCGCCCGCGGCTCAGCAGCCGGCTGCGCAGCCAGCCCAGCAGCCCGCCCCGGCGGCAGGGCAGCAAGGCGCTCCACCCGCCGCGCAGCCGTCTCGATGACACCGAGGGGGACCCAGTCGCGGGACTGGGGCGGCTGGATGGACCGGGTGGACTGGGTCCTCGTGGTGCGAGGTGCGTCCACCGGGTTCACCGTGCTGGTGCTCAGCGGCCTGGTCAACCCGATCGTCTCCAACATCAACCCGCTGGCCGGGCTGATCTTCCTGGTCGCCGGCGCGCTGGGGGCGTCCGTGGTGGCGTCATGGCGAACCCGCACAGCGGACTCCCCGATGCTCACCGGCGCCGTCGCCGCGCTGATCAGCTACACCCTGGTGATCCCGCTGATCTACCTTGGCTCGCGGCAGCTGGACTTCCGGGTGCTGCTGCTGTTCGCCGCCCTCGCGCTGATCGTCGGCGCGATTACCGGGCTCGTGATCAGCCGCGGCCGGACCGGGCAGGCCAAGTAGGACTCGAGCAGCAACGGACGGTTCCGCCGTTCCGGAAACCTCCAGGAAGCCGCAGAGGTCGCCGCAATGCACGCGGCGACATTGGGGCACTCCACCGGCGTCTGGGGGATGATCTCGGCGGTGTGCGGGGTGCTCTGCGGCCCCGCTCCCTACACCGACCCCGGCTACCAGGACGACAACAAGCGTCGCCAACGGGCAGGACCACACCAGGCGTGAGCGTCGTGCTCCCCGCCGCTGGCGCACCATCCCGCCGAGCAGCCCACCAGCTGCGCGACTTGCCGCGCCTGACGTGGAACACCCGATTGACGTTCGGGTTGAAGATGTTCCCCGAGCCCGGACAACGCATCAGTGATCCCGGACTTGATCACCGTCATCACCCTGGAACACGAGGGCGCCACCTACGGCGTCAACGGTTGGGTGTCCAACGACACTGACCGCCGCCGCTACCGGGAGGGGAGAGCATGAGCAGCGAGCTTGAGGCTCTGCTCGACGCCGAAGCCGAGCACGCAGAACAGCACCGTGATGAGCCAGCCAAGCCGGGAACGAAGGTCAGCAAGCCGGGACACGCCCGGTCCACCGTCTTCTCAGTGCGGCTCAACTCTGACGAGGTAGCCGCGCTCCAAACCCTCGCCGATGAGTCCGGACTGCCCCCGTCAACCCTGGTGCGGTCCTGGATTCTGGACGGGCTCGAGAATGGAGGCACGCCGGTTGGGTTGCGCTTGCGCCACCTTATCCGGGAAGCGGTTAGGGACGAGCTCCAGGCCGGGGAGGATAGCTTCAAGACCAGACTCCGGGCGGAGATCCGCGAGGCACTGCTGTCCGACGTAGAAGTCGACCAACACCGCGGGGCCTCCTCGGGATGACCGACAGCACCCACCTGATGGCTTCGACTGGGAGCACCACCAGCCCGAACCTGGTGACTCGCTCCGTTAGACCCCGCCGGCTGTGGAGAGGTTCGCCCGCGACGTACTCGTGAACGTCCTTGCGAACCTCGTCGCCGCCGCGATCATCTACCTGCTCGGCGTAGCCGTCGGCTTGTTCCCCTCGCGGCCGCTGCTCGTGTATTCCGCCGCGCCGAAAAATAGTCTAGTCTTAGATATTCGTTCACTAGACTTCTTCGGCGTACAGCGAGGTGCCCGTGAGCAGCTCCGAACTCATCCGACCTGAAGATCGCTACGCGGCCGAGACCATCGCGGCCTATCGCGCCGCCGGCCACTGGCGGGGTGGCTCGCTGGCCGAGCGGCTGGAGCACTGGGCCGGCGTGCACGGCGACCGGGTCGCGGCAACCGACGGCTACAGCACGCTGACCTGG
>DATHIT010000274.1:0-14833 GCA_035489915.1 Pseudonocardia sp. | reverse complement strand
GGCGGGACGCCACAACGGTGTTTCGACCACCCCTGAGCTCGCCGTGGCTCGCCTCCTACGGTGGCGAGGACTCACCGCCGGACATCCAGGAGGCAAATGTTCCGGCGAGGTCGTGTCGGGTACGTCGCGGAGCACCAGCAGGCCTGCTCCCCGCAGCGGAGCCGCCTTGGGCTCAGCTCCGCCCAGTTCTTAGCTCCCCGCCACCGCCGCCTCAGTGAAGCTCCAGGTCAGCTTGGTACGTGAGCGTGGGGATTTGGGGCAGCTCCCCCCTCGGACACGACCCCCTACGCGCTCCCCCGGCACGAGTGTCCCCCGAGCTCGCACTAACGGCTCCGGCACCCGACCGACGGTGAGCGAGCGGCGAGCGAGCGATGATCGGACCGTGAGCGATCAGCGAGCGATCAGCGAGTAGAGCCGGAATCCATACACTCGTCGAGAGCCTCAACCCCCGAGCAGCCCGAATTACCTTACCTATCCGCGCCCGAGCCGCGCCCGAGAAGACCGGCACCACACGGCACTCGGCGGCATTTCCCGGCACAGCCAACCGGACGTGAGCAGCCAAAACGGCACAATCTGACACCAACCGGCACTACCCGACACGCCCGAACGCTGACTCTTAATCAGCGGGTTCGCGGTTCGAGTCCCTGGCGGCGCACCATCCGAACGCAGGTCAGCAAGCCGCTGACCTGCGTTTCCGCTTTCTTTATGGAGCGTTTCCTCCAAGCTGTGGCCGTCCACAGTGGACGTATCCGCGCCCGAGCCGCGCCCGAGAAGACACGCCGACGCCCGAGCAAGATCGTCTGACTCGTCCGGTGCGCGGTGTGCGACGGTTTGCCGCATTCGCCCACGTGCTCACCGGGCCACGCTCTACAGTGCCGGATCATGGACGTACCGAGCGCGGCGATCGCGCGGAACGTGGCCGCGGAGGTCGGCGCGATGGCCGTGACGCCGGGGAACGTGCTGCAGATCCGCAACGCGCTCCAGGACGAATCCGACCGCCTGATCGCCAAGCTCAAGTTGGACCAGCCCACTCTTCGCGTGCCCCTACACATCCAGGCCGGGTGATCACCCACGACCGAAGCGCGCACTCGTCTCGTGAGCGGTCCGCAGGTAGACGACACCTCCTCGCAGGTTCGAGTCTGCGAGCACTCGGGTGTAAAGCGGGTCGTCCACGTTAACCCTGCCCTCTACCAGCAACAACAGTCGCGGCGGTCGCCTCCACAGCCCCCACGATCACACTCTTCGACCAGGTTTCGTGTCACATGGCGTGTCACGCCCCACAGCCGAGGTTCCGCTGCGATCCGGACCGAACCCGGACCGCGCGAACACCGGGGACATGGTGTGCACGACTTGCTACGAAAGCTTCTCCCCGCAGGAGCAGAGGGAGATGGGGCGGTAGCGCCCGCCCACGGAGCGTGCCGCTCCCGGCCCGAGAGCCCCGGCCCGTCGACCCGATGGGTGCGGGGCTCTCTCACGTCAACGTCCACTACGCGGGCTGTGGATGACCCAAGCGCATGTGGACTGCGGGGCGTGCCGTCGCCGGTAGGTCCGACTGAGCTGGCACCATGCCCTCATGGCCGGTGCCACAAGCGCCCGAACCTACCCCACTCCCTACTGCCGTACTTCCAAGCGCAGCGCCGGTACGACGAAGACCGATCAACTCGAACTTGGCTACTAAAGAATCGACGCTACACAGCGCTGTCCTCTACGCGGTGTCAGTCTCGGCATCGTCCTCGCCGTAGCCCTCGCTCCGCTCCACCGCGTTGATTCGACGACGTATCCAGGGCTGCTCGATAATCTGGAGCGTGTCGCAGTCACGCCGCCGACAGGAGCATCCTCCTCGCCCAGCTGGCTCGTGGTGTTTCGAGATTCGCGCGAGCGCGCGGATGTACGAGTCGCGGGAGTTGAAGGCCCCGAACATCTTTTCCCGAGCCTCTTCAACTTGGGCCGCACTCTGGACCCTGATCTCCTCTAGCTCCGCACGGACGGACTTGGCCGCACCGTCCTTCTGCTCCGCAAGCTTCCAGTACCACCGAGCGTGATCTTCCGCTGCCTGCACGGCGGCGGCCCAATCATCATTCCCGCGTCGATGGGGAGCGCAGCGGGCACAGAGGTCGGGAATCTTGTTGGACTGGTGCATCCGGTCCTCGATGTTCCGGCTTACCGGTCTCTGGATTGGGTAGTAGAGCCCGCAGCACTCGCAAACGTAGTGCCCTCCGGGCGCGGTAATCGCCACAAGACCTCCTCGGGGGTGGGCCGTTGCCTGTGACTAGCGAAGCACAACGGTCCGACAACGAGTGCGCGACACGCTGCAATCGCGTCCCACACAATTGACCGGGGATCGGCTATGGGCCGTCCCACTCACCGAGAGTCCACGCGCAGCCTGGATCAGGTCGGTGAGTCGCCGTCAGTGGCGCCGGGTGCCTTCTCTTCGCGCAGCTCGGCCTCGATCTCGTCCAGCGTCAGGCCCTCCCACGGCCCAACCAGAAGGTAGGCGGGCGGGACAGCGGTGCCAGTGGCCGTCTGCGATCTCTTCCGGGGTGCACCTACAGCGTCTAGCTCCCGAAGCATGTTCATCTTCATACTGCTTCGCACCACTCGACTCCGCTTCGCTCGCGTTGATCATGACCGACGCTACCGCGCCGACCACGCTCCGTGACCGTCGAGCACGCTGTGTAGCCGAGCGGAGGTGTCCCGCCGGTGAAGGGGATCTGAGGGGAAACGATCTCCCCCGGCCACCGGTGATCGCGCTAAACCCCCTGTGACCAGGGGCTTTGTGGAGCCGCCTCGGGGAGTCGAACCCCGGACCTACGCATTACGAGAGAGTCGCGTCGACGCCCTACGCCGCCTAGCAGCACCGACAGCACACCCCACGTCTCGGAGCGCACGCCGCGAACTGGGAGAACGCGTCTCCTCATGCCAGACGTCATGCCAGAATTGGTCTGGCCCGGCGCGAAGGCCAACAGGCCAGCTACGCATCCAGACTGCGTAGGTCAGCAACCCGATCCGACACTCTCAGTCAGACGAGGCTGGATCACGAGGGAGAACCACGACACCGTCTGCGTCGGCCGCCAGGAAGGCGCCCGGTGCCACCACGATGCCGCCGAGTTCTATCTCGACTCCGACCTCACCGGGACCGCTGGTTGGACCCCGACGGGGTGTGGGCCCACGGGCCCATACCCCGACGTCGAGCGCTGCCAGGTGCACGGTGTCGCGCACCATTCCGTCGATGACGAGTCCTTGCCAGCCGTGTGCGCTGGCGATCGTGGCCAGGCGGTCCCCGACCAGCGCGAACCTGGCCCTGTGGCCGCCACCGTCGACGACGAGTATGCGGTTGCCGCCAGGTGTTGCCAGGATGCCTCGGATCGCTTGGTTGGAGTCACCGACTCGTACTGTCTCGACCGTTCCCTCGATGGTGCGCCGGCCCCCGTACGCCCTCAGACGGATCGGGATCACTGCCGCCTCGTCGTGGGAGTCGCAAATGTCCGCCGTGCTCATTCAGCAGGCTTGTGGTGGTTCGTCACCGCCTCCTCGACCTCTCGCCACACGGTTGGCGCGGTCGGGCTGCGGATCTCCTCCAGCACGTGGCCGACCAGGCCGACGGCGCGTGCCATCACCCCGATTCCGCGAGCGGCTCGCCAGTCGATGCCCAGCAGTGAGGCGATCGCGCCAATTGCGCCCGTCACGTTGACCGGGAGCTCTTTGCCGAGCGCTACTCCCGCTTGGCGCGCCACCTCACGGATCAGCGCCGTCTGAGGCCCCTCCAGGCCGTTCTCGTGCAGCAGCGTGAAAAGGCGCTCCGCGCGAGGATCGACTGGTTTGTGAATCGGATGTCCGATGCCGGGGATCGGGGTATGAGCCGACACGTGCCGATCGACGATCTTCGCCGCCTCCACGTCGGGGCTGCCCTCAGGGCTGGCCTCCTGGATGTAGCGCGCCGCCCCCTCGATGGATCCAACGAAGGTCGAGCCCAGACCGAGTAGTCCGGCCGCAACCGCACCTTGCAGAGACTCCGGCGATCCGTAGTGGGTGAGCCGGGTGGCGATCGCGCTGGGCGTCATGCCGTGCTCGACAAGGCTCACGGTGAGCGCGTTGAACATCGCGGATTCAGCCGGGTCGGGGCGTCGGCCGGTCAGCTCGAGGAAGCCCATGTCCCCGAGGTTGACGTTACCAACCAGGTCGTGCACGAGGTCGTGTCCGAAGACCGTGATCTTTGATGCGGTGCTCCAGCTGATCTCGGAGCGAATTTCGTGAACTCTGGCAGTCATGGTCGGGGCAGCCTTCCGGTTGTGGGGGCTTGGGGCTTCGTCGAGCGTCACCATGCGGCGGCCAGCTTCTCGAGCTCCTGACGGACGATCTTGCCGGAGGCATTCCGGGGCATGGAGCCAGCCGGCACAAAGTGGATCGCCTTCGGACGTTTATGGCGCGGGAGGCTTTGAGCGCAGACCTCGGCAAGGACGGCGGAGGAGACCGAGTCTGTGGAGCGGGTAACGAACGCGACCGGAATCTCACCCCACACCGGGTCGGTTCGGCGGACTACGGCCGCTTCCAGCACCCTGGGGTCGCGCAGGAGCACGCGTTCGATTTCGGCGGGGTAGACGTTCTCCCCACCGCTCTTGATCAGGTACTTGACGCGGTCGACGAAGTCGAGGGTTCCGTCCGCTCGGCGGACGAACACATCGCCCATGTGGAACCAGCCGCCTCGGAAGTCCTCGGCGGTGGCCTCGGGGTCGTTCCAGTACCCGCTGAACAGCGTCGGCCCGCGCAGGCAGATCTCGCCGGGGGATCCGGGCGGGACGTCGAAGTCGTCCGGATCCACCAGCCGGACCTCACAGAAGGCGCTCTGCTCCTTCGGGAGCTCGGTCGGGGTGTGGCCCACCGGGATGGCATTGGCCGAACACGGTGGGCACCCGGTCTCGGTAGAACCGAACGTGTTGGCGAACGGGGCGTCGAGCAGGGTTGTGAGCTCGGCGATCTCCTCGGCCGGGATGAGATCCGGCATGACACCGCAGATGGTCACGCCGGCCGGCTCGGCCGGTTCGGCGCGCAAGGCGTCCACGAGCCGACTGGTCGTGCCGGGCATGATCAGCAGCCAGCCCAGGCGCTGAGTCGCGACGATCGAGGCGATCTGTGCGGGATCGAAGCCGTCGACCACGACGACCGTACCGCCCGAGATGAGGGTGCTCAGCGAGTTGTCGAGTGCGCCCATGTGGCTCAAGGGGGACCATGCAACGAAGGTGGCGTCGGCGGCGAGTCCGAGCTCGGCGCGGGTGGACATGCTGCGGGCAATCTCGGCCCTGTGGCTGATACACGCCCCCTTGGGCCGGCCCGTTGTCCCACTCGTGTAGATGATGACGAGGATGTCCTCCGGTGACGCCTGAGCGGCGCTCGCCCACGGGGTGGCCGAGGCAAGGGCCTGCTCGTAGCGGACCCCCATGACCAGGACCTGCTCGGACTGGGCGCGCAGCACCGGGCCGAACCTCTCGTGCAGCCGGGGCGAGCAGATCGTGAGCTGGGGCTCGACGAGCTCGAGGCCGGCCTCAAGCTCCGCGTCGGACGAGCGGGTGCTCTGGCAGGCTACGACCGCGCCGAGTCTTGCCGCGGCCAGGATGATCTCGAGGTACTCCGTCCGGTTCTCCGAGAGCACCGCCAGCGTTGTCCCACGCCTGATGCCGAGGTCGGCCAGCACTGTCGCTAGCGTGCGACTGCGCCGTTGCAGGTCTCGATAGGTCAGCTGGTGCGGTCCCGACTGGATCGCGGTCCGCGTCGGATGTGCCTGCACTCGGGCGTCGAACAGCGCGTCCACCGTGCTGCCGGCCGCCTGGGCGACGAGCGCCGTGGGTGCCGCCTCATGGATCGTCATTTCCAGGCTCCGGTCCCGATCGGGGTTGTTGCTACGCACCGGCCGCTCCGGACGCTGCGGCCGGTGGGACCACTTCTGCCGGGGCGGATCGGTCCGCTTCGTCGGGGCGGGCAAGGAGGATCCCGCCGATGCCGACCAGGCTGGTCAGCAGCATCCAGCTGGCGACCCCCCAGGGGGCTCCGCCCTGCCAGTGCAACAGCCCGGCCGCGATCAGCGGCGCGAGCCCGCCGCCGACAACGGTTCCACCCTCCCTCCCGATGGACACGCCGCTGAACCGGATCCGGGCGCCGAACATGCTGGTGAAGTACGCCGGCTGGATGGCGTCGGACGCGGCGGCGCCACCTCCGAGCCCGATGGTGACCGCCAGGATGATCGTTGCGGTGTCGCGCGAGTCCAGCAGCAGGAAAAAGGGAAAGGCGAATGCCGCCTGCACAAGCAGGCTGGTCGCCATGACCCGATGGAACCCGAACCGGTCGCCGAGGTGGCCGTAGACCGGGCACAGCACCAGGGCCACCAGTGCACCGATGCCTGTCGCCCAGAGAATCGACACCTTGGGCACGCCGAGGGTCACCGTCGCATAGCTGAGCACGAACACCGAGACGATGTAGAAGCTGGTGTTCTGCCCGACTCGCATCAGAAAGATAGCGAGGACATTGCGCGGACGGCGCAGCGCCTGGACGACCGGGGCTCGTTCCCGCGCGCCGGCGCTCTTGATCCGATCGAACTCCGGGGTCTCGGCCAGGTTCCCTCTGATCCACAGGCCGACGCCCACCAGCGTGATACTGAGCAGGAACGGGATGCGCCAGCCCCAGCCGAACAGCTGGGTCTCGCTGAGTACCGCGGCCAGCGCCACGTAGGCGGCAGATCCGAGGATGAGGCCGGCGAACACGGCGCTGGACAGGAACGCTCCCCAGAATCCCGGCCGGCTGCTGCTGTTCTCCTTGGTCATGAGGGCCGCGCCGCCCCATTCGCCCCCGGTCCCGATGCCCTGGACGATGCGCAGCAGCACGAGTAGGACCGGAGCGGCGACGCCGATCTGACCGTAGGTCGGCAGAATGCCGATGCCGACGGTCGCGATACCCATCATCAGCAGCGTGATGACCAGGACGGTTTTGCGTCCTAGGCGGTCGCCGAAATGTCCGAAGACGACGCCGCCCAACGGGCGCGCGGCGAACCCCGTGGCGAAGGTGGCGAACGACAGCAGCGTGCCGTCGGTGGCGCTCTCGGCCGGAAAGAACACCGTCGGAAAGATCAGTGCGGCCGCGGTGCCGTAGAGGAAGAAGTCGTACCACTCGATCATGGTCCCGATGGATGCCGCGGCCGTGACGCGGCTAATACGGGCTGCCATCTCAGCGGCTCTCGGATACCGGCGTGAACGCGATGGGGACGCAGCCACCGTCCGGTCGGACGCGGCCATCGTCCGATCGTCCGGGCCGAGCTGTGTGATTGCTGCTGAGCACGCTGAGCCTCCTCGTTGGGGCTTGGTCGGTGCGAGTCACGCCCGATAACACTGGACATTTTTTCGCTAGGCGGCTATATTTTCGCCCTGCGATGGTAACGGACGTTAAATTGAGGAGGGTTGTGTGTCAAGGGTGGACAAGGAACAGTTCGTGACCTCGCTGGCCCGAGGGCTGGCAGTGTTGAAGGCGTTCGGGTCGGCATCACCGGAGATGACTCTGAGTCAGGTTGCGGCCGTCACAGATCTCAGCCCGGCGGCGGTCCGCCGCTTCCTGCTGACCCTGGTCCACCTGGGGTATCTGTCGCATGTCGAGAAGAAGTTCGTGCTCACACCGCGGATCATGGAGCTATCCGCGAGCTACCTCGACTCGATGAATCTCGCTGAGGTTGCACATCCACATTTGCAACAGATTCGCGACGACACTGGTGACAGTGTCTCGCTCACCGTTCTGGACGGACCGGACATCATTCATCTCTGCCACGTCCCGACGCAACGGCTCCTCCGGTTCGCGGTGACCGCAGGCAGTCGCGTGCCGGCCTACGTGTCGGCGACCGGACGCGCGATCCTCGCTTACGAGCCCGAGTATCGGCTCGCGAAGTTCTTCGAACGAGCGGAACTCACCGCCCGAACACCGCACACCCTGACCTCGGAAGACGAGCTCCGGAAACGGCTGCGCGACATCCGCGAGGACGGGTATGCGCTCGTCGTCGACGAGCTGGACCTCGGCATCACCGTGATCGGCTGCCCAATAGTGATCAATGGTGCGGCCGTGGCCGGAATCAGTTGCGCGACCGCGTCAGGATATCTCTCGGTCGACGAGTTCGTTGCGCAGCGTCTTCCCATTCTCGAGGCAGCGTCAGCCCGATTGCGGACCGAATTGACACGGTTCCCGACCCTTCTCCATTCGCTCGTCATGCATTAGCTGGCACAGGACATCGGCCGATGATCTTCCTCTAGAAGCAGCCATGCACGCCCACCGGGCGACGGGTTCCAGCGTAATCGAACACCAGATTCCGCGAACTCGTTCACTTCCGTGTTCGACCTGCTGACTGACCACGACGAGGACTTGCGCCCTCTGCCGTACGTCCAGCGCCGCAAACGACTAGAACGGCTCATCGACACCAACCGCACCGGTCTCGCGCTGATGCCGGTCATACCCCGATCCCACCGGCGCGCGGGCATGGATGCGCGATGCGACCCAGGGCTTAGAGGGCGTGGTGGCCAAGCGCGGCGACCATGCCTTTCGGCCTGACCCTTGGGTTGCCACGCCGGGGTCAGTTTTCAGGCGCCGGCGACAGATTCGAGCAGACCGCCGATGGCCGCCTCCCCGAAGCGGGCCGGCCGCGCAGTAGGACGAATACCGATTCACCATCACCGACGATTGATCGCGCTACCCAGGAACGCCGCCTCCCAGTCCCGGCCGCACGGCAACGCCGCCTTGGCCTGTGGGTGCCACAAACTAGAGCACCACCCGTGACCAGCGGTTTCGTGAAATACGACAGCCTCGCATCTTACGACACTTGAACACGTTCAACTTCCTGTCCGTCGTCCTTGAACACGTTCAAGGATTTGCTGAACGCATTCAAAGAGAGACAGTGGCCCACAGGGTCGGAGCGACGAAGCTGCTGGTCAAGGGCAGTGCACGAGTTCTCGGCACCCACACCCGCGCCGCCCCGCGCGCGAATGCGATCGCCGAGCGCTGGACCTGCAGCCTGCGCCGCGAATGCCTAGACCTGATCCTGATCACCGGACCCCGCCACCTCGCCCACGTCCTCTGCGACTACACCGAACACCACAACCACCACCTCCCGCACCGATCCCTCGATCAGCACCCACCCGCCGGACGACTCGCTCCCCCCACCATAAGCAACACCATCCGACACCTGCGACGGGATCGGCTCGGCAGACTCATCCACGAATACCTGCATGTGGCGTGACATGACAGAGTTCTCCGCACCCACAAGGCTAGCGGCCCGCGAAGGCTGTCCATTGTTGCGGTTCGGTAATCAGGGCCGCTGATTACATCCGCAAGAGCGGCGTTGTCAACTTATGCGGGAAAACCTTCTCTCAGGGTAAAAAGGCGCCATAATTAATTTCTGTTATCATTGAACAATGAGTAAAGAAGGCTCGCTAGCGTGGCCCGCGCTGCGAACCACACTGGTTGGTAGTTATCCCGTGCCCACCTGGCTTCGCGCCGCGCCCTCTCAGGAAGGATTGCACGACGCGATAGCTACGGTCTTGGCATTGCAACGGCGCCTCGGAATTGATCTGCCCACTGACGGTGAGCTTTCTCGCTTCGACATAAACCATCCTGAAACCAACGGCATGATCGAATATTTCGTCCGGCCGTTGGGTGGAGTTCGTTCCGCGATCACTCGGTCCGACCTTGCCCGGATGCAGACGGTTCCGCACCTCAAGTTCCGGCGGCAACCGGCAGGCGTAGTGGTCGGCGAAGTGAGCGAGGGCAGCCTCGACCTGGTCAGTGTCTACCAGACAACCCGCCGACTCGCCGATGGACAGGTGAAGTTCACGGTAACAAGCCCCTACATGCTCGCCCGCACCTTGTTGGACGAACATTACGGCGACCTACGGTCTCTGGCATTCGCCCTCGCTGACGTGTTGGCCGCCCAGATCCGGGAAATTGATGCCGATGTTATCCAGGTCGATGAGGCGAGCGTCCCGGGCCAACCTCAGGATTCTGGCCTTGCTGCCGAAGTCATCAACCGACTACTCGACGCCGTACCCCGCGTACCCGCGGTGCATCTCTGCTTTGGCAACTACAGCGGCCAGCGGGTGCACGCCGGACGTATGCGCGAAATGGCGCAGTTCCTGGGGGCACTACACGCGCACCATATCGTCTTGGAGACAACCCGGCATGAACCTGAGGACCTGCGAGTTCTCGGGCAGGCAGCCAACGTGAGGTTCGGCATAGGCGTGATCGACGTCAAGGACACACAGGTAGAGACGCCGGATCAGGTGGCCGCCCGAATAGAGCGGGCC
This sequence comes from Pseudonocardia sp., assembly GCA_035489915.1. Lineage (GTDB taxonomy): Bacteria > Actinomycetota > Actinomycetes > Mycobacteriales > Pseudonocardiaceae > Pseudonocardia. The sequence continues at coordinate 4,511 of DATHIT010000274.1, read as the reverse complement.
GCCGACTGCCTGGGCGGGGCGGAACGAATCGAGTACGTACATCCCGACTGCGGCTTGTACGTCATGCCGCGCTCGATTGCGGACAACAAGATTGCCGCCCTGGTCCAAGGACGTGACCAATACCTGGGTTACTGACGAACCCTCCACCCGCCGCCGTGCGGCGGCAGCACTGGACCCTGTGGGGTGCCAAAAGTCGGGCAGCTGTTCTGACCTGGCCCTATGCGCAGGGTCTTGATTTGTCGCTAAGGTCAAACTGAACACGTGCAGAAGCCTCGGCCGACCATTTGAACGCGTTCAGAAATAGCGCCTGAGCACTGGGGAGCTCCCGACAAAGTCCCAGCTCAAAGCGCCTGACCGAGTTTCCGAACCTGTGGGTGCCCGATACAGGGTCAACGGCCCTGACCTGCAGGTTGGCCCCACCTCGACCCACGGCATGATCCGGCTTGTGGCACTCCGATTGACCTACCTCGTCATCTCCAAGCTTGCGAGTTGGATGGTGCTGCTCGCCCGCTCCGACGCGGCCAAGGACGTCGAGATACTTGTGCTTCGCCACCAACTCGCGGTGCTCCACCGCAAGACTCCACGACCTCGGCTGTCCTGGCCCGACCGGGCGTTCATCGCCGCGCTCGTCCGTCGACTCCCCCGCCACCGCCGGATCGGGCCGCTCGTCACTCCCGTCACAGTCCTGCGCTGGCACCGACGAATCGTCACACGACGCTGGACAACCAACCACCGCCAGCCCGGCCGACCAGCCATCCCCGCCGGGCTACGAGCGCAGCCGGTGCGCCTGGCCACCGAGAATCAGAGCTGGGGATACCGGCGCATCCACGGCGAACTCGCCAACCTCGGCTACCAAATCGGCGCCTCCACGGTGTGGAAGATCTTGCAGGCCGCAGGCGTGGACCCGTCATCGCGACGGTCGGAGCCCTCCTGGCGCGAGTTCCTCCGAGCCCAGGCCCACGCCATCCTCGCCTGCGACCTGTTCCACGTCGACACCATCACCCTGACCCGGCTCTACACGTTCTTCGTCGTCGAACACGCCACCCGCCAAGTCCGCGTCCTCGGCATCACCGCGCACCCGACCGGCATCTGGCTGACCCAACTGGCCCGCAACCTCACCATGGACCTGGAGGAAGCCGGCAAGAACTTCCGGTTCCTGATCCGCGATCGGGACGCCAATCACCACGACGTTCGACGCCGTCCTCACCGCCACCAACATCCAAGTGATCAAAACCCCGGTCCGGGCCCCACGGGCGAACGCGATTGCCGAACGATTCATCGGCAGCATCCGCCGCGAACTCCTCGACCGCACCCTCATCATGAACCAACACCACGCGGCCTCCGTCCTGTCCACCTACGAAAACCACTTCAACCGTCACCGCCCACACCGCACCGACACAGCTCGCGTCCACCGGATCAACAGGCTCGGCGGCCTCATACACGAATATCAGCAGGTGGCATGACTTGAACTGGGTTCCGGGCACCCACACGATCGGGGCCGGCGCCCGTAGCGGTCGATGGCGCGCCAGGCGGGCCCGGTGTGGAAGACGTGGGAGGCGAGCCGGTTGCGCCAGTGCACCCACGCGGCCACGGCGTCGAGAGAGTCCCCCGGTGTGGTGCCGGTGATGCCGACCGAGCGGCCGGCGCCGGCCTGGTCGGTCTTGGAGCGGCGTAGGTGCACCAGCAGGCCGTCGTCGGTGGCGACGATGTCGCACGCCGCCAGGTCGCGGGCCGGGTCCGCTACGAAACAGCGGATCGCTTCTGGTTAGCCGCGCTGTCAGGCCTCATACCGCGGCACCGCTGGCGCGATGCCTTCCCCATAACCCCAGCCACAGTGCTCGCCTGGCACCGCAGGTTCATTGCCGCCAAGCGGGACTACACCGCGAGCCGCAGCCATATGGGACGCCCATCGACCCAAGCGGCGATCAAGAAATGAGGGGTCGGCCGTCGTCGTCGACCTTCGCCTGGTCTGGTAGTCCAGCCTCCTGGGCCGGGCCGGGCCGGGCCGGGCCGGGCCGGCGGCGCGCACGCTGTGTGTAGGCTAGCGAGCTTGGTGGTCCGTTTGATGAGGCCGCAGCGAGCCGGTTCCAACGTCCCGGGCTGGCGGGCCGCTCGCCGCTATCGGCCTGGGCTGGCGCTATGACAGGGTTGCCCCGGCCGCAATGATCGTGTGTATTGCGAGCACCAGGGCCAGTGGTCCATGTTGTTCGCACCGCATTCCGGGCAACGGTTGTTCTGCAATGTGTGTAGCTCCAAGGGAGCAGCTCCCACTGTGTATTCGATCCGGGACGTCTGAATAGGATATCTGCGGTGAGTTCTGCCAGGTGGCGGGCTTGCTGCGACGTTAGACACGCCCAGTTGGAGGATCGGGGCCGACTGATAGAGTGCTGATAGGTGTTGTAGGGGCGCAAGTTCTGGCTAGCTCGTCTCTTTCGTGTCGGATTCCGCCGCGAACGATCCCCAACACCGGCTTCGAAGCTAGCTTCGATTTGCCGGAGAAATGCACAGCTCGAAACGTCGGGCGCGAGAAAGACCTACTGGGAAAATCCGTGGCACCGATTCGGGTCCGCTCTCCGGTCTTCTTTCAAGTCTGCTGCATGGGTCCGGATGAAGTCAGCTCGTCGATCGGCCCAGGGCAGCAGGAGCTAAGAGGCTGGTCGCCACGCTTGACTGGACGTTTTCCGACCCCGACCAGCGCAGTCCGATGTGCGACGGGCATTTACCGACCTCGTCCGTTTCTTCGCACCGGCCGCTTAGATTTGACTGCCGCGTGGCGGCCACGGCGTCGGGGACGGCGGCCAAGGATGCTGGTGCACCTGGCGCGCCAGAACGTGACTATGTCCGCCCAGGTCAATCTGCTGGGGTGCTGATGCGGACGATAGGGCAGGCGAACGTCTGCCGCCTGGGGCTTCATCTGCTTCCTCCCAAGGGCCAGCGCACCGACCACCGGTTACCTCGGACCTGTTGACATCCATTCGATCAAGCCGGCAGGTGCGTCGGGCACCCGAGCACCTAGGTACACACCGTCCTGGCTATCTCCCAGATCGTCTGTCTAACTTTGAGACCCGCGCTAGATAGAGGAGCGTTGGCCATATCCACCTGACCGACCGGTGCGCCCTTCGTCCCGTGTTGCAAGTCATAACCGATCGAGTCGGGCATGGCGCCCGTTGGCGGGATCGACGGCCAAGGCCAACTCGCCGCATCGCGCCCACAGGGTCGGCGGCCACGGCCACTGGCGGCACCGCCAGCAACAGCCACACCGAGCGCGCGGGGCGAGCAGGACCCCGATAGCGCGGGCGCTGTAGAAAATCTTGCCGCGGCCGCCGCCGCTCCACCTCGGTCTCGGGCAGCCCAACGCCCTCGTCCAGGCTCACGGCATGCCTGGGGGATCTCCAAGGGCGGCGACCCGAGCACCCCAGTGATGATCAAGGTGTCCCCGCAACGGGGGAAGGTCAAAGGTCACCCGCCGCGTACGCCAAGTTCCGAGAACTGGCCGCTCGCGTGATCACCGACCAGGGCGCTGACCCGAGCAACCTCCACCCCACCCGGACATAGCGCCTCACGTCCACGGATGGTGTTGCGCACAGTGTGATCCCGCTCCCGTGTCGCTGGCCCAGCTCGTGCTAGAAAGCGAGTAGACCTCTAGTGGGTCGCGCGACGTGAGCGTTGCGGATGGCTGCCCAATGTGGTGCCGCCCGGTCCTGAAGTCGGCCCGCTTGACCTGACTCCCCGTCAGCGTAGCCCGCAAGTAGCCACCAACTACCCCGCCCAGATCCGTCGGCCGCCTCGGTGGCGCACGACGCCGCGATGGTGTCCATTTCCGTTCCGCCTGCCGATCAACATCGGCCGCCACGGCAAACCTCACGAATCTCCCGACACCGTGGCGCAAGCAGAGGGGCAGAAACTGATGCTTCGTATCCCAAACCCCGTCGCCTACCAATGCACCAACTGCGGCGACCCGGCCGTCCTGGTCGAGTTCCCCACCGGACTGCTCCCGGTGCACTGCGGCACCTACCGCCAAACCTGCCTGGCCCCACGACACATCCAAACAACGTCCCCACGACACGGCGCCACGGTCAGCAACCCGCCACCAACCGATTCGTTATTCTCCCCGCACGGATTCCGATCTTTGCGTGATCGCCTGCGCCCGCTACGAAAGCGGTCCAGGTGACCCCGGCACACCGACACACGCCCGACCCAGACGATCGCCCTAGCTGGGCGCTGATCGCCTGTCCGGACGCGTGCCGGTAGCAGCCGTTTACACCGCGATGACAGCGCCTCCGCGGCGCGGGTCACCGGCACCGTCCATTTGGCCCGAGCCTGGGTCGCGCCGCACCGCCTGACAGCCGCCGAAGAAGAGATTCAGGCCGTTGAAGCGCGCGATCGCGATCCCTTCCAGGTCCGTGGGCTCGGCGCCGGGCTCGACGTAGAGCACGCCCTCCTCCCAGTGCAGACGCGGGGCCTCGACTGCCACAGCGAGTCCCATGCCGCGATCCACGACATTAGAGATG
>DATHIT010000273.1:0-11960 GCA_035489915.1 Pseudonocardia sp. | reverse complement strand
GACCGGACGGCCGCCGAGGAGCTGCGCGGCGAGATGCTGACCGTGTCGGCGGAGGAACTGCCGCCGCCGGACGATCCGGACGAGTTCCACGACCACCAGCTGATCGGATTGCGGGCCGAGCTCGCCGACGGGGCGCCGGTCGGGACCGTGCGAGATGTGGTGCACGGCCCGGCCGGCGAACTGCTGGTCCTCGACCGCGACGGCGGCCCTGACGCGCTGGTGCCCTTCGTCCGCGACATCGTGCCCACCGTCGACCTGGCGGCCGGCCGGGTTGTGCTCACCCCGCCAGAAGGCCTGCTGGACGGCTAGACGCTGGATCGGGCCGGCGTGGGATCGGGCCCGGCGCGCCATGCATCCGAGTCGGCCTGACGCCCGTTGAGCCCGGCTGGCAGGATTCCCGCTCGATGCGGATCGACGTGGTGACCATTTTCCCCGGCTACCTGGCCGCGCTGCGAGAGGCGCTGCTCGGCCGGGCGATCGCAGCTGGGCTGATCAATGTGCAGGTGCACGACCTGCGGATCTGGACCCGCGACGTGCACAAGTCCGTGGACGACGCGCCCTATGGTGGCGGGCCGGGCATGGTGATGCGGCCCACCGTCTGGGGTGAGGCTCTGGACGCGGTGTGTACCCCCGCCGACCCGTCCTCGCACACCCCTCGGCTGGTCGTGCCCACGCCGGCCGGCCGGCCGTTCACCCAGGCCACCGCGCGGGAGTACGCGGCGGAGCCGTGGCTGGTTTTCGCCTGCGGCCGCTACGAAGGCATCGACCAGCGGGTTCTCGACGACGCCGCCCGGCGGATGGTGGTCGACGAGGTCTCGATCGGGGACTACGTGCTGGTCGGCGGCGAGGTCGCGGTGCTGGCCATGGTCGAGGCGGTGGCCAGGTTGCTGCCCGGCGTGCTGGGCAACCCGGATTCCGCCGCACAGGACTCGTTCTCCGACGGATTACTCGAGGGACCGGCGTACACCCGCCCCGAGCGGTGGCGGGAGCTGGCCGTCCCGGAGGTGCTGCGTGGCGGTGACCACGCCGCGATCGCCCGCTGGCGGCGCGACCAAGCGCTGGCTCGCACCGTCCACCGGCGGCCCGACCTGATCCGCGCACTGCCTCCCGACGCGCTCGATCAGCACGACCTTGAGCTGCTGAAACAGCTCGACGCTGAGCCGGAGTGAGCAATCACACGGGGGGCCAATCGGGGTCGGCCGCACCGTCCGGTTTCGAAGCTCGCGCCCTCGTCTGGCACACTTGACGGGTTGCCACCACCCCGCGCCCCGCGCTGGGTGCCGTAGCGCGCCGGTGCGGCCGGGCGAGTGCATGTGCGCTCGCCGGAGCGGCCGGGCGCCAGGCGGACGGGCGGCGTGATCGTACGAATGCTGTTTCCCACGCGAGGACGGACCTGCACGATGAACACCCTGGACGATCTGGACGCGGCGTCGCTGCGCACCGACATTCCGAGCTTTCGGCCCGGCGACACGCTGAAGGTCCACGTCCGCGTCATCGAGGGATCGCGCTCGCGGGTGCAGATCTTCCAAGGCGTGGTGATCCGACGCCAAGGTGCTGGCCTGCGTGAGACCTTCACCGTGCGCAAGGTGTCCTTCGGAGTCGGCGTGGAGCGCACCTTCCCGGTGCACTCGCCGAACATCGCCGAGATCGAAGTGGCGACCCGAGGCGACGTGCGCCGGGCCAAGCTGTACTACCTCCGTGAGCTCCGTGGCAAGGCCGCGAAGATCAAGGAGAAGCGCGAAACCCCGTCCGCATCCTGACCCTGACCGATTAGCGGGGAGTGCCGTAGCCTCGTGTCTGTGGTTGTCCCCAACGCCCCGGGCGAGCCTCGGCCGCCCGCCCGTCGCGTCGGTCGGCTCGGCGCGTTCTCCCCGGAGGACGAGGGAATCGGCGGATCGTTGGGCAGCCCGCGCATCGAGCCCGGTGATCCCGACCCGAGCGACTTATTCACCCCGTTCCAGTCAGGCGGATTCAACGGCTCCCCTGTGTCTCCGGGCCCGGTGAACGGGTTCGGGCCGCTCAACGGTTCACCGGAGCCGGACGCCAGGCCACGGTGGAATGGGTCGCCGTCGGCCGAGCCGGGCCCGCCACCTCGCTCTGGGGAGCGGGAGCCGGCGGTTTGGCCGGGGTCCCAGTCGCAACCCGGTCCCGCCGGCTGGAACGGGTCGATGCCACCGCCTGGACCACCGAGTTGGAACGGCAACGCCCGCCCGCCTCGCCAAGCTGGCTGGAACGGCACAGCGCCGGGACCGGCTGGTTGGAACGGTGCCGGCCGTCCGGCGGGGCCGGTCGACCCGAACGGTTCCGGTCCGGGGCCGGCTGGTTGGAATGGTGCTGGCCGTCCGGCGGGGCCGGTCGGCCCGAACGGTTCCGGTCCGGGCCCGGCTGGTTGGAATGGTTCCGCGCGGTCATCAGAGTCCGGGGAGCCGAACGGTTCCGCGCCGGGACCACCTGATTGGCACAGCCCAGGCCGCCCGCCGGGGCTCGGCGATCCGAACGGATCGGGCCCGGGGCCGGCCAGCTGGAACAACTCCGGGCCGAGCCCGGCCGACTGGAACGGGCCAGTCCCCGACAGTGGCGCCGCCGCCGACAACGGCTTCGGCGGTGGTCCGGTGATGAACGGTGCGGGCCGAGACCGAGGTCTCTTCCTGGATTCCCCGCCGCGGATCAACGGTCAGCATGCGCAGGAGCCGCCGGCCGCGCCGAGGTCTCCCGGCGAGCAGCCCTGGCATTCCGCCGCTTCCCCTGCTGAACCGCCTCCTGGATCTCCTCAGGGGCGGCACACCCGATTCCCCTCCACGGCAGACGCGGGAGCCCCACCGCCACCGCCATGGGCCGGGGGAGGCAGCCACCGGGAGCCCCCGCGGGGCCCAGCGCCGGATGACCCTCGGCAGGGCGGGCCGTCGCCCTCCGGGCTGTTCGTGCCGCCACAGGGGATTCCGAACCAAGCGCCCCCGCCCGAGTGGGCGCCGTCCCGGGGCGGTCAGTTCCCTCCGGCGCAGCCGTCCACTCCGGGCTACCCCCCGTCGTTCAGCCAACCCCAGGCATCGGTCGACCCGGACGCATTCGAGCAGCGCCGCCCGCCGGAGCCGAATCCATGGGACCAGTCGCAGCCCTATGGCGACGCGCGGCCACCGGATCAGCCCCAGGGGTACGGCCAGCCCCAGGCGTACGGCCGGCAGCTAGGCGCACCCGGGCAGCCAGGAGCACCGGGCAGCCGCCCGGGCTCACCACCGACGGCCTTTGGCGGCTCGCCCCGCATCGGCGAGCCGGTGGGCCCGGACGGTGCCGATCCGGGCGCGGCTCCCGGCTATGGCCAGCCCAACGGTCGAGGGGCCGATCAGGGCTCCGGCGGTGGCCCCGGCACGGTTGCGCCCACCGGGCAGGGCCAGGGCCGATACCGACACCCTGACGGTTCACCGTCAGCACACCTCGCGCTGGAGGAGACCGCGCCAGGGCCGGTCATCCCTGGGCGAGGCGCTCCGGGCCACGGTGTCCCCGAGCAGGCCACCCCGAACGAAGGTGTGCCGAACCGAGGCGTGCCGGACCGAGGCGTGCCGGACCGAAGCGTGCCGGACCGGCGCGGGCCGGAACGGGGCGGGCCGGACTGGGGCAGCCCGCCGAGGCAGGGCGTACCCGGCCAGGGCGTCCCGAGGCAGGGCGTCCCCGGGCGGTTCCCCCCCGGCACTGACCGAGGGAGATGGGCACCAGGTGCCGGGCTGCCCGGCGGGCCTGGCTCACCCTTCGGCCCAGGGACTCTGGTGCCGCGTGGCCGACCGGGGCCGGTACCCGTCGAGAACGGCACTCCGCTCGGCCAGCTGTCGGTTGAGCGGCTGGTCGCCGATTCGCCGACCGAGTCGGTGGCGCGGCAGTCGGGCACCTATCGGTCCATCGGATCGCCCGCCAACTTCCAGCCCTTCGGTGCTCCATCGGCGGCGCCGCTGGAGCGCGACGGCGCGGATCGGGTCGACCTGTTCGAGCCGGAGCGTGAGCGCACCGGCAACCGAGATCTGGCTGAGGCCGCCGATACCGTCGACGAGACCGGGACCGAGGACGCCGGCCAACGTTCGACCTCGGGCCGGCACCATCGGGCGCGCGCCGAGGCGGGCGCGGGCACCCGGCCGTCCAGCGCCAAGCGCTCCAAGGGTGGCCGTCGACGCCGCCCGACGTTCTGGCGTGAGCTGCCCATGCTCATCCTGGTGGCGTTGCTGTTGACCGTCCTCATCCAGACCTTCCTCGCCCGGGTCTACGAGATCCCCTCGGGTTCGATGGAGACCACGTTGCATGGCTGCACCGGCTGCAAGAACGACCGGGTGCTGGTGGACAAGCTGAGCTATCGATTCGGTGACCCTTCCCCTGGTGACGTCATCGTCTTCCGCGGCCCGACGAGCTGGGAGGACGGCGCGCAGCTGGCCACGCCTTCCAGCAATGTGCTGGTCAGAGGCTTCCAGACGGTCGGCTCGCTGGTCGGGCTGGCGCCCCCGGACGAGAAGGACCTGATCAAGCGGGTGATCGCGGTCGGTGGGCAGACCGTGGTGTGCTGCGATGCGCAGAACCGCGTCACCGTGGACGGCAAGGCGCTGAACGAGCCGTACATCTACTACCTCCCGGAAGCGGGTCCGCCGGTGCAATCCGAGTTCGGTCCGGTCAAGGTGCCCGACGGCCAGCTGTGGGTGATGGGCGACAGCCGGAACAACTCGGCCGACTCACGGGTGCCCGGCCACGGCCCCATCCCGGTCGCCAACGTGATCGGGAAGGCGCGGTTTGTGGTGTTGCCGCTCTCCCGCATCAAGTCGATCGACGACACCAACCCGCAGCGGGTGGCGTTGTCCGCCCCGAGCGGAATCCCCAGCGGAGCACCGTTGGCCTTGGGGGTGATCGGGGCTGTTCCGCTGACCACCGGTCGACGATGGTGGAGGTTGCGGCGGCGTCGCCGCACTCCCCGCCAGGCCGGGCCCGACACGGTCGGCTGAGGAGATGGCTCGATCCGTCGCGGCCGGTTCGGTGCCGTGGCCGCGTCCGCAACGCGCGGTAATCCGCAGATCCACCGGCATCTGGGCGTGGGAGTCCGCCCTGCACCGCTACGGGCTTGGCCCGGTCGCTGGTGTGGACGAGGCTGGCCGGGGTGCGTGCGCCGGGCCCCTGGTGGTGGCGGCGTGCGTGCCGCGGCCAGGAGACGCGGCCCGCTGGGAAGGGCTCACGGATTCCAAACTGCTCACCCCGAGCGCTCGGGAGCGGTTCTACGATCTCATCGTGCGAAGGGCGGTGGACTGGTCGGTGGTGATCATCCCGCCCACCGAGGTCGATCGTCGGGGCGTGCACGCGGCGAATGTGGACGGCATGCGTAGGGCGGTGGCTCGGTTGACCGCGCCCCCTGGGTATGTGCTGACCGACGGATTTGCCGTGCCAGGTATGGCGCTGCCCAGCCTCGCGGTGCCCAAGGGGGATCAGGCGGCAGCCTGTGTGGCCGCGGCGTCGGTACTCGCCAAGGTCACCCGCGACCGAATCATGGTCGAGTTGGATCGGGAGTGGCCGTGCTACGGATTCGCCGAGCACAAGGGCTACTGCACGTCGGCGCACGACGAGTCGCTGAGCACGTACGGGCCCAGTCCGGTGCATCGTTTCTCCTTCGTCAACGTCGGTCGTGCCGGCGCCGTTCGCGCCTTGGCGGATGTGGTCCACAATTCGGAGGTACACGGTCCGAGGTTCGCTGGCGCGGGTGCGTCCGGTGGCGCGGGAGTGATGGGATCGACCAGCCGGGGAGTGGAGTCATGAGTGCCGAGGATCTCGAGAAGTACGAGACCGAGATGGAGCTCTCGCTCTACAAGGAGTACCGCGACATCGTCGGTCAGTTTTCCTATGTAGTGGAGACGGAGCGCCGGTTCTACCTGGCGAACGCGGTGGACGTGGCCCCGCGCAATTCGGATGGGGAGATCTACTTCGAGGTCCGGATGTCGGACGCGTGGGTGTGGGACATGTACCGGCCGGCGCGCTTCGTGAAGAACGTCAGGGTTATCACTTTCAAGGACGTGCACGTCGAGGAGCTCGACAAGCCCGACCTTAGGCTGCCGGAGGGCGAGGCGTTTGGCTGATCGCCCGTTTCGTCCGTAGTTATCCACAACCGCCCTAGTTATCCACAGGCCGGCCAGTTGGCCTGGCCATGACCCCGTTTGGCCGCCACCGTGGCGGGTGTGGCAGCAAAAGATGCATTGGGCAGGCGCGGTGAGGATCTCGCCGTCGAGTACCTGCAACGGCGAGGTTTCGTCGTACTTTCCCGAAACTGGCGATGTCGGGACGGCGAGCTCGACGTCGTGGCGGTCGACCAGACGCGCCTGGTGGTGTGTGAGGTCAAGACCCGGTCCGGCACCGCATTCGGCGAGCCGGCCGAGGCGGTCACCCGGAGCAAGGCGGCGCGCATCCGGCGGGTCACCCAGGCCTGGCTGAGCGAGCACCAGGTGCGCTGGTGCGAGATCCGGTTCGACGTCGTCGCCGTGCTGGCCCCACCGGGTGGCCCGGTCACCATGCAGCACTACGAGTCGGCCTTCTGATGAAGCTGGCGAGGGCGTGGTCGGTCGCGCTGTACGGGGTGGACGGCCGGCTGGTCGAGATCGAGGCGGACATCGGGATCGGGCTGCCCGGCGTGCACCTGGTGGGCCTGCCTGACGCGGCGTTGCACGAGTCCAAGGACCGGGTGCGCTCGGCGGTGGTCAACTCCGGCTGGGACTGGCCGAACCGGCGGATCACCCTCGCGCTCTCACCGGCCACCCTGCGCAAGGCCGGAAGCGGTTTTGACCTGGCGCTGGCCTGCGCCGTGCTGGCCGCCGCGAGTGGCGCGCCGCAGCCGCGTCTCGAGCACACAGTACTCATCGGGGAGCTGGCCCTGGACGGGCGCATCCGGCCGGTGCGCGGGGTGTTGCCCTGTCTACTGGCGGCGCGACGGGCGGGGACACGCACCGTGGTGGTGCCGGTCGACACGCTGGCCGAGGCAGCGGTGGTCGAGGGGCTACAGGTTCTTGGCGCCAGCTGTCTGAACGACGTGCTGTCCTGGCTCGCCGGCGACGGCGCCCTGGCCAGCCCGGGCCCCATTGTCGCCGCGCCCGTCGACCAGCCGCCGGAGCTGGCCGACGTGGTGGGCCAGCAGGTCGGCCGGCTGGCCCTGGAGGTAGCCGCCGCCGGTGGTCATCACCTGCTGCTGGTGGGGCCGCCGGGCACCGGCAAGACCATGCTCGCTCAACGGCTGATCGGGCTGCTGCCGCCGCTGCGCGCCGACGAGGCGCTACAGCTGGCGGCGATCCGGTCGGTGGCCGGGCAGTTGCCTTCCACCGGCCCGCTGTCCATGGTCCCGCCGTTCGTCGCCCCGCACCATTCCAGCTCGGTCGCCGCGCTGGTCGGCGGCGGCAGCGGGCTGGCCAAACCAGGGGCGGTCTCGCTGGCGCATCGCGGTGTTCTTTTCATGGACGAGGCCCCCGAGTTCGCCCCGCACCTGCTCGAGTCGCTGCGCACCCCGCTGGAGGAGGGGGAGGTGCGGCTCGCCCGCACGGATGGTTCGGTGCGCTACCCGGCGCGGTTTCAGCTGGTCTTGGCCGCCAATCCGTGCCCGTGCGCGCCCGCCCACGACCGCGACTGTGTCTGCCCGTCCACCGTCCGGCGCCGATACCTCGCCCGCTTGTCCGGTCCGCTGCTGGACCGGGTTGATCTGCGGGCGGCGTTGGAGCCGGTGGTTGCCCTTTCCGCCGTCGACGTGGAGCCGGTGGAGAGCACGTCCACTGTGCGGGCCCGGGTGGTGGCCGCCAGGGCGTCGGCCGAGGCGCGGTGGGCGGAGTACGGCTGGCGCTCCAACGCCGAGGTGCCCGGGCCGATGCTGCGTGGCGCGTTTCGGCTGCCCCGCGCCGTGGTGTGGCCACTGGACGAGGGGCTGCGCCGAGGGCAGCTCACCGCGCGCGGCGCCGATCGGGCGTTGCGGGTGGCCTGGACGTTGGCCGACCTGGCCGGCCGTGATCGGCCCGACGACTCGATGGTTGACCAAGCCATCCTGTTCAAGGAGCAGCGAGCCGCATGACGGGCTCCAGCGCCATCCGTCTGGCCAGGGCGTACTTGGCCGCGGTGGCGGAACCACCGGCTCCCGCCCTGGCCGCATTCGTTGAGGCGCTCGGCCCGGTCGATGCGGCGGCACAGGTGCGCCGAGGCGAGGTGCCCGAGCCGGTGGCCACGGAGACCAGCGCACGCCGCGAATGGGACAGGTCGGCTACCGATCTGCGGGCAGCCGAGAAGATCGGTGCCCGGCTGCTCACTCCTGAGGACGGGGACTGGCCGGAGGGCCCCTTCCTGTCCTTCGCCCGGTCCGGCCATGGGCACCTGGCCACCCCGCTGGCGCTGTGGGCGCGCGGCCCGGCCCGGTTGGTGGAGTTGACCGAGCGCTCGGTGGCCATTGTGGGCGCCAGGGCCGCCACGATGTACGGCAAGCACGTCGCCAACTCGATCGGGTTCGGGGTGGCCGAGCTGGGGTGCACGGTGGTCTCCGGCGCGGCGTACGGGATCGACGGCGCGGCGCACCGGGGAGCGCTGGCCGCCGAGGGGCCCACCGTCGCCGTGCTGGCCTGTGGCGTTGACCGGCCCTATCCGTCCGGGCATGCGCGCCTGCTCAGCCACATAGCGCGCACCGGGCTGGTGGTGAGCGAGTACCCGCCCGGCGCGGTGCCAGCTCGGCACCGCTTCCTGGTACGCAACCGCATCATCGCTGGTCTGGCGGCTGGCACGGTGGTGGTCGAGGCGGGATGGCGGAGCGGCGCGCGGCGTACCGCGTCGGACGCCGCCCTGCTGGGGCGCCAGGTCATGGCGGTGCCCGGTCCGGTGACCTCGGCGTTGTCCGTGGGCTGTCATCGCTTGCTCCGCGAGCCGGGCACGGTCGCGGTGACCTGCGCGGAGGAGGTGATCGAGGAGGTCGGCCGGATCGGAGTGGATCTGGCGCCAGTCGGGCGCCCGGTGGGGCCCGCACGGGTCACCGACGGTCTGTCCGGCACCGCGTCTCGGGTGCACGAGGCGCTCTCCGACCGGATCGTCCGGGATGTCAGCCGGCTGTCCGTCGAATCGGGGCTGCCGCTGGAGGTGGTGCGCGCGGCGCTGCCGGAACTGGCTCGCGCCGGCCTGGTTGACAAGGCGGACGGCGGTTGGCGCCGGCGGGTCCGGCACGAGGCGCGTGGCGGTACTTGACGTGGTCGATCATCGCGCGCACCGTGCCAGCCATGAGCTCTCGGCGCGCTCGCCCCCGGACACTGGATACGGAGTACACGTCGGCGGCCGAGGGCCCCGGTGCGGACACCGAGCGGATGCCTCGGGACATCGTGGAGGCGCGCGGGGCGTTCGAGCGGCACCTCGCGCTCGAGCGTGCGCTCTCCCCGCACACGGTCCGTGCGTATCTCGGCGACGTGGACGGGCTGCTCGGCACCGTGGCCCGGGACAGCGGCGGGCTGGCAGGGCTGGATCTCGCCGCGCTGCGGCGGTGGCTGGCCGAGCAGCGGAGCGGGGGAGCCAGCCGGAGCACGCTGGCCCGCCGCGGCTCGGCGGCGCGGGTGTTCACCGCGTGGGCCGCTCGCACCGGCCGGCTGCCCGCGGACCCGGGCGTTCGGCTGGTAGCGCCGCGACCGCACCGCACCTTGCCATCGGTGCTCAGCGTGGAGGAGGCGGAGACCATGCTCACCGCCGCTACCTCGGGCGCCGCTGAGGACGATCCGGTGGCCGTGCGCGACCTCCTCCTGCTCGAGCTGCTCTACGCGACCGGGATCCGGGTTTCTGAGCTGTGTGGGCTGGACCTGTCCGATGTTGAGCAGCGGAGGCGCACCCTGCGGGTCATCGGCAAGGGCGACCGCGAGCGAACCGTCGTGTACGGAATTCCGGCCGAGCGGGCGCTGCGGCGCTGGCTCGACGGGCCGCGCTCGACCATGGCCGGGCCGGCGTCGCCACCCGCGCTGTTGCTCGGCGTGCGGGGCGGCCGAATGGACCCCAGAGTGGCTCGTTCGGTGGTGAATGCGGCCGCGACGACGGTGCCAGGACACCCCGGACTGTCGCCGCACGGACTGCGGCACAGCGCCGCGACACACCTACTTGTCGGCGGTGCGGACCTCCGTAGCGTCCAGGAGTTGCTTGGTCACGCTACGCTCTCCACGACACAGCTATATACACACGTCACAGTCGAGCGTCTGAAGGCGATTCATGACCAAGCTCATCCTCGAGCGTGAACGCTCCTCGGGTGGGCGGCGTGTGCCGTATTCCGAACCGGAAAGCGCCCCGGTCGAGCCGGGTGTGCTCTGGGGGGAGTACGAGCGTTGCGGCGCCCGCGACCATCGGGACCGTCTGGTGCTGCATTACGAGCCTCTCGTCCGGCAGGTCGCGGGCCGGGTAGGGACCCGGTTACCCCCGCACGTCGAACTCGCCGACCTGATCCAGGCCGGCGTGTTTGGTCTCATCGACGCGATCGAGCGTTTCGATCCGGCGCTGGGCATCCGGTTCGAGAGCTACGCCGCCCAGCGCATCCGGGGAGCCATCCTGGACGAACTGCGCGCCCAGGACTGGGTCCCTCGGATCATCCGCAACCGAGCCCGCGAGCTGGCGAAGGCCAAGGAGAACGTCGAGGCGCGGCTGCAGCGCTCGGCGACCCCGGCCGAACTCGCCGAGGAGCTGGGGGTCGGCCCGGTCGAGGTCCGGGGCATCCTGAGCCAGATCCGAATGATCAGCATCGATGCGTTGGACGAATGGGCCGCCGCCCGAGGCGGCACCGTCACCCTCGCCGAGACGCTGGCCCAGGAAGACTCCGACCCGATGATCATGCTCGAGGCCAGGGAGACCGGCCGGCTGCTCGCGTTGAGCTTCGCCCGGTTGCCCGAGCGGGATCACCAGGTGCTCTGGTGCTACTACGTGGAGAACCTGACCCTGGCCGAGATCGGGCGCCGTCTCGGCGTCACCGAGTCCCGGGTCTGCCAGCTGCGCGGCCGGGCGATCGGCCGGCTGCGGGAGAAGTTCGCGGAACTGGCCGGCACCGCGGCCGGGCTGGGCTAGCCGCGCGAGCGGCCAGGTTCAGCCGGCCTGTTCGTCGGTGAGCCACGGCAACAGCCGCACCCGGATGCGGCGAACCAGCAGCAGCGGGTCGAGATACTGGCCGTCCTTGCGCAACCCCCAGTGCAGGCAGGCCGCTGACCGGCAGCCGAGATGCCCGGCCTCCAGCGACCCCACCAGCTCACCGAGCCGCACCAGCTGCCCCGGACGCACCGCCGCGCGGACCGGCTCATAGCTGGTGCGCAGCCCGTCGGCGTGATCAATCGACACCACCCCTCGGTCGGCGAGCGGGCCGGCGTAGACGACCACCCCCGCGCCGGCCGCGAGCACTGGCTGGCCGGGCGTGCCCACCAGGTCCACCCCGCGATGTCCCGGGCCGTACGGCTGGGACGGCGGCTGGAACGGGCGGCTCACACCCGGGGCCGGCGCCAGCGGCCAGCCAAATCCGGCCAGCGGCCGCTCCCGCTCACCCGGCCCGGGCGGCACGACCTGGTCGGCCGCCTCGGGGGCCCCGCGCCCGACCGGCGGTGAGCTCAGCGCCGCCGAGATCGGTGCCGCCGAGGTCAGCGCCGCCGCAACCGGCGGAGGTCCGGTGACCGCCGGCACCAGTGCGGCCGGCGCGACAACCAACGCAAGCACGGCCACGCCCAGCGCCGCTCGCGTCAGCGCCGCGCGCTTTAGCCCAGCTCGCGCCAGCCCCGCCCGTTTCTGTCCCACCGTGATCTCCACCCGAGGCACCATGCTTCGAGAGTCCCTCGGGGACGGGGCCGGGAGGGCTCAGCGACGCCGGGCCTGTGTACAGCTGCCCGGCGGTGGATAACCCCCGCCGATCAGGCATGACCCGGCTCAGGGTGGCGCTCGGACCGGCGTACACTAGATACGCGCCTCGTGTGCCACGAGGTGACTTCGCG
>DATHIT010000272.1:0-13958 GCA_035489915.1 Pseudonocardia sp. | reverse complement strand
GGCTCACACGCCCGCGGAGAACCGCACCCCGCCGGGCGGCAACACCACGTCCGGCCACACCCGCACCCCGTCGCGCAGCTCGCAACCCGCACCGACCACGGCCCGGTCGCCGATCACCACGCCGCTCACCGTGGCCCCGGCGTCCACCCGGGCGCCGGCACCCAGCACCGAATGCTGCACCACCGCGCCCTCGCCGACCACCGCGCCGTCGAACAGCAGCGCGCCGTCCAGCCGGGCACCCGCACCGACCACCGCGCCGGCCCCGACGGTCGACCCGCCGAGCAGCACCGCGTCCGGGGCCACGTCGGCGCCCTTGAGTACCAGCGCCTCCCCGTTCGGGCCGGGCAGCGCATTCGACGGCGCCAGCCCCCGCACCAGGTCGGCGGAGCCCTCCACCAGGTCCAACGGGGTGCCCAGGTCGCGCCAGTAGGTGGCGTCCACGTGCCCGGAGACCCGCGCGCCGGCGGCCAGCAGGCCGGGGAAGGTCTCCCGCTCGACCGATACCGGTCGGCCTTCCGGGATGGTGTCGATGATCTCCCGGCGGAACACGTAGCAGCCGGCGTTGATCTGGTCGGTCGGCGGGTCGTCGGTCTTCTCCAGGAAGGCCTGCACCCGGCCGTCGGCGTCGGTCGGCACGCAGCCGAACGCCCTCGGGTCGGGCACCCGGACCAGGTGCAGCGTGACGTCCGCCTCGGTCTCCCGGTGGGTACCCACCACGGCTGCCAGGTCGGTGCCGGCCAGCACGTCGCTGTTGAACACCATCACCTCGGAGCCGCGCAGGTAGGGCGCGACGTTGCGGATCCCGCCGCCGGTGCCCAGCGGCTCGGTCTCCACCACGTACTCCAGGTCCAGCCCGAACTCGGAGCCGTCACCGAAGTGGTTGGCGAAAGTCTCGGCCAGGTAGGACGTGCCCAGCACCACGTGCCGTATCCCCACCGCCTGGATCCGGGACAGCAGGTGCGCCAGCATCGGCACTCCGGCGGTGGGCAGCATCGGTTTGGCGGTAGACAGGGTCAGCGGGCGCAACCGGGTGCCCTTACCGCCGACGAGTACCACCGCATCCACATCGCGCAGGCTCACCCGCCAGAGCGTACCGGCCGCAAAACCGGGCCGGCGGAGCGACCGAGCTATATCGATCAGCGCAGCCCGCCCTCGGTGAAGCACCGGCGAACCGCGGACGAACCGGGCCGGTCACTGGGGTTGGCGCACCATGCCGAGGTAGCTCGGACCATCCCGGCGCACCCGGAACTCCCCCGAGCGGACCCGGAACCCGAACCGCTCGTAGTACGGGACATTGGCCGGGTCGGAGGTGTGCAGCAGACAGCCCGCTCCCTCCTCGTCCGCGCTGGCCAGCACGGGGGCGAGCAGCAACGCGCCAACCCCCTTGCGGCGGGCCCGGGGGTGCACGCCCATCGCCCGCAGGTACCAGTCCGGCTGACCGGGCCGCCTCGGCGACGCGTCCCTGGCCAGCCGGCCGGCCACCGCGGTGTAGCGGGGGAACGCGGCCGGCGCGGCGGCCGCGGCACGGATCAGCGCGGGCAGTCCCCTGGCGTGCCGGGCCAGGGACAGCGGGAACGAGTCGGGCGGCAGCCAGAGCGCCACGCCCACCGCGCCGTCCCCGTCCTTGGCCAACACCGCCCCGCCCCGCCGCGCGGCGTCCTTGGCGATCGCGGTGAGCAGCGCGCGCAGCACCCTGGCCCGCACTCCCGCGTCCGGCCAGATGGCCTGGTAGGCCGGTTCCCCGGCGTAGCTGGTCGCCAGCAGCCAGCCGACGGTTTCGGCGTCCTGCCCGCGCAGCGGCTCGATCCGAGCGGTCATCCGCGCACGACTGCCGCGCAAGCAACCGCCGCGACTAGGACGCCTACCTCGAACACGGGCCTCCCTCGAATACCGGGCTCACCACATGCCCACACCGACCGCGCATAGCACCACGATTATCGCGCCACGCTCACTGCGCCATCCTCACCGACCGGCCCGGCGCACCGCCAGAGCGGAACGGGTGCCCAGCCCGGCGCGCAGCGCCCAGCGCACCGGCGCCCAGATTGGCCCCGGATAGTGGTCGGCCAGGTACCGGTAGGCGCTGCGGTGGTGCTCGACCAGCATCCGGGCGGAGACGTCGGCGTTGGCGGTGGTGGCGTGCCCACCGGTGTGCACCACCTCGGCCGAGGGCACGTACCGGTTGCGCCAGCCGGCCTTGCCCAGCCGTTCGCCCAGGTCCACGTCCTCGAAGTACATGAAGTAGCGCGTGTCGAAGCCGGCCACCGAGTCGAAAGCGGCGCGGCGCAGCAGCAGGCAGGACCCGGACAGCCACTCGGCGTCGCGCTCCTGGACGGAGGACTCGGACTGCCGGTAGACCCGGGTCCACGGGTTGCCCGGCCACACCGCGCCGAATACCGCGTGCCCGACACCCCGGCCCAGCGAGGGCAGCAGTCGGGCGGACGGGTACACCCCGCCGTCAACATCCTTGATCAGCGGCCCAAGCGCACCGGCCCGGGGAGTGCGCTGGCCGGCCGCGAGCAGCTCGTCCAGCGACCCGGGGCACCACACCAGGTCCGGGTTGGCCACCACCACCCAGCCCACCTCGCGGCCCAGGGTGGCCACCGCCCGGTTGGCCCCGCCGCCGTAGCCGAGGTTGCCCCCGGTGCGCAGCAGCTCGACGCCGTCCCGCCCCGCCGCCGCGCGCTCGGGCGCGCCGTCCGTGGAACCGTTGTCCGCCAGGACCACCGTGTAGCGGCGCGTGGTGGCGCCGGCCAGCGAGTCGAGGAAGGCGTCCAGCGAGTCGCCGGGTGAGTAGGTCACCGTCACCACGGCCAGCTGGTCCCCGTACCCCTCCTGGAGCACAGGTGAGGGTGCCGGCGAAGGCACCGACTGGGGCACGGGCGAAGGCGCCGCCTGGGGCACCGGGGAGGGCGCGGGCGAAGGCGCCGCCTGGGGTAGGGGGCTGGGCACCGACATGGCCGCGGATCGTAGCCGGGCCCAGCCGCGAGCCGTCCTCCCGCGGGTCCCCGCCCAGCCCTGAACAGCATGAAGGTGCCGCCTCCGGCACCGGCCTGGCGTTGCCGAACCGCACAGGAGGCCGCTGTGCCGCGCCCGCAACCTGCCTGCGGTGCAGTTCGGCAACACGGAGCCGCTCGACCGCGAGCCCAACAGACGCAGGCGCAGCGGGTAGCCGGGCCGGCGGGGTGGCGGCACGCCGTTTCCACTGCTCACACAGCACCCGTGGCTCGGCACAGCCCGTTGGGCGGCTGTGTGAGCCTGCCGTGCGCTGTGTGAGCGCGCGGCAGGCTGTGTGAGCGGACCGCCGAGGGGAGTGCGAGCGGGCCACAGGGCGGCGTGAAGGTGCCGCACCGGCCTGGCGTTGCCGACCCGCACAGGAGGCCGCTGTGCCGCGCTCGCAACCCGCCTGCTGTGCAGTTCGGCAACACGAAACCGCTCGACAGCAGACCCGACTGCCACAGCCGAGCAGGCGGCCGCGGCACGCCGTTTCCACTGCTCACACAGCACCCGTGGCTCCGCACAGCGCGTTGGGCGGCTGTGTGAGCCTGCCGCGGGCTGTGTAAGCCTGCCGCGGGCTGTGTGAGCCTGCCGCGGGCTGTGTGAGCCTGCCGCGGCCTGTGTGAGCGTCCGGCGGGCTCTGGTGAGCCTGCCGCGGGCTGTGCCGGGGAGGGCGGTCCCAGCCTGGCTAGTCGTCTTGCGGGTCTCCGTCCAGCTCCTCGAGCGCGGCCGCCGCCTCCGCGCTGCCCCAGTGCGCGGCGTGCCGCAGGTACTCACGCGCCCCCTCCGGGCGACCGGTATCCGCCAGGAACTGCCCGAATGCCAGCGCCCACCCCGGCTCCTGCTCCCGCTCGGCGGCCTCCAGCTCGCGCTCGGCGGCGTCCAGGTCGGACCGGGCTTCCTGGAGGAACAGCGCATACTCGAGATGTCCCCGGTGCGCGCCGAGGTCGGCGGCCCGCTGGTAGATCTCCTCGGCGTCGTCGAGACGGTCGGTGGCCGCGTAAATGAAGGCCAGCCCGTGCAGCGTGCTGGGCCGGGACTCGTCAGCCCAGCGCCGGGCGGTCTCGGTGGCGGTGTCCGGGTCGCCCAGGTTTTCCCACTGCACCGCCACCAGATGCGCCGGGGCGATCTGGTTCCCGGCCTCGGCGGCCCTGCGGAACATCCGCTCGCACTCGCCGAACCGCGCGTGTTCCCGGAGGAACACGCCAAAAAGGTCCATCGCCTCGGCGTCGCCGCCGTTCACCGCGATCCAGTAGGCATCCTCGGCCCGATCCGCATCACCGATGCCGGCCAGCGCCTCGGCCAGGGGCAGCGCCAGGTCGGCCCGGCCGGCCCGAACCCGGGGGGCGAGCAGCTCGATGAGTTCGTGCAGGTAGCCCCGGTCCAGGTAGGCACGGGTGAGCAGGGCGAGCGCGGCGGGCTCCCTGACGGCCACCGCCTGCCGCAGGATCGTGATCGCCTCGTCGTGCCGGTCGTCCTCGCCGTCGAGCAGACGCTGGCCTCGGGCGCTCAGATGTTCCTCGGGCAGATGCTCATCGAGTACGCGTTCATCAGCCACCCCCGCCAT
The DNA here is from genome assembly GCA_035489915.1 of Pseudonocardia sp. Taxonomy (GTDB): domain Bacteria; phylum Actinomycetota; class Actinomycetes; order Mycobacteriales; family Pseudonocardiaceae; genus Pseudonocardia. Next base: position 9,397 of record DATHIT010000272.1, on the reverse strand, counting down.
TGTGGGGCGCGGAAATAACAGTTATATCAACCCTCGCTGAGAGGTCCAGCGCTCGGCGTGTCTCAGCGGTGAGCCATTGCCGCGAAGGTACTACCGGGCTCAGAAGCGCGGCCCGATCCTGGTGTCCTCGGCCGAGGTGGTGAGCGGCCAGTAGGCCCAGTCCCCGGTGTTCGATAGTTCTCTGTCGGTTGGCCGCTGGAGCTCCACCCGGGACAACCGGGCGTGCAGCCGCTTACTTTCCCGGCACGCATCCATTCCCAGCCACAGGGCCACCGCCGTCAAGAGGCTGAGCAGAACCCATTCGAGACCCATACCGGGCCCAACGACGACGAACGTGCACCGGTGTGCGGTGAACGACGCTTCACCCGCATGGACTAGTCGTTACGCGCTTCAGATGCAAGCATTTGTTATATCGGCGTGTCGAGCGATGAGCGGCTCACCCGGAAAGCCGAGCGGAGCGCGTCCCTCCACTCTGATGGCGGGCGCAAACCGGTCGCCGCCCAGGACCGACCGGAGAGCACCGAGTAGGCCGGCCGAGGCGCCGGGCGGGGGAACTTCGAGGAGTCGCACTGGTGGATCCGGTCCGGGTCCGCGCCGACCTCCTCGAACACCGCCCTGGCCAGCCCGTACCAGGTCGTTTCGCCACCGCCGGCGAAGTGGTAGGTGCCGTGCGGCGCACCGGACCGGGCCAGCTCGACAAGTCCGCCGGCGAGCTCGGCCGACCAGGTCGGACACCCCCGCTGGTCGTCCACCACGTCCAGGGTGTCCCGCCGGTGCCGCAACGCCGCGATCGTCTTGACGAAGTTGTTCCCGGCGGCGCCATACAGCCAGGCGGTCCGCACGACGTAGTGCTCGCCCAGCGCTGCCCGGACCGCCCGCTCGCCGGCTTCCTTGGTCTTGCCGTACACCGTGGTCGGCCCAATCGGGTCGTCCACGTCGTACGGCCGCGCGCCGGCCGCATCACCGGGGAACACGTAGTCGGTGGACACGTGCACCAGGCTCGCGCCCACCTCGGCGCACGCCTCAGCCAGCCGCCCCGGGCCGGTGGCGTTCGCCTCGGCCGCGCCGGCCGGGTCGGCTTCGGCGCCGTCCACGTCGGTCCAGGCGGCGGCGTTGAGCACGACCAGCCGCCGCCCCTCGGCGCCGGCCGCCCACCGGCGCACCGCGTCGGCGACCCCGCCACCGGTGAGGTCCAACTCGGCGCGCCCAGCGGCGGTGACGCTGTCCGCTTCCCCGCGCAGCACCTCGACCAGGTCGCTGCCCAGCTGACCGCGCGCCCCGGTGATCAGCCAGCGCACCTGGGCCGTCGTCGACCCGGTCACGAGCTCAACGCGGCGCGCGCCTTGAGCGGCTCCCACCAGTCACGGTGCTCCCGGTACCAGGCCACCGTGCGGGCGAGTCCGTCGACGAAGGAGACCTGGGGCTGATAGCCGAGCTCGTCGGAGATCTTCGTATGGTCCACCGAGTAGCGGCGGTCGTGGCCCTTGCGGTCGGTGACCGGCTCGACCATGGACCAGTCGGTCCCGGTGGCCTCCAGCAGCAGGCCGGTGAGCTCCTTGTTGGACATCTCGGTGCCGCCGCCGATGTTGTAGATCTCCCCTGGCCGGCCGCGCTCGGCGACCAGCGCGATGCCCGCGCAGTGGTCGTCCACGTGCAGCCAGTCCCGCACGTTCAGGCCGTCGCCGTAGAGCGGCACCTTGTGGCCGTCCATCAGGTTGGTCAGGAACAGCGGGATGACCTTCTCCGGGAACTGGTAGGGCCCGTAGTTGTTGGAGCAGCGGGTGATGCAGACCGGCAGCCCGTGGGTCCGGTGGTAGGCGCGGGCGACCAGGTCGGCGCCCGCTTTGGACGCCGAGTACGGCGAGTTGGGCTCCAGCACGTGGTCCTCGGTCCAGGAACCCTCCGCGATCGAGCCGTACACCTCGTCGGTGGACACCTGCACGAACTTGCTCACCCCCTGCTCCAGCGCGGCCTGCAGCAGGATCTGCGTGCCGCCCACGTTGGTCGAGATGAAGTCCGCCGCGCCGGTGATGGAGCGGTCCACATGGGACTCGGCGGCGAAGTGCACCACCGTGTCCACACCGACCATCAGCTCGTTGACCAGCTCCGCATCCCGGATGTCGCCGCGCACGAAGCGCAGCCTCGGGGAGTCGGCCACCTCGGCCAGGTTTGCCTCGGATCCGGCGTAGGTGAGCAGATCGAGGACCACGATCTCGGCGTCGGCGTAGCCTGGATACGCTCCATACAGAGTCCGACGGACATAATGCGAGCCAATAAAGCCGGCTCCACCGGTCACCAAGATTCGCATGACCGGAGTCTGTCATGGCTCCTCCGGTGCATATATCCCAAGCTTTGAGGAGTTGAGTGAACCAGCGGCCAGCCCCGCCCGGCCAAGCCGGCCGGCGCCTCGGCCTGCGCTTGCTGGCCGCGACGGTGTCGGCTGTGGTGTTGGTCTCCACCGGCATCGGCTGGCACCTGTTCCAGGATCTGACCGGCGGCATCAGCACCAGTGACGTGATCCTCGGCGGCACCCCGAAGCCGGCCGGCACCGATATGAACGTGCTGCTGGTCGGCGTGGACAGCCGGACCGACGCCCAGGGGCGCCCGCTGTCCCGGCAGCTGTTGGCTCAGCTGCGCAGCGGCGCGGAGGACGGCGTGCTCAACTCCGACACGATCATTCTGCTGCACGTGCCGGCGGACGGCAGCCGGGCGACCGGCATCTCCATCCCCCGGGACAGCTACGTGAACATCCCCGGGTACGGCAAGAACAAGATCAACTCCGCTTACCCCTCGGCCACCGTGGCCGCCGCCGAGAAGCTGCGGGAGAAGGGCGACGACGAGGTCAGCGTGGACCGGGAGAGCAAGACCGCCGGGCGGCAGGAGCTGATCAAGACGGTGGAGCAGCTCACCGACGTCAAGATCGACCACTACGCCGAGGTGAACCTGCTCGGCTTCTACAACCTGACCAACGCGATCGGCGGCGTGCAGGTCTGCCTGAAGAACTCGGTCAAGGAGTTCCGCTCGGGGGCCAACTTCCCGGCCGGCCCGCAGACCATCACCGGCGGCGCGGCGCTGGCCTTCGTCCGGCAGCGCTACGGGCTGCCCCAGTCCGACTTCAGCCGGATCCGCCGCCAGCAGGTGTTCCTCGCCGCGGTCGCGCACAAGATCCTCTCCGCCGGCACGCTGACCAACCCGGTCAAGCTGCAAGGGCTGATCAACGTCGCCAAGGAGTCCGTGGTGCTGGACTCCGGCTGGGACGTGCTCAGCTTCGCCCGGCAGGCATCGAACCTGGCCGGCGGGAACATCGAGTTCCTCACCATCCCGACCACCGGGCAGGCCAGCAACGAACACGGCGACGTGGTGACCGTCGACCCGGACCAGGTGCGGGAGTTCGTCCAGCAGCACGTCGGCGGCGGGGACGGCTCGGCGCCGTCGAGCTCCGCGGCGGCCGACCAGGTTCCGCCCAGCCAGATCACCGTGGACGTGCGCAACGGCACCGGGCGCAGCGGGCTGGCCAGCCAGGTGGCCAGGGCGCTGAGTGAGCGCGGCTACCACGAAGGCCAACTGGACAACAGCGAATCACCGGCCGCCTCCACCGTGCACTACCCGCCAGGACACCAGGACGCCGGCGACCAGGTGGCCGAGCTGCTCGGTGGGATGCGCACCGAGTCGGACCCGGACCTGCCCAGCGGCACCGTGCGGGTGTACCTGGCCTCGGACTTCTCCATCTCCGATATAAAGGCCGCCACCGGCGCGGACGACGACAGCACCGACGACTCCAGCACCACCTCCAGTCGGAGCAGCGAGGCCAGCGTTCCGCCGCCCTCGCTCGGGCCGCCGATCACCGCCGGCGGGGTGCCCTGTGTGGACTGACCAGCTCCGGCTCCGTCTGTTCCCGCCCCGCTCCGCGTGACCCGCACCCCGTGAGGAACCGTTGACGCTCACCGACCGCCTGCTCCGGCCACTGCTCGCCGCCGACCCGGCCCGCCCGGTGATCACCTACTACGACGACGCCACCGGCGAGCGGATCGAGCTGTCCGGGACCACCCTGGCCAACTGGGCCGCCAAGACCGCCAACCTGATGCGCGACGAGTGCGATGTCGAGCCGGGGGCCCGGGTGGCGGTGCTGCTGCCGGCGCACTGGCAGACCCTGGCCGTGCTGCTCGGGGCCTGGTGGTGCGGCGCCGAGGTGGTGGCCGACCCGTCCGGGGCGGACCTGGTCTGCTGCGACCGGGACAGCCTGGCCGACGCGCTGGCCGCCGGCGCCGGGGTGGTAACCGCGCTGTCCCTGGACGCGTTCGGCGCCGGACTGCCCGGGCTGCCCCCCGGCGTGGTCGACTACGCGACCGAGGTGCGGCTGCACGGGGACGTCTTCGCCGCCGAGCCCACCGCCGGTGGGTCGCCCGCGCTGGATGGGCTGGATGTGGACGAGGTGCTCGGCCGAGCGCGGGCGGCCGCCGCCGAGGCCGGGCTGAGTTCCGCCGACCGGGTGCTCACCACCGCGGCTTGGTCGGTGGCCGACGGGCTGGTGCGGCTGCCGCTGGCGGTGCTGGCCGCCGGCGCTTCACTGGTGCAGTGCCGCAACGCGCCGGGGGACCCGGCCGCCCTGGACCGCCGAGCCGCCGGCGAACGAGTCACCCGCCGCCTACCCTGACCGCCCGCCGGCGGCCACCCAGCGCACTTGTCGTTGGAACTTGGCACGACAAGTCCCACTCGTCGCGTGAAGTTCCAACGACAAGTGCCGCAGCGACGCCTCGGAGGCCTCGGGGGCCTTGCGCGCTTTTCGTAACGGCGTTACCATTGCCTGAAACACCGTTACTGACTGTCGCCGACGCAGGAGCACACCATGGGAAACACGTATCTGGAAGGCACCTTCGCCCCGGTACACGAGGAGCTCACGGTCACCGATCTCCGGGTGACCGGGCACATTCCCGAGCACCTGGACGGGCGCTACCTGCGCAACGGGCCCAACCCGATCTCCGAGGTGGACCCGGCGGCCTACCACTGGTTCCTCGGCGACGGCATGGTGCACGGCGTGCGGCTGCGGGACGGCCGCGCGCAGTGGTACCGCAACCGCTGGGTCCGCTCCCCCTCGGCGGCCGCCGTGCTGGGCGAGCCGGTGCCGGGTAAGCCCTCCAGCGCGCCGATCACCGCCATGGGTGCCAACACAAACGTCATCCAGCACGCCGGCCGCACGCTCGCCCTGGTCGAGGGCGGGGTGGCGAACTACGAGCTGACCGACGAGCTGGACACCGTCGGCCCGTGCGACTTCGACGGCACGCTGCCCGGCGGGTACACCGCGCACCCGAAGCGCGACCCGGAGAGCGGCGAGCTGCACGCGGTCTCCTACTTCTTCGGCTGGGGCAACCGGGTGCAGTACTCGGTGATCGGCACCGACGGCCGGGCCCGGCGCACGGTGGACATCAAGGTCACCGGCAGCCCGATGATGCACGACTTCTCGCTCACCGAGAAGTACGTGATCTTCTACGACCTCCCGGTGGTGTTCGACCCCGCGCAGAGCGTGGCGGACATCCCGATGCCCGGCGCCCTGCGCACCCCGGCCAAGCTGGTGCTCTCCGCGCTGGTCGGCCGCGTGCGGGTGCCCGACCCGGTGAATGCGATGCTGGGCAAGTCCGTGCCGAGCAACGGCCGGATGCCCTACAAGTGGGACCCGCGCTACCCGGCCAGGGTCGGCGTGATGCCGAGGGACGGTTCGGCCAACGACGTGCGCTGGTTCGACGTCGAGCCGTGCTACGTGTTCCACCCGATGAACGCCTACGACGAGGGTGACACCGTGGTGCTCGACGTGGTCCGGCACCCGAGGATGTTCGCCACCGACTTCAACGGCCCCAACGAGGGCGCGGCCACCCTGGACCGGTGGACCGTCGACCTGGCCGACGGCAAGGTCCGGGAGTCCAGGCTGGACGATCATCCGCAGGAGTTCCCCCGGGTGGATGAGCGGCTGGTCGGCCGGCGGCACCGCTACGGCTACGCGATGCAGGCGATGGCCGGCACCGGAGCCACCGCCGGCGACGCGCTGCTCAAGCACGACCTGGTGGCCGGCGGGACCACCGCGGTCAACCTGGGTGCCGGTCGGCGGGGCAGCGAGTTCGTCTTCGTGCCCAATGCCGCCGACGCGGCGGAGGACGACGGCGTGCTGATGGGCTTCGTCTACGACACCAACACCGATAGCAGCGACCTGGCCATCATCGACGCGCGGAGCCTGGAGACGGTCGGCGCGGTGCACCTGCCGGCGCGGGTGCCCAATGGCTTCCACGGCAACTGGGCACCCACCGAGTAACGCATCGGCTCAGCGCGCGGCCGTCCCGGCGAGCTCGGCACCCAGCGCGGCCAACTGGTCGCTGGTGCCCTGTTCCCGCCAGGACGGCTGCTCGTGCCCGTCCAGGAACGACCCCTGCTCGGTGAGCACCAGCCGGGTACCGGCCTCCACGGGCACGAACTCCACCGTGGTCAGCGACACCGTCGCCAACGTGTCGTCGGCACTCAGCGTGGTGGTGTAGACGATCCGACTGTCCACGACAATGTCGTGGTAGCTGGTCTCGGCGGTCAGCACCTTGCCGTCACGGACGGCCCGGGTGAGTTCCATGCCGCCCGGCTGGAAGTCCAGCTGGTGCTCGGCGTCCGGCCCGGCGAACCAGCGCGCCTTGGCGGCCGGCTCGGCCCACCGGGCGAACACCGCGGCCGGCGGCACCGGGTACTCCCGCTCCAGGGTGAACGTGGCGTGGTTCGTGGTCATTTCCGTAGTCATGCTGGCTCTCCTTCGTCGGGCTGGGCCGGTGCCGAGGCGAACTCCTCGCCCAGCCGGTCCAGCCGGTGCTCCCAGTCGGTGCGCTGGCGGCTGATCCAGTCCTCGACCAAGCGCAGCGCCGGCGGCTCGATGCGGCAGGTGCGCACCCGGCCGACCTTCTCCGACCGGACCAGCCCGCAGGCCTCCAGCACCTGCAGGTGCTGCATGATCGCCTGCAGGCTCATGGTGTGCGCCCGGGCCAGCTCACTCACTCCGGCCGGGCCGCGCACGAGTCGCTCGACGATCTGTCGGCGGGTGGCATCGGCCAGCGCCTGGAACAGCCGGTCCAGCTGATTGCGTTGGTCAAGCACTTACTTGACTGTGCTCGCACTGGGCGTGATAGTCAAGTGCTGGCTTGAGTTTTTCATGGCCGGCTCGCGCAGTCGGCGGGCGAGCAGCCAGGCCACCGCCGGCAACGGGATGAGGCAGCCGAGCGTGATCTGCAGCGAGCTGGCCTGGGCGATCAGTCCGAGCGCCGGGGTGAATGCCCCGCCCACGCTGGCCGCCAGGCCCAGGGTCACCCCGCTCGCGGTGCCCATCCGGCTCGGCAGGTAGTCCTGGCCGAGGGTGATGTGCAGGGAGAACGGCACGTAGAGCGCGAGTGAGGCGGCGGCCACGAACACCAGCACGGCCGGTCCGGGCACGAACGCCACGCCGGCCAGGGCAATCGACGACGCCAGGTAGGCCACCCGCAGGGTGCGCAGCCGGCCCCACCGCACCGCGCACCGACCGCCGAGCACCGTGCCGACCGCGCCGCCGGCGTAGAGCACGAACAGTGCGAGCCCACTCGCGGCGACGCCGTGCGGGATGCGCTGCTGGACGAACAGCCCCAGGAAAGTGCTCATCCCGACGTACGCCACCGAGCGCAGCACGATGATCGCGGACAAGGTCCGGAACGCCGGCCAGTCGTCCGTCCTGTTGCCGACGTCCGCGCCCGCCATCGGCCGCGAGCCGGCGCGGTGGTGGCCACGCAGCAGCGGCAGGGTCAGCGCCACGCCGATCACGGCGGGCAGCGCGAGCAGCGGGGCGGCGCCCAGTCCCCCGGCGATCAGCACCGGGGTGGCGATCACCGGGGCCAGCGCGAAGCCCACGTTGCCGCCGAGGGAGAACCAGCTCATCCCGACGTGCCCACCGCCGGTGACCGAGCGAGCGAACCGGGCCGCCTCCGGGTGGTAGGCCGCGACGCCGACCCCGGACAGCGCGATCACCAGCAAGGTGGCCGGATAGCTGTCCACCACGCCGATCAGGGCAACGCCCAACCCGGTGGTCAACATGCTGGCCGGGATCAGCCAGCGTCCCGCTCCCCGCGCGGCGCGCCGGTCGGCGAGCAGCCCGAACACCGGCTGCACCACCGAGGACAGCACGCTGGCCGCCAGCACGAAGCCGGACACCTGCAGGTAGTCGTAATGCCGGTGAACCACCAGGAACGGCACCAGCACCGGCACGATGCCCTGATAGAGGTCGACGCTCCCGTGCCCGGCGGCGAGGAGCACGGTGCGTACCCGGTTTTCTGCCATGCCATCAGCGTCGACCGGCGACCCGTCGTCCGGCTTCCGATAATCTGCCAATCGATGCCGATTTCCCGCCATGCCCCGGTTGCCCGCACCGCCCTGCTCCAGCTCGCCGCCGGAGAGGCCGTGGACGCGCACTGGCACGACGACCACCAGATCGTCTACGCGGCGCGCGGCGTGCTGTCGGTGACCACCGATCACGGGCGGTGGATCGCGCCGGCCACCAGGGCGATCTGGGTTCCGGCCAGGACCACCCACGAGCACCGCGCCTACGGGGAGACCGACCTGCACACGGTCGGACTGCCAGCCACGGACAACCCGCTCGAACTGGACGCCCCGGCCGTGCTGGCGGTCGGCCCGCTGCTCCGTGAGCTGATCATCGCCTACACCGGCGACCCGGCGGACAGCGGCGCGGAGCGCGGGCGGCTGCGCGCCGTGCTGCTCGACCAGCTCCGGCACTCCCCGAGACAGCCGATCCGGTTGCCGACTCCGCGTGATCCTCGAGTGGCCGCGGTGTGCGCGCTGCTGCACGCCGACCCCGCCGACGGACGCACCCTCGGCGAGCTCGGCGCCCAGGTCGGCGCCAGCGAGCGGACCCTGTCCCGGCTGTTCCGTGCCGAGCTGGGCATGACGTTTCCGCAGTGGCGCACCCAGCTGCGACTGCACCAGGCGCTGATCCTGCTCGCCGAACACACCCCGGTGACCGCCGTCGCGCACCGCTGCGGCTGGGCGTCGGCGAGCGCCTTCATCGACGTGTTCCGCGGCACCTTCGGTCACACCCCCGGGCAACGTCCCATGGGCGGTTCCGGGTAGTCCCGCGTCCGGCTTGACCTTGACAATAGTTCAGGTTTTACCGTGCTGACATGCCGCCTCTCCTCGAGTCCTATCCTCAGCTGAACCGCCCCGACGTGGGGATCGCCCTGGCGAGCACCTGGCAGGTCGGGGATCCGACCCGCCAGCAGGCCGCCGTGGAGGCTATCCACTCGATCTGGACGACCAGTCCTTGGCCGCTGCCCGACCTGATCTCCTACAGCGTGTTCACCAGCACAACCGGTGACACCCTGCTGCACTACAGCCA
>DATHIT010000271.1:0-17720 GCA_035489915.1 Pseudonocardia sp. | reverse complement strand
CTATCCCGGGCGCGGACCATTGCTGCGCGCGCTGCTCGAGCGGGAGGAGCGGCGGGTGGTAACCGCGCTCGCCGAGGCCATGCCGGCGCTCACCGAGGACTCCGACTTTGACGAGACGCTGACCGCGGCGGCGGTGAACCTCCTGCGGGCGGTGGCCGCGCACCCGACGTCCTGGCGGCTGCTCATGCTGCCCGCCGATGACACCCCGCCGGAGGTGCGGGAGCACGTGTCGGCCGGCCGGAGCTTCGCCCTGCAGCAGCTGCGCGCCCTGCTCGCCTGGGGCCAGAGCCGCCGGCCCGGGCTGGATCAACTGGATCTTGAGCTGACCGCCCGCGCTCTGCTGGCGGTCGGCGAGCAGGCCGTCCAGTTGGTGCTGACCCAGCCGGAGGAGTTCACCCCGGAGCGGTACGGAAAGTTCGCGCACGGCCTGCTGAGCGCGCTGGCCGCCCGCTGAGGCTAAAGATCGAGCGTCAGCAGGGGGAACTGCGGTACGGTGCCCCGCCCGTTCGCGGTGATCGTCTATACCCGCGAGACACGGACGGCAAGGGCCAGCTCGACGTGGTGCTCGCTGGGGAGGCGCGCATGTCCGGGGGAATGGTCAGGCGGAGCGCGCGGGCGGCCGCGGCCTTGATGGCGGTGTCGGCGATGGCGCTGGCCGCCGCGGGATGCGGGGCGGATTCCAGCGGGTCAGCGGGCAGTCCACCGTCCTTGTCGGTGGCGCCGGGCGCCCCAGCCGCGCCAGCCGCGCCGGCCGCGCCGGCCGCGCCGGAACCGGCGATCGCGGGCAGCGGCGTCGTCGCGCGGGCGGTATCCACCGCCTACCCGGTGGAAGGCCGGAACATGCGGCTGGTGCACCGCGGTGACGAGCTCGTGCTCCAGTTCGAGCTGTTCAACGGCATGCAGCAGAAATTCGAGCCGAATTGGGCCTTCGACTTCCTCCCGCCGCTGATGCTGGTCGACCTGCCGAGGTCGATCGCGTACATGGTTCCGACAAGGGAGAAGACCACCAATTCGCTGGTCAGCATGAATACCGTCGATGGCATCCCAGGAGGGAGCTCCGCGACGGTCACCGCGCGTTTCAAAGCGCCGCCGTCGGAGGCGAGCGAAATGCTTGTCGTGGTGGACTTTCTGCGGCCAGTCGTGGTTCCCATCCAGCCAGAGGGCGCCGCGCTGCGCGACGATCCGGTGTTCGCCCTGGTGAAGAGCGTCGATGACCCGGAGCAACGGGTGGTGAGCTGCTCGGTCAAGGGTGCTGACGGGCCGCCCGGCCAACCGACCCCGGTGGAGGTGCGGCTGCCCAGCGATGTGTTGTTCGAGTTCGGCAGCGCCACGTTGTCACCTGCCGCGCAGGCGGCCCTCGGCGGCGTGAAGGACATGATCGGGAGCAGCGGCGGCGCGGTCTCGGTGGAGGGGCACACCGACGCGATCGGTGATGACGCGTCCAACCAGCGACTTTCCGAGCAGCGAGCCGCCGCCGTGCGCGATGCGCTCGCCGTCGAACTTGGCTCCGGTTTCACCTTTACCCCGGTGGGCTTCGGCGAGACCAAGCCGATCGCCCCCAACCAGAAGCCCGACGGCAGCGACGACCCCAGCGGCCGGGCTCAGAACCGGCGGGTCGAGGTCCGCGTCGGCACCGTGAAGCCAGGTGCGCCGCCCGCCCTCCAGCCGGTAACCATGAAAACCTTGTTGGCCGACGCCGGCCTGCAAGCCCAGGCCGGTGAGCTGCGCCGGGTGGGCGGGTTCCTGCTCGCCGACATCACCGTCCGCAACCCCACCCTGGTTCCCATCGAGTTCCCCCTGAACAATGGGCTCACCGGGATTCGGTCCGCGCCGGAGGGAGTGACCCTCGCGGACCGGACGGCGCAACGCCGCTACGAGTCATGCCATGCCTACCGGACAGGCGATCGCCAGTCGATTGGCAATACCGGCAACACGTACTCGCCGATATCCCGCGACATGTTGCCCGCCGGAGCTGAGGCCACTTTCTGGGCTCTCTACCTCGCGCCGCCGCCGAAGACCACCGCGGTGGATGTCGAAATCAACGGGTTCGGCACCGTGCAACCACTCCCGATCAGTTTCTGACCCGGCCAGTGAGCACCGTCGATCCGATTGAGCTGCTCTTCTTGGCTACTACGACGTCCTTGAGCCTCGCGCGAAAGCCCTTGCCGCGCACCCCGATCATTCGGTCAGAGAATTTGCGCTTGAAACCCTCAAGGAAATTGACGTCTTTGCGCAATCCGAAGGGAGCTATGGCTACGTTTTCTATGTACTCCGACGCGTCTGACGTCCCGGATCTAGGGTAGCCGGACAGGCGGAGTCGGGTAGCCGACTACGTGCGACCGACGACCCCGGTCGGGCCACACTGTGTGGCGCTCGGTGCAAAACCCGCCGGTCAGAGAGGACCACCGTGAGCGAGCAAGAGCAGATCCAGGTCACCCGAACCGTAGAAGCCACCCCTGAACAGCTGTTCGCGCTGCTCACCTCGCCGTCGCGGCATATCGAGCTGGACAGCGCGAACATGCTGCGCGGGCTCGAGGACCGCGACGCCCAGATCCACGGAGTCGGCGACCAGTTCGTCATGAATATGAACAACCATCTGTTGGGCGACTACCAGGTGCGCAACACCGTGGTCGCCTACCAGGAGAACAAGACAATCGGCTGGGCACCGCAGCTCTACCCGCCGGACGGGTATGCCGACAAGATCGGCGACATGCGACCTGGGGGACACACCTACACCTGGACTTTTGAGCCGGCAGGGCCCGGGCAGACCACCGTCACCCAGACCTACGACTGGAGCAAGGTCGGCTGCCCGATCTTCCGAGGCCTGTTTCCGATGCTCACCGAGGAACAGCTCGGTGACTCCATCGACCGGGCATCCCGCGCGGCGAAGTAATAGACAGGCGGGCGGCGAGCTGCTGCGCGTGATCGCACGCTGAATCGGTTCACCCCGCCTGACGGCTTTCCCTCAGCGCGGTTGCACTGCTACGCATACATAACGCATGCGTTCGGTATGCACCGCACGGAGGCGCGGGCACCGCCCGCCGGAGTGGGAGGCGAGATGTTCGTTCGCGGACAGGCCCCGAGACCGCTGGACCCGGAGGTGGTCGACGCGCTCAGTCGGGTGCAGACCTCCACCCTCGGGCACCTGCGCGACTACGGGTTCCCGAAGGGGCTCACGCCGCTCCGCCGGCCGCTGCGGTTCGTCGGGCCGGCATTCACCGTGCGGCTGCCGCACCTGGACTCCACCGCGCTGCACGTCGCGGCGGACGAGCTGCGGCCCGGCGACGTGCTGGTCGTGGACCAGTGCGGGGACACCCGGTCCTGCTTCGGCGGCATGGTCTCGTTCACCGCGGCCACCCGGGGCGCGGTCGGCGCGGTGATCAGCGGGTCGATCAACGACGTCGAGGAGATCCTCGAGCTCGGGCTCCCGGTGTTCTCCCTCGGCGTGTCCGCGCTGACCACCCGGATCCTCGGGGTGGAGGGCGCGATCAACGTCCCGGTCACCGTCGGCGGAGCGGTGGTCCATCCCGGCGATGTGGTGTTCGGTGACTCCGACGGGCTCGCCGTGCTGGCCAGGGAGGAGGCGCTGGAGATCGCCGCGACGCTGCGGGACAAGGAGTCCGCGGAGCCGGAGCTGCGCCGCAAGATCGCCGAAGGCACCCGGCTGGCCGAGTGGTCCGGCGCGCTGGCCGCGTTCGAGGCCAAGCTCGACCCCTCTTCGGCGCGGTGAGCACGTGACCGGGTCGAGCCCGGGCCGCACCGGGCAGGTGGTGGGCGATCCGGCGGCCGCGCCGGCCGGCGGGGTCCGTTGGATGATCAGTGCTGGGCTGCTGCTCCCGGTCACCTTCGTGATGAGCATGGACCGGGCGGCGATGACCGCGGCCGCCCCGGTCATCCAGCGGGAGCTCGGTTTCTCGGTGACCGAGATGGCGGTCATCCTCACCGCGTTCTGGTGGGCCTACGCCCTGTTCCAGGTACCTGGTGGGCTGGTGACCCGGCGGTTCGGTCCGCGCAAGACGCTGGCGCTGGCCGGGCTGTGGTGGTCGGTGTTCACCTTCGTCACCCCGTACGGCGTGGTCTTCGTGGGGTTCGTGCTGATCAGGGCGGTGCTCGGGATCGGCCAGGCGGCGGACTGGCCGGCTTCGGTGTACACCCTGCACCGCTGGTTCCCCAAGCAGGAGCAGTCCAGAGGCAACTCGTTGCTGCTCTGCGGGCTGTACATGGGCAACGTGGTGGGCACCCCGCTGGTCGTGTGGATCATGACCACGTTCGGCTGGCACCAGGTCTTCCACGTATTCGCGGTACTGGGCGCGGTGCTTGCCGGCCTGTGGTGGTGGCTGGCCAGGGACGAGCCCCGGGGGCACCCGCGCATCTCCGCCGACGAGGTGGCCTACATCGAGGCCGGCCGCTCCGGCGACGAACTGGACGGTAAAGCCAGCCTGCCTTGGCGGGCGTTCTTCGGATCCGGCCAGTTCTGGGCGATCGGCGCGCAATATGCCTGCCTGCTGCTGATCCAGGGCTTCTTCGTCACCTGGCTGCCCACCTACCTGGTGGAGGCGCGCGGGCTCTCGCTCAAGCAGATGGGCTGGCTCGGCTCGCTGCCCTGGATCGCCATGCTGATCGGCGTCTTCGGCGTCGGCGCGCTCAACGACCGGCTGGTCCGCGGCTGGCCGGCCCGGATCCGACTGGCCGCCGCCGGCTACCTGGCCGCCGCCGCGTGTCTCCTGCTCGGTGCGCTGACCCCGAGCATTCCGCTGATGATGGTGTTCCTCTGTCTGAGCCTCGGCTCGGTCGGCATGGTGCAGGTCCAGGTCTGGGCCGCCTGCCAGGACCTGGGCCGGGAACACACGGCGACGGTGACCGGCTGGACGAATCTGTGCGGCAACCTGATGTCCGCGGCCGGCCCACTATTCACCGGCATTCTGGTCGGCATCGGCGGAAACTGGTTGCTGGCGCTGGCCATCCTGGCCGTGGCCGGGGTGCTCGGCGCCGGCTGTTGGTTCTTCGTCCACCCGGAACGGCCGTTGCGCGCCACACCCGCCACCACCTGACCCTGATCCTGACTCGCCAACCCTGACCGCCTGGAAAAGGAGCACCTGCCATGACCGTGCTTGTCGCCGTCGCCCAGTTCGCCACCGGATTGGACAAGGCGGAGAACCTGAAGGTGGTCCGCGAGGCGATCACCACCGCCGCCGACGCCGGGGCCCAGCTGGTGATCACCCCGGAGAACGGGATGTACGCCGATCCGACGAACGTGGGCACCGACCGCGGCTATCCCGAGCCGCTGGACGGGGAGTTCGTGACCGGGATCCGGGAGACCGCCCGCGCCGCCGGGGTCACCGTGGTGGTCGGCATGGCCGAGGCGGTGCCCGGCGAGACCCGCGGGTACAACACGCTGGCCGCGGTGGGCCCGGACGGGGAGCTCATCGGCGTCTACCGCAAGGTCCACCTGTACGACGCGTTCGGCTACGCCGAGTCGGACAACGTGATCCCCGCCGACGTCGCCGACCCGCTCACCTTCGACCTCGGCGACCTCCGCTTCGGCGCGATGACCTGCTACGACCTGCGGTTCCCGGAGATAGCCCGGACGCTGGTGGATGCCGGCGCCACGGCGATCGTGCTGCCGGCCGCCTGGGCGGTGGGGCCGGCCAAGGAGGACCACTGGGCGACCTTGATCAAGGCGCGGGCCATCGAGAACACCTGCTTCGTGCTGGCCTCCGCCCAGAGCGGGCCACGCTGCGCGGCGCAGAGCATGATCGTCGATCCGATGGGCACGGTGCTGGCCTCGGCCGGCGAGCAGCCCGGGTTCGCGCTGGCCAGGATCGGCGCGGACCGGGTCAACCAGGTGCGCAGGGTCAACCCCTCGCTGGCCAACCGCCGGTTCCGGGTCAGCCCGGCCTGATCTGGCGATGTCCGGAACCGCATCTAGACTTCCTCCCGGTCTCCGGACGCGGGGGCCGGGAGACCCTTCCAGGTGGGATTCGTCAATGTCGATGCGGGAGCCGATGGCCCTCCCTCGGGTGCGTCCCGACCTTCCCGTGGCGCAGCGCCCGCCGGACGTCCCGGCCAAGGACTTCGCCTACCAGTACGTGAAGCACCTGATCGTCGACCTGATCCTGCCCCCGGGCGACATCATCACCGAGATGGACATAGCCAGCGTGACCGGGCTGTCGCGCACGCCGGTGCGCGAGGCGTTCCTGCGACTGGACGCCGAGCGGCTGATCCAGCTGCTGCCCCGGCGGGGGGCGCTGGTTGCCCCGGTCACCGCGCGGGAGATCCGCGAGCTGTCCCGCACCCGACTGGCGCTGGAGCTGTACGCGGTCCGCGAGCTGCACGAGCGGCGGATCCCGGTGGCCGACCAGCTGTGGCCACTGGTGCACCGGCAGCGCGCGCTGCTCGACGAGGGCGCGCCGTACCCGGAGATCATTGCTTGCGACCGGGAGTTCCACAGCACCATCGTCCGAGCCGTGGGCAACACGGTGATGAGCGAGCTGTACGCCTCGATGGGCGACCGTCAGCAGCGCACCGGAGTGGCCGCCTTCATGGCCCAGCCCGGCCGGCCCGAGTTCGCGGTGGAACATCACCGGCTGATCGTCGAGGCACTGCAACGAGAGGACCTGGCCGGCGCCGAGGAAATGCTGCGGGTGCACCTGGACCGAAAGAACGACGAGCTGGACCGCTACCTACCCTGACCCGCCGCCCGCCCGCTCCGCCGCTCCCGCCTGACCGCCGCCCCGCCTGACCGCCGATCTGTCCACTTCGCATGCCCAGGGCACACTTCGCATACCGCACGCACTGTGCGAAGTGCACCCCAGGTATGCGAAGTCAGAGAGAGGTCAGGTGGTGGGCGGCGGCGGCCAGGGCGTCCAGTGCGCGGGCGATGTCGGGGCGTCGGGTGGCGCCGGTTCGGGTCAGCGCGGACACTCGGCGGACCACCGGCTGGACCAGCGGGTGCAGGCTCACCGGGCCTTGGCCGCCCGGCATTTCGACGCCGTCCGGGAGTGCCATCCGGGGCACCAGCGCGACGCCCGCGCCGGCCGCGACCAGCGCGGTGAGCACGGCGAAGTCGGTGGCCTCGGCGACCGCGTCGGGTACGAACCCGGCGGCCCCGCAGGCCCGCTGAATCATCTCGTGACAGGACTCGGTCCGCCCCGGCACCAACCACGCCTCGGCGCGGAAGTCCGCCAGCGGCACAGGCTGGCCGGGCGCCAGGCCGCGCGCGCCGGCCACCGAGCGGGGCAGCGCGAGCAGGACCGGGTCGTCCATCAGCCAGCGCTCGTCGGACCTGGTGGGCAGGGCCCGGGGGAGTAGCGAGTAGCTGTGCGCCACGGCGATGTCCACCTCGCGGCGGCCCAGCGCGCGCAGTGCCTGCTCGGGTTCGTGCTCCACCAGTCGCAGTGCGACCGGATCCGGCGCGTCACGCAGTGCGACCCACGCGGACGGCACCAGGCAGCGGGCCGCCGAGGGGAACGCGGCCATCCGGACCGTGCCGGTGCCCCGCGCGGTGAAGCTGGCCAGCGCGGACTCGGCGGAGCTGAGGTCGTCCAGGATGACCTCGGCGTGCGAGACGAGCAGCCGCCCGGCCGGGGTGAGCACGAGCCCTCGGCCCTGCTTCTCCAACAGCGGCGTGCCCGCCTCCCGCTCCAGCGCGGACAGATGCTGGGACACCGCCGGACCGGTGAGGTGCAGCGACTCGGCGGCGGCCGCAACCGTGCCGTGCTCGGCGAGGCGGTGCAGGATGCGCAGCCGGCGGGGATCCAACATGAAGTATCACTTCCTAGACAGGGAAGAAAGAGTAACTGGTACTTTACAATGCTAACGCGCATCCTGGCCTCATGCGAAGCCTCGACAATCCCCGCGCCTCTCTGGCCTTGGCCGTGACTGTCGTGCTGTGGGCCGCCGCGTTCCCGGCGATCCGGGTCGGCCTGGAGGGGTACGGCGTGGCGGGCCTGTCCGTGCTGCGGCTGGCCGTGGCGTCGGTGGCCCTCGGGCTGGCGGCCCCGCTGCTGCATGTCCGGCTGCCCAGGGTCAGAGACCTGCCGTTGATCGTGCTCTGCGGGCTCGCCGGCATGACCGCCTACCAGCTGCTGCTGAACTGGGGAGAGGTGCACGTGCCGGCTGGGACCGCGAGCCTGCTGGTGGCCACCGCCCCGGTGTTCAGTGTGCTGCTGGCCCGTGCGTTCCTGGGTGAGCGGCTGAGCTGGCTCAAGGCGGCGGGTAGCGCGGTGGCGCTGTCCGGGTCGGCGGTGATCGCGCTGTCCAGTGGGGACGCCCGCTACGCCGCCGCGGCCTGGGCAGTGTTGGCCGCCGCGTTCGCACAGGGGGTGTACCACTGCGCCTGCAAACCGCTGCTGCGCCGCTACACCGGGCTCGAAGTGGCCTGCTACGCGATGTGGGCCGGCACCTTGTTCCTGCTGCCGTTCGCCCCCGCCGCGCTCCTGGCCATCCCCACCGCGCCGCTGGAGGCCAGCCTCTCGGTGCTCTTCCTCGGCCTGTTCCCGTCCGCCGTGGGCTTCGTGACCTGGGGATACGGCGTGGCCCGGCACAGCATCGCGGTGGCCACGGCCTCGCTGTACCTGGTGCCCGCGGTTGCGCTCGGGGTGGCGTTCTGTTGGCTCGGCGAGCGGCCGACGCTCAGCGAGCTGGTCGGCGGCCTGATCAGCGTGGCCGGCGTGGCGTTGATCCACCTGGGTGCCCGCCGCGTCGGCGCTGTCCGCTCCGCCCGGGCGGCCAGCGAGACAGCGCCGACCGAGGCGGCCCCCGCGCCGGAGAACCCAACCGCGCGGGTGACTTGACCTCAACCTAAGTTGAGCTCGCAGGATCGAACTTATGACAGCGCTGAGCCAGGAATGGACGGCCGAGGCACCCACCGTCGAGCTGATCAGATCGTTGATGACCCGGATGACCGGCGACGAGAAGCACGGCGCCGCGGCCACCTCCACGCTCGACCTGCTGCACGTGCTCTACCAGCGGGTCCTGCGGGTAGATCCAGCCAGGCTCGACGACCCGGACCGGGACCGTTTCCTGCTGTCCAAGGGGCACGGGCCGATGGCCTACTACGCGGTGCTGGCCGCGCACGGTTTCCTGGATCCCGACGAACTCGCCGACTGGTCGGGCCGAGGGTCCCGGCTGGGCATGCATCCGGACCGGGTGCTGGTGCCCGGCGTGGAGGTGAGCTCCGGCTCGCTCGGCCACGGGCTGGGCCTCGCGGTGGGCACCGCGCTCGGCCTGCGCGCTCAGGGCCGGCTCGCGCCGAGGGTGTTTGTGCTGGTCGGAGACGCTGAACTGGACGAGGGCAGCAATCACGAGGCCATCGCGGTGGCCGCGCGGATGCGGCTGGCCGCGCTCACCGCCGTCGTGGTGGACAACAACTCGGCCAGCCACGGTTGGCCCGGCGGCATCGCGGAACGGTTCGCCAGGGAGGGCTGGGCGGCCCGCACCGTGGACGGCCGGGACCACGACCAGATCTTCGCGGCGCTCACCGCCGCGCACCCAGACCAGCCCTCGGCCGTGGTGGCCCGGGTGGAGCGGAAGGACTGGCGATGAGCCCCGAAGACGACAGCGAGCGAGCGCCAGCAGCGAGGAGCGGAACGAGCGCGGAGTCGAGCAATGAGCGCAGCACTCGACGTACCGGTGGACATGCGCACCGCCTTCGTGCGCACCGTGGCGGAGTTGCTGGACGAGGACCCGTCGGTGGCCCTGGTGCTCGCCGACATCTCCGCCGACCACTTCTGCCGCGACCTGCGCAGGTACCCGGATCGGGTGCTCAACGTGGGCATCCGCGAGCAGCTGCTGATCAGCGTGGCCGGCGGCCTGGCGCTGACCGGGCTGCGGCCGATCGCGCACACCTACGCCCCGTTCCTGGTCGAGCGGCCGTTCGAGCAGATCAAGCTGGACCTGGTGCACCAGGACGCGGGCGCGATCCTGGTCAGCGTGGGCGCCAGCTACGACTGGCCGGGGGGCGGGCGCACCCATCAGTCGCCCGGCGATGTGGCGCTGCTGGACACCCTGCCCGGCGTCCGGGTGCACGTGCCAGGTCACCCGGACGACGCCGCCCGGCTGCTGCGCGCGGAAGCCGGTCGGGACGGGGTGGCCTACCTGCGGCTCAGCGCGGCCGCGAACGCCCAGCCTCAACCCGGCAGCGGGCTGCGGTTGGTGCGTCCCGGCCGGCGCGGGCTGGTGGTCGCGGTGGGTCCGATGCTGGATCCGGTGTTGGCCGCCGCCAAGGCGCTGTCCGGCGAGGGGATACACGTGGCGGTGGCCTACCTGGACACCGTGCGCCCGTTCGACGGGGCCGGCCTGCGTGCGGTGCTCGCCGACGTGGCCACGCCTGAGGTGGTGCTGGTCGAGCCCTACCTGGCCGGCACGTCCAGCCACGCGGTCAGCGAGGCGCTCACCGGGCGGGCACACCGGCTGCTCTCCCTCGGCGTGCGCCGGAACGGTGAGCTGCGGGTGTACGGGGACGCCGCCGACCACGACCGGGCGCACGGGCTTGACCCGGCCAGTCTGGCCGTCGAGGTGCTTGCGTTCCTGGCGTGCTGAGTCCCGTGCGGGGGCGGGTACCCCCGCACGGGATGGCTCAGGACGTGGCCCGCCGCGCGGTGAGCAACAGTCGGCGGTCGCCCACCGCGAACGGCCGGTCGTCGACGCTGCTGAAGCGTTCGAAGTCGGTGAAACCGGCCTCGGTGAGCAGCGCCGCCAGGTGCGCGTTGGTGTAGACGTAGTACGGCGCGCGCAGCCGCAACCGCTCGGCGCCCCGGCTGAACTCGTAGGTGGTCACCAGCCGGCTGGCGGCCACCTCGTACTCCCGGCTGGCCAGCACGCTGACGCCGCCGGCGGCCATGGTCTGCTGTCCTCCGGTGAAGCCCGGGAGCGCCGACTCGGCCGTCGCGCCGAAATCGATCAGCAGACCGCCGCCGGGCCGCACCGAGGCGGCCAGCGCGGCGGCCACCTCGCGGGTGTCGGCCAGGTTGAAGTAGCCGAAGCTGTTGCCCAGGCAGACCGCCGCGTCGAACCGGCCGTCGTTGGGGATGTCACGCATGTCGGCGATGGAGAGGTCCACCGACAGCCCGGCGTCCTCGGCCGCGCGACGGGCATGGGCGATGGCCTCGGCCGAGATGTCCACCCCGGTCACCCGGTGGCCCCGGGTGGCCAGCGCCAGCGCGTGCCGGCCGCTGCCGCACGGCACATCCAGGATGCGCGAGCCAGGAGCCAGCCGGAGCTGGCGCTCGATGAAGTCGACCTCGGCTCGGGTGGCTTCGGCGGGCATGGCGCCACGCCAGAACTCGTTGGGTAGCTCGGTGAAGAAGTGCAGGTACCAGTCACTGGGAATGCTGCCAGACACGGTGGAACCTCTCGAGGAGTGGCGTGGATCAGACGAAGATCACGACGTCACCGGAACCTGGGCGGCGGCTCCCCAGGGAGATCCCGCGCTCTAGTGCCCAGCCCGGTGAATGGCCCGGGCCGCCATGGCTTCCTCCAGAGTCGCTCCCGCGCATTCCACCCGGGAGACTGCGCGCAGCCTAACGGCGGGCCGTGCGATTCCGCCGCGGAATTTCCCGACCTGACCGTGGCCGGACCCGTCGCGAGCCCGCTCATGTCGACCAATCGAGTGGCCGACCGTCACAGGACAGTTAAAGTGGCCGGTTGACCGCGCCCAGCTGTGGTACGCACAGCCCACAGGGATGTCCATGTGGGCTACAGGGAACTGATGCTGAGCGAACCGGAACGGCAGGCACTGCGGGAGATCGAGCGGGAACTCTCCGCCGAGTCACCCGAGCTTGCGGCGCGGCTGGTGAAGGACCTGCCGCGCCGGCCTTCGCACGCGGTCCGGCTGGCGCACGATGTGGTGGCCGTTCTCGCGGCCGTGCTGGCCATCCTGTGCTTCGCGTTGGACGTGTTCGTCGCCGGCCTGGTCTCGACCTTGTTCGCGCTGGACGTCCTGCTGGTCCGCTACCTGCGTTTCTCCCAGGCCGCCGACCGGGGTTCCGCGGGGTCCTAGGTCCCGGCCGGGGTTCGTCGACGTCTCAACAAGTCCGGCCGGCTCTGATCGAAGAGGATTAGCCTGGTCGCTGGAGCGGTCGGTCTACCTTGGCGGCTCTTCCTGGGGAGCGACGAGCGATCGGTGGTCGAGGGCGCCTTGGCAGAGTCAGTGGCGGAAATGGTGGACCCGTGCGCCGGGACGGATACGCAGCCGGGTCTGGCGAAGCTCGGCGCGGTCGGCCTGGTGTTGCACCCGCGTCGGGACAACGCCGAGGCGGTGGAGGCCGTCGCGGCGTGGTCGGCCGCCCGGGGGATCCGGGTGCTCGGGTTGGCCGAGGAGCTGGACCGGCTGCGTGACCTCGCCGAACCGGTCGACGCGAGTCAGCTGGCGGCCGAGGTCGACCTGCTGGTCAGCCTGGGTGGAGACGGCACCATGCTGCGCGCGCTGCGCATGGTGAACGGCCACAACGTCCCGGTGCTTGGCGTCAACCTGGGCCGGCTGGGCTTCCTCGCCGAGGTCGACGTGCCGGACCTGCCCGCCGCGCTGGAGATGATCAGCCAGGGTGAACACGTGGTGGAGACCCGGGTATCGGTGACCGCCAGCGTGCGGGACCGCTCGAGCACCGCGTACAACGACGTGGTGATGGTGCGCCGCCCGGGGCAGGGCATGGCCGCCGTGGCGCTGTGGGTGGAGGGCAAACCGTTCGTCCGCTACACCGCTGACGCGATCATCGTGGCCACCCCGACCGGCTCGACGGCGTACAACTTCTCCGCCGGCGGCCCGATCGTCTCGCCGCGCGCGCAGGGGCTGCTGGTGACTCCGGTGGCGCCGCACTCGTCGTTCAACCGCTCGCTGTTCCTCAGCTGCAGCGAACAGCTGGCGCTGGAGGTGCTCGCCGGCAGCGGTGTGCTGGCGCTGGAGGTGGACGGGGAGGTCCAGGCGGAGGTCAGGCCGGGCGACATCATGCGCCTTGGCGTCGACCTGGACGGCGGGAAGGTGGTCCGGTTCTCCGGGTCCAGCTTCTACGACAGGGCGCGGCGGAAGCTGCGGGTGACGGACAGCGCGGAGCTCGGTTGACAACCTTCTAACCCTTAGAGCGTACTTGACAGGTTAGGCACTTGATGCTTTGCTGCGCCTAACCACTTCAGGCACGCAAAGGGGTTAGACATGGCTCAGGTTCACCACCGCTACCAGACCGTGAGCGGCCACCGGCTCTTCTACCGCGAGGCGGGCCCCATCGACGCCCCGACCGTGGTCCTGCTGCACGGCTTTCCGACCAGCTCGTTCATGTTCCGGGACCTCATCCCACGGCTGGCCGAGGACTACCACGTGATCGCGCCCGACCACCTCGGGTTCGGGCTCTCCGACGCCCCGCCGGTGGAGGAGCTCGACTACACCTTCGACACGTTGGCCGAGCTGACCGCGCAGCTGCTGGACCAGATCGGGGTCCGGCGGTACGTGATCTACGTGCAGGATTACGGCGCACCGGTCGGTTGGCGGCTGGCGCTGGGCGACCCGTCCGCGGTGCTCGGCATCATCACCCAGAACGGCAACGGCTACGAAGCGGGCTTTGTGCCGGAGTTCTGGGCGCCGCTGTGGGCCTACGCCGAGGAGGCCACCCCGGAGAACGAAGCCGCCATTCGACCCGCGTTCGGAGTTGACGCGATCCGCTGGCAGTACACGCACGGGGTGTCGGACCCGACCCTGGTCAGCCCGGATACCTGGCTGCATGACCACGCGCTGGTCAGCCGGCCCGGCAACGACCGGATACAGCTGAAGTTGTTCCGCGACTACGCCAAGAACCTCCCGCTCTACCCACGGCTGCACGAGTACCTGCGGTCCAGCCAGGTCCCGCTGCTCGCCGTCTGGGGCCGCAACGACGAGATCTTTGGCCCGGACGGGGCACGGGCCTTCGCCGCCGACCTGCCGAACGCGCGGATTCACCTGCTGGACGGCGGGCACTTCCTGCTGGAGAGCCACCTCGACGCCGTGACCGAGCACATCCAGGAGTTCCTGAGCAAGGTCCTCGGCGCTGTCCATGCGTCCTAACTAACTGACCGGACGGGCGGTGCGCGCGATCAGCGCGTATTAGGATCGAGCTATGCCGGTGCCCCCCGCAAGCCTGGTCGCGGTGAGCGATTTGCACGTAGGTTATTCAGAAAATCGTGAGATTGTGGAAAACCTGGTGCCGAATTCGCCGGGCGACTGGCTGATCGTGTGCGGCGATGTGGCGGAGACGGTCGAGGACGTCGAATGGGCGTTATCGGTGCTGCGCAATCGGTTCGACACGGTCATCTGGGTTCCCGGAAATCACGAGCTGTGGACTCATCCGAAGGATGCGGTCCAGCTGCGGGGGGTGCCGCGCTACCAGCACCTGGTGCAGACGTGCCAGGCTCTGGGCGTGTTGACGCCGGAGGATGAGTTCCCGGTGTGGCGGGGTGCCGGCGGCCCGGTGCGCATCGCGCCATTGTTTCTGCTCTATGACTACACTTTCCGGGCGCCCGGTACGGATACCAAAGAAGCCTCACTTGCATACGCGTACGAGACCGGGGTGGTGTGTACGGACGAGCATTTTCTGCATCCGGACCCGTATCCCACCCGGGAGGCGTGGTGCCGGGCTCGGGTGGCCGAGGCGCAACGCCGGCTCGACGCATATGACTCGGAGATTCCGTTTGTCCTGGTGAACCATTGGCCGCTGGTGCGTGAACCGACCGCGGTGCTGCACTATCCAGAGTTCGCCCAGTGGTGCGGCACCGAGCTCACCGCCGACTGGCACACCCGGTACCGCACCGCGGCCGTGGTGTACGGGCATCTGCACATCCCTCGGTCCACGGTTTATGCCGGGGTGCCCTTCGAGGAGGTGTCGTTGGGTTACCCCAGGGAGTGGCGCCGGCGAGGCCTGCCGGAGACGCTCGCCCGCCCGATCCTGGGCGTGCGGAAGTGATCGAGAAGCTGTTGCCCGCCGGGGTGGCGTGTGCCGAGGCGTTCACCGACGTCGCCGAGTCGTTGATGTACCCGGAGGAGGCGGCGGAGGTAGCGAAGGCGGTGGAGAAGCGGCGGCGGGAGTTCGGTACGGCCCGGCATTGCGCGCGGCGGGCGATGGCTGAGCTGGGAGTGGCTCCGGCGCCGGTGCTTCCCGGGGAGCGCCGCGAGCCGATCTGGCCCGCCGGCGTGGTGGGCAGCATGACCCACTGCGCCGGCTACCGGGCGGCCGCCCTCGCCCTGGCCGAAGGGATGCACAGTATCGGCATCGACGCCGAGCCGCACGCGCCGCTGCCGGACGGGGTGCTCGGCGCGATCGCCCGGGACGAGGAGCTGCCCCGGCTGGCCAAGCTGGCCGCGGCCGAGCCCTCGGTGCACTGGGACCGCATGCTGTTCTGCGCCAAGGAGTCGGTGTACAAGGCGTGGTTTCCGCTGGCCAGGCGCTGGCTGGGCTTCGAGGAGGCGTCGGTGACCCTGGAGTCGACCGGCGACTTCCATGCCGAGCTGCTGGTCCCCGGGCCGAGGGTGGACGGCGTCGAGCTGCGCGGTTTCACCGGCCGCTGGCTGGTCGAAGCCGACCTACTGATCACCGCCATCTGCCTACCGGTAGCCCGCCGACCGGCCTAACGCCGCACGCTCAGGCGAGTAGGAGCTCGTCGATGCGGCGCGGCGCGAAGACCAGGTCGGCCAGCAGTAGGGCAGTACCGACCAGCCCGGCGCGCTGCCCCAGGGTGCTGCGCACGATGCGCAACCGCGCGGTGGCCAGCGGCAGCGAGCGGCGGTACACCATCTCCCGGATCCCGGCCAGCAGCTGCTCCTCCGCGGCGGCGAGCTGACCGCCGATCACCACCACCCTCGGGTTGAGCAGGCTCACCGCGTCCGCCACCGCGCCGCCGAGCAACCGCCCGGCCCGGCGGACCAGGCCAACCGCGGTGGTGTCGCCGGTCCGGATGAGCGCCACCGCCTCGTCCACCGTGCTCACCGGGTAACCGGCCGCACGCAGATCGCGGACCAGCGCCCAGCCGCCGGCGCGGGCCTCCACGCACCCGGTGTTCCCACAGCGACACTCGGGCTGCGTGGTCTCGCCCGGCACGGTCAGCTGCATGTGGCCGATGTCCCCGGCCGCCCCGTCGGCACCCCGGTACACCGCCGAGCCGGCGACCAGCCCGGCGCCGATGCCGGTGCCCACTTTGATCATGAGGAGCGCCTCGGTGTCCGGGTACACGCTGCGCTGCTCGCCGAAGGCCATCGCGTTGACGTCGTTCTCCACCATCACCGGGCAGCCGTAGCGCGGCCGGAACCAGCCGGGGATGTCGAACCGGTCCCAGCCGCTCATGATCGGCGGACTGACCACCTGACCGCTCCCGATGTCCACCGGGCCGGGCACATCCAGCCCGATGCCGTACACGTCGGCGGCGGCGCGCCCGGCCTCGGCGAGCATCTGGGCGAAGAGTCCGTCGATCACGCCGAGCACCCGGTGCGGGCCCTCGGCCACATCGAGGGCGGTGGTCCGCTCGAGGCGGATCGAGCCGGTCAGGTCGGTGAGCGCGGCGCGCACGGCGGTGGCCCCGACGTCGACCACGAGCAGCACGCCCCGGTCCCGGTGGAAGGCGAACTGGCCGGCCGGCCTGCCCCGGCCGGGTGCCTCCTCGCCGGCGGCCACCACCAGCCCGGCGGTGAGCAGCGCGTCCAGCCGCTGGGCCACCGTGGAGCGGGACAGCCCGGTGCGACGCATCACCTCTGCCCTGGTCAGAGGGCTGCTCGCGCGCAGCAACGCCAGCATCTCGCCGGGCGAGACAGCTGGAGAGACGGCTGGCGAAACAGCCCAGCCGGACGGCTCGTTCACGCGGACAGCCTAGTTCTGCCGAGCTGCAATTAAAAGATGCGAGACTTTTGCTTGACACTAGGCATAAGCACGGCCTCTAATCGCTGGAGGTCGGGCGAAGGCGCTCGAGTTCGGCGAGGAGCTCACCATGCAGGTGACGAACGCACAGGCGACGAAGCGGACGATCCGCTCACTGGCCATCGCGGCGCTGGCCGCGGCCGGAGTTCTCGGCCTTGCCGCCTGTGGCGGCGGCTCAACCGCGGGGCCCACGGCTGGCCAGGCGGGTGGGCCGCCCAAGGTGGCCGCGGTGATCAAGGGCCTGGACAACCCGTTCTTCCAGGCCATGCAGAAGGGCATCGAGGACGACAGCGCCACCGCCGGGGTCCAGACCACGGTGCAGGCCGCCACCTCGGTCACCGACACCACCGGGCAGGCCGACAAGCTGACCGGCCTGGCCGGCCAGGACTACAACTGCTACGTGGTGAACCCGATCTCCGGCACCAACCTGGTTCAGGGCATCGCCCAGCTCGCCGCTAGCGGAAAGACGATCGTCAACATCGACAGCCCGGTCGACCCGGCCGCCGCGCAGGCGGCCAACGCGAAGATCGCCACCTACATCGGCACGGACAACGCCGCCGCCGGGAAGACCGCCGCCCAGGAACTGTCCCGGCTGCTGCCCTCCGGCGGCAAGGTGGCCGTGGTCGGTGGCATCGCCGGCGACGTGACCAGCGGCGACCGTGTGCAGGGCTTCACCTCCGGGGTGGGCCCCGGCATCCAGGTGGTGCAGCAAGTGGCCGCCAACTGGGACCGCCAGGAGGCACTCACCCAGGCCACCAACATCCTGGCCGCCCACCCCGACGTGACCGGGTTCTTCGCGGCGAACGACGACATGGGCCTTGGCATCACCCGGGCGGTGGCCAACGCCGGCAA
>DATHIT010000270.1:0-2977 GCA_035489915.1 Pseudonocardia sp. | reverse complement strand
TGGCCGCCGCCGAGGCCCGGCTGCGCGCCGCGGGCTGGCGGCGGGGGGACGCCACGGTGCTGGCCGCGGCCGGGTCCAGCGATCCGAGCGCCCGCGCCGAGGTGGCGGCGGTGGCCAGGGTGTTGGGCCGGCGACTGGGCTGTTCGGTGCACGTTGGCTACCTGGCCGGTGGCGCGCCGTCGGTGGGCGAGTTGGTGACCCGGCTGCGGGAGGAGCGGCCGGGGGGCCGGCGGCGGGTCGCGGTGGCCAGCTGGCTGCTCGCGCCCGGGGTCTTCCAGCGCCGGCTGCTCTCGGCGGGCGCGGACGTGTCGGCGGACCCGCTGGGCGTGCGGCGCGGCGTGGTGGATGCCGTGCTGACCAGGTACTGGGACGCCCTGGCCGCCCGCGCGGTGGCCTGAGCTGGCGGTGGCCTGAGCTTGGGGCGGCGCGCTAGTCGCGTGGGCGGCGGACGCGGCGGTTCACCACGGTGACGCCCTCCGCGCGCAGTCGGGCCAGCTGCTCGTCGGCCAGGTGCGGCGCGCACGTCCCGTCGGCCCGCAGCACCCGGTGCCACGGCAGGTCCTGGCCGTCCTCGGAGAGCAGCCGGCCGACCATCCGGGCCGACGGCAACCCGGCAATCGCGGCCACCTCGCCGTAGCTGAGCACGCTGCCCACCGGGATCGCCAGGATCACCTCGCGCACCCGTTCCGCCGTCTCCCGGTCCACCCGGCGAGGATAGGCCGGGGTTGTGGTGGCGCGAGTGGCCGGCCGGGCGGGCCGCGGCATGGTCGGGGTGGCGTGGTTCCATGCCCCCGTGACGCGTCCGCTGCTGGTTCGCCGGCCCCGCCCGGCGATCGCCGAGCCGCGCTGGGATCCTGTCGCGCGCCGGGTAGTGGAACACCGGGACGGGTTCCTGCGGGTGCTCGGCGGCCCGGGCACCGGCAAGACCGCGGTGCTGGTGGAGTCGGTGCTGCGCCGGATCGGCGGCGGTGTCGATCCGGAGCGGTTGTTGGTGCTGGTCGGCAGCCGCCGCGCGGCGGGAGAGCTGCGCGAGCGGATCACCGCGCGACTCACCGAGGGCACCGGGTCGCCGTTCGCCACGGTCCGCGAGCCGCTGGTGCGCACGGTGCACTCGTACGCGTTCGGGTTGCTCCGGCTGCACGCCAGCCGGGTTGGCGACCCGCCTCCCCGGTTGCTCGCCGGCCCCGAGCAGGACGCGGTGGTGCGTGAGCTGTTGGCCGGCGAGTTGGCCGGGGACGTGCCCGGCTCGGGCTGGCCGGATCGGCTGCGTCCCGCGCTGGGGGTGCCCGGCTTCGCCACCGAGCTGCGCGAGCTGCTGCTGCGGGCCTCCGAACGCGGCCTCGGCCCGTACGAGCTGGCCGAGCTGGGCGCCGCCCACGACATGCCGGAGTGGGTGGCGGCCGGCCGGTTCTTCCTCGGCTACGAACAGGTCAACCTGCTGCGCGGCTGGGCCGGCAATTCGGCGGGCAGCGAGGCCCCGCAGGCCACCTCGCCGGCGCTGGACGCGGCGGAGCTGGTCGCGGCCGCGTTGGACGTGCTGGCCGCCGATCCTCCGCTGCTGGCCGCCGAGCGGCTCCGCATTCGGCACCTGCTGGTCGACGACGCACAGGACCTGGATCCGCAGCAGATGCAACTGGTCCAGCTGCTGGGCGAAGCCGGCGAGACGTTCCTGCTGGCCGGCGACCCGGATCAGGCGGTACTTGGCTTCCGGGGCGCCGATCCGAGCGCACTGCGTGATGCCGACCCGGGCGGCGCCCGCACCGAGGTGCTCAACGTCGATCACCGCGCGGCACCCGCACTGCGCGCGGCCACCGTGCGGCTGGCCGAACGGTTGCCCGGCGCAGGCCCGGCCCGGCGGCGGACCAGCCCGGAACCAGCGCCGGGTCTGACTGCGCCGGATTCGCCAGCGCTGGCCGGTGTGGACGCCCTTTCGGTGCAGGTGTTCGCCTCGGCCGCCCAGGAGGCGGGTTGGGTGGCCGACCGGCTGCGCCGCGCACACCTCACCGACGGCGTGCCGTGGTCGGAGATGGCGGTGCTGGTGCGGTCCACCACGCGTTCGCTGCCGGTGCTGCGGCGGGCGCTGCTGGCCGCGGGGGTGCCGATGGCGGTTCCGGCGGACGAACTGCCGCTGTCCCGGCAGCCGGCGGTGCTGCCGCTGCTGTTGTTGCTGCGCTGCGCGGCCCGCCCCGAGCAGATTGACGCGGACGCCGCGGTGGCGTTGCTCAGCTCCCCGTTGGGCGCGGCGGACCCGCTGCGGCTGCGCCGGCTGCGCCGCGGGCTGCTGCGGCTGCACGCGGCCGGGCAGCACGAAAAGGCCGAACAGGACGGCTCCAGCGATGACCTGCTGGTCGACGCGCTGCGCACCGGGGCGTACGGAGAGGTCGACCCGCTGCCCACGCTGCCCGCCAGGGACACCGCCCCGCTGCGCCGGGTGGCCGAGCTGCTCGGGCTGGTCAGGGCGGCCGACCGGGAAGGGGCCAGCGCGGAGGAGGTGCTCTGGCGGCTCTGGCGGGCCACCGGGCTGGCCTCGCGGTGGGCCGCCGCGAGCTCGCATCCCGGCCCGGCCGGCGCGCAGGCGGATCGGGACCTGGACGCGGTGGTCGCGCTGTTCGAGGCGGCCGCCCGCTACACCGACCGGCTGCCCGGCGGCGGCAGCATCGAGGGGTTCGCCGAGTACGTCACCGACCAGCGCATTCCGGGCGACAGCCTGGCGCCCAGGGCTCCCCAGGGCGAGGCCGTCGCGGTGCTCACCGCGCACGCTGCCCGGGGTCGGGAGTGGCGGGTGGTCGCGGTGCCGGCGGTGCAAGAGGGCAGCTGGCCGGACCTGCGGCTTCGTGGCACCCTGCTGGGCGTCGAGCGGCTGGTGGATGTGCTGGACGGGATCGACAGCAGTGCCGCGCTGTCCCGTACCGCGCCGCTGCTCGCCGAGGAACGCCGGCTGTTCTACCTGGCCTGCACCCGGGCCAGCGAGCGGCTG
>DATHIT010000269.1:0-3290 GCA_035489915.1 Pseudonocardia sp. | reverse complement strand
GGCGCGCATCACGGATGGGACCGCGCCGCGGCGAGCGTGGGGGGACGCCCGCCGCGGCACGGCGGCCGTCGGCAAAGGGGGACTCGACCGACGGCCCCACCGGGTGCACGCACCCGATGTCTGTCCGAGTCCGGCCGAAGTTTACCGGAAGCATCGGTAAACAGATCGTAACCCTCGCCGCTTCAACCACACGAGATGGTCACTCTAACGGCCCAGGTAGAGGTAAAGTTATCACTCAGTGTGTCCATTCCACCGCCCGGTCAGCGCCCCGATCGCGCCGAGCGCCACGGTTGCGGCGGTGGAGGCACGCAGCACCTGTGGGCCTAGCCGCACCGGTCGAGCACCCGCCGCGCACAGCAACTCCAGCTCTTCGTCGGCGATTCCGCCCTCCGGCCCGACCACCAGAAGCAGCTCGCCCAGTCCGGCCTCGGGGTCCGGGGGCAGCGCGCGCAGCGCCTCGGCGATCGGTGTGGTGGCGGCCTCGTGCAACACCAGCGCGAGGCACCCGGCGCAGCGGGCGGCCAGCGCCTGGGTGCTCAGCGGCTCGGTGACCTCGGGCAGCCACGGCCGGCGGGACTGCTTGGTGGCGGCCAGCGCGGTCGATCTCCAGCGGGCCAGCGCCTTGTCCCCGCGCGGACCGTCCTCCCAGCGAGCCACGCACCGGGCGGCCCGCCAGGGCAGTACCGCGTCCACCCCGGCCTCGGTGGCCAGCTCAACGGCCAGCTCGCCCCGGTCACCCTTGATCAACGCCTGGGCCAGGGTCACCGTGGGCCGGGGCTGGGGTACCCGCCGGCGCCCCAGGATGCGCAGCTGGAGGCTGTCCCGGCCGACCGCGGTCACCTCGGCGGTGGCCAGCCCACCCCTGCCGTCGCCGACCAGCAGCCGCTCGCCCGGCCGGGTGCGCCGGACGGTCGCCGCGTGCCGGCCCTCCGCCCCGACCAGCTCGGTGTGCTCGCCGGCGGGCAGCTCGTCGACCAGGTACAGCGGCGGGGTCAGCGGGCGCTCCGACCGCCCCGCAGCCGGGAGAACAGCCCGCCGCCGTTGCGCCCGTTCACCGCGAGGTCGGTCTGCTCGTCGCCGCGCAGGGCGGCCAGCTCACGCAACAGCTCGGTCTGCCGGGCATCCAGCTTGGTCGGTGTGACCACGTCGATGTGCACCATCAGGTCACCCCGCCCGTCCACCCGGCCGGTGGAGCGGAGCCTGGGCATGCCCCGGCCGCGCAGGGTGCGCACAGTCCCGGTCTGGGTGCCAGGCTCGATGTCCAGCTCCAGTTCCTCGCCGTCGGTGAGCAGCGGCAACCGGACCGTGGTGCCCAGCGCGGCGGCGGTCATCGGCAGCGGCAACACGCAGTGCAGGTCCACCCCCTCGCGGGTGAACACGTCGTGCGGGGTCTCCTCGACCTCCACGTACAGGTCGCCGGCCGGTCCGCCACCGGCCCCCACCTCGCCCTGCCCGGCCAGGCGCACCCGCATGCCGTCGGCCACGCCGGCGGGCATCTTCACCGTCACCGACCGCCGGGCGCGCACCCGACCGTCGCCGGCGCACTGCCGGCACGGCTCCGGGATCACCTGGCCGAGGCCACGGCAGTTCGGGCACGGCCGGCTGGTGACCACCTGGCCGAGGAAGGAGCGCTGCACGCTCTGCACCTCGCCCCGCCCACCGCAGATGTCGCAGATCGTCGGCGAGGTTCCGGGGGCGCAGCCCGAGCCGGTGCACTCTGAACACAGCACCGCGGTGTCCACGGTGAGCTCCTTGGTGAGCCCGCTCGCGCACTCCTCCAGGGTCAGCCGCATCCGGATCAGCGCATCGGCCCCCGGCTGCACCCGGCTGCGCGGACCCCGGCCACCACCACCGGCGGCCGCGGTGCCGAAGAACGCATCCATGATGTCGCCGAGCCCACCGAAGCCGGCGAACGGGTCACCGCCGCCGCGACCGGCGCCGTTGTCCAACGGATCGCCGCCCAGGTCCACGATGCGCCGCTTCTCCGGGTCGGACAGCACCTCGTAGGCGGCCTTGACCTCGGCGAACCGCTCCCGAGCGCCGGGCTCGGGATTGACATCGGGGTGCAGCTCGCGAGCGAGCCTGCGATAGGCCCGCTTGATCTCGTCCGGCCCGGCGTCGCTGCTGACGCCCAGCGCCCCGTAGTAGTCCCTGGCCACCCTTGCGTTCCTCATGTCCCTCGAACAGTTCACTCGTACCCGGGTGCGATCACGCCGGGTGCCCCGCCTGGTCCGGGCTCATCGCCCAGCCAGGATCTCACCTACATATCTAGCAACCGCGTGGACCGCGGCGATCGTCCCCGGATAGTCCATCCTGGTGGGCCCGACCACACCCATTCCACCGAGCAGCATCTCCCCCTGGCCGTAGCCGATGGACACGACCGACGTGGAGCGCATCTCCTCGGCCTCGTTCTCCTCCCCGATGCTGATCCGCACCGTGCCGGGGCGGTGCGCCGAGGCCAGCAGCTTGAGCACCACCACCTGCTCCTCGAGCGCCTCCAACACCTGGCGCAACGAGCCTGGGAAGTCCGCCACGTTACGGGTGAGGTTGGCGGTGCCGCCCAGCACCAGCCGCTCCTCGGGATGTTCGACCAGGGTGTCGATGAGCACCATGGCCAGTGTGGTCACCGCGTCCCGCAGGTCGCCCGGCGCGTCCTCAGCAAGCTCGGCAACCAGCACCGAGGCCTCGGACAGGCGCCGGCCGGCGACCGAGGCGTTCAACATCGTGCGGATCCGGGCCACCGACTCCTCGGTGAGCACTTCGCCGAGATCGACCATCCGCTGGTCCACCCGGCCGCTGTCGGTGATCAGCACCAGCATCAGCCGGGCCGGCGTGAGGGCGACCAGCTCGACGTGCCGCACGGTGGAGCGGGTGAGCGTCGGGTACTGCACCACGGCGACCTGCCGGGTCAGCTGCGCGAGCAGCCGCACGCTGCGGCGCAGCACGTCGTCCAGGTCCATCGCGCCGCCCAGGAAGGACTGGATGGCCCGGCGCTCGGCCACCGACAACGGCTTGACATCGCTGATCCGGTCCACGAACCGCCGGTAGCCCTTGTCCGTGGGGATGCGCCCCGCGCTGGTGTGCGGCTGGGCGATGTAGCCGTCCTCCTCCAGCACCGCCATGTCGTTGCGTACCGTCGCGCTGGATACCCCGAGGTTGTGCCGCTCCACGATCGCCTTGGAACCCACTGGCTCCTGGGTTGCGACGTAGTCCGACACGATCGCGCGCAATACCGCGAACCGGCGCTCCTCGGCGTTCACCGCGCGTGCACCTCCCCGGGCCGTCGTGCT